>JAYRNW010000070.1:0-55239 GCA_041911995.1 Casimicrobiaceae bacterium | reverse complement strand
CCGTTCGCGACCGGCGGCGTGCCCGCCGGGCAGACGGCGACCGTCTGGTAGACGCTGCCCGGCGCGTCGCCCAGCGTCGCGAGCGTCTGGCGGCCGACCGCGAGCGCCAGGAGCACGTCGGACTGGACGGCGGCCGGAAGCGCGGCCAGCGGCACGCCGAAGTCGAGCGTGGCCGCGGCGTTGAGCGTGGGCACCGCGAACGTGAACTGGTAGGCCGAGAGGGTCGTCAGCGTGAGCGTGCCTCCGCCGGGCGCGGCACCGGTGCCCGGCATCGCGGCGGGGTCCACCGGCGCGATCGAGAAGGCGACCGGCGCGCTGAACGCGCCCGTCGGCAGGTCGACGGACATGGTCGCGACCCCGTTGGTCATGGTGACCGTCGTCGTGCCGCCGGCCGTCGTGGCGGCCACGCCCGGGCTGCCGACGGTCGTGATGGACGTGGTGCCGGTCACGTTCGCGCCCGTGACGTCGACGAAACCGCTGCCGCCAGTCAGTGTGAGGTTGCCACCCACGGACGCCGCGGGGCCCATGGAGATGCTGCCGCTACCGGTCGTGAGAGTGACGTTGCCCGCCGTACTCGGCGAGCCCATCGAGACGGTGCCACTGCCGGTCGAGAGAGAGATGTTGACCGCCACCGGCGAGCCCACCGAAATGCTGCCGCTACCGGTCGTGAGAGTGACGCCACCGCCGACGGTCGGGCTGCCGACGGTCACGGGGGCATTACCGTTGCCGGTGACGGTGAGGCTGCCGCCGATGCTCGTCACGTTCGAGATGTCGGCGGCGGTGAGATCGGGGTTGTCGGTGATCGTCAGGCTGCCCGTGACGGTCGGGGGGATCGGCGGCAGCGACGTCAGCGTGGTGTTGCTGATCGTGACGCCGCCCAGCGTCGGATCGATCCACTTGTTGTCGCTGATGTTGAGGTCCGCGCTGTTGACCGTCACCCCGGCGGGCACCACGAAGGCCGCAGTCGGGTTGAGCGTGACGCCGTGCAGCATGTCGAGTGTGATCTGGTTCGGCCAGCCGCCGGCGCCGACGTCCGCCTGCAGCAGGACGTCGACGGAAACCGGCGTGTTGACCGGCACCGCCAACGGCGCCGACACCACGACGTGCGGCAGGCCGTCGAGCGGCGGGAAGCCGATGCCGCAACCGCAGCTCGAGTTGTAGCCGGCGAGGTGACCGAAAACCGTCGAATTGAGGTCCACCGCATAGCCCGTCCCGGCGTCCGCGGTCAGCAGACCCGTGACGACGATCTGCAACTGCACGTTGATGGGGTCGGGGGTCGGGCTGGCGAAGACGACCGTGCCGGAGAACTGCGTCTGCATGGACGAGCGGAACGCCGTCCCCGGTCCGTCGTGCAGAGCCGCGACGGAGGCCCCGAGGATCCCGGGCCCGGCCACGCCGGATTCGGACGAGCTGCCGGTGGTCGTATTGCCGACCACGCAGGCGGCGCTCGCCGAGCCGGTCAGGACCGCGGGCAGCGTGCCGTTGGTGTTGACGAGGTCGCCGCCGCAGCCTTGGCCGAAGAGCGTGGTCGTGCCCGCGTGCGCGACGCCGGACAACGCCAGCACGGTTGCGGCGATGCAGGCGAGCCGCAGACCGGCCGCGAGATGCGTGAACTGGAACATGGTTCCCCTCCTCCCTCGTCGAGGATGACTCGGCCGGCCGGCCCTTCTCCGCCCGAACCGCCCCGCGCCCGGACCAGACGTCGGAACCCGGACGCAAGGAGCCCCGCGGCCATCGGTCACGGCCCTGCCCGCTGCTAAACTCGACGATCATCGGGCAACGCGTCGGCCAATCGTCCGCGTGAGGACGACTGTAGGGGTGCCCCGATGCGAAGTCTCGATGAAAATCTGATGATTTCCCGAGGGCGCGTGGCGAAGGGCGCCGCCGCGTGCCCCGTCCGTGCCGGCGCCCCGGATGCAGCCAGGAGCGCAGTCGTGCGCGCACAGGCGACGCTACGGTTCAGTCTCGGCGAATTTCGGGTCGATCCGGCACGCCGGAGCATCGCCGGCCCCGGCGGGACCGCGCAGGTCGAGCCGCGCGTCATGGACGTCCTCGTCGCGCTCGCGCTGCGCGCGCCGCGCCCCGTGTCGCGCGACGAACTGATCGACGCGGTCTGGGCCGGCGCCGTCGTGACGGACGGCGTGCTGACGCGCTGCATCTCGATCCTGCGCGACCGGCTCGGCGACGGGCGCGCCGAGCCCAGGTTCATCGAGACGCTGTCCAAGCACGGTTACCGGCTGCTGGTGCCGGTCACGTTCGCCAGCGACGACCGCGGCGGTGCGGCGGCCCCCGGCGACGTGCGCACGGCCATTTCGATCGCCGTGCTCCCGTTCGCCAATCTCGCGGGCGCCGCGGCCGGCGACCACGTCTGCGACGGCATCACGGAACTGCTGATCGCGAACCTCGCCGGCGTCGCCGCGCTGCGCGTGATCGCGCGCACGTCGTCGATGACCTACAAGGGCACGAGCAAGCGCATCGGCGAGATCGCCGCCGAGCTCGGCGTCGACTACGTCGTCGAAGGCTCGGTGCTCGGCGACGGGGCGCGGATCCAGGTCGTCGTGCAGCTCATCGAGGCGCGCAGCGAGATGCACGCCTGGGCGCAGACGTGGACGCGCGAGATGCGCGACGTGCTCACGATGCTGAACGAGATCGCGCGGGCGGTCGCGCATGCGCTCAGCGCGCGGCTGCGGCCCGCGGAGGCCGGGCGGCTCGACCGGAAGATCGCGATCGCCGAGCCCGCGCTGCAGCACTACCTGAAGGGACGCTTCTTCTGGGCGCAGCGGAGCGTCGACGCGGTGCGCAAGGCGATCGCCGAATTCGCGGCCTGCGTCGACGACGCACCCGACTTCGCGCCCGCGCACGTGGGGCTCGCCGACTCCCGGATCCTGCTCGCTCTCTACAGCGTCGAGACGCCCGGCGCGGCTGCCGACGCCGCGCGCGGGCATCTCGCGCGGGCGCTCGCGCTCGACCCCGAGAGCGCGGAGACGCAGACGGCGCTCGGCGCGGTCGGGCTCTTCTTCGACTGGGATTTCGAGGAGGCCGAGCGCGCCTTCGTGCGCGCGCTGGCGCTCAATCCGAGCTACACGAACGCGCATCTCGGCTACGGCGACCTGTTGATCATGCGCGGGGAGTTCGAGGGGGGACTCGCGCTGCTCCGCGAAGCGGTCAAGCTGAGCCCGTTCGATCTCGGACTGAACATGAACCTCGGCGACTTCCTGGTCTTCGCCCGGCGCCCGGACGAGGCCGTGCGCCAGTTGGAGCACACGCTCGCGATGGACGCGCGGTTCGTCCCCGGCCGCCTCCGCCTTGCCGTGGCGCTCGCGGTGGCAGGACGCAGCGAGGACGCCCTCGCCCAGATCGAGGAAGCCTCCGCGATGGCGCCGTTGCAGCCGCGGGTTCGCGAGACGCGGGCGTTCGTGCTCGCCGCGACCGGCCGGTGCGACGAAGCGCGCCGGGAACTCGAGGCGCTCGCCGGAGAGCGCCGCCTGCGCTACGTCTCGGCCTGGGAGATCGCGCGCGCCTACGCCGTCATGGCCGACGTCGAACCGGCGCTGCGGTGGCTGCAGGCCGCGATCGACGAGCGCGCGCCCATGACGCTGTTCGCCGGGGTCCACCCGGCGCTCGACGCGATCCGCGCCGACCCGCGCCTGCTGCCGATCCTGCGCCGCGGCGGCATTCCGTTGCCGCAGGGCTGAGGCGCGATCCCGGCGCGGCGGTCGGCGAATGCGCTTCCGCGATCGCCTCGGCCTTGCCTACACCAGCCACGGAACGAAGCGCTTCGTCCGCGCGCGATACGCGCCGTAACCGGCGTGCGCGGCCAGCATCGCGCGCTCCTCGACGTTCGCTTTCGCGACGAGCACGCCGGCGAGCGCGAGCACGCCGGCCCAGCCCCAGACGGAGCCGATCGCCAGCGCGCACGCCGCCGCGACCGCGAGCACCGCCGTGTACATCGGATGCCGGATCCACCGGTACGGTCCGGCGACGACCAGATGCCCGCCGGCGCGCGGCTCCGGCCGGATGTTGAAGTTGCCGGGGCGGTTGCAGGTCACGGCCCACGCCCCCAGCGCGAGGCCGGCGATGCCGAGCAGCCACGCGATCGCCGGAGCGCCGCTGGGTCCCGCAACGAGCGCGGCGCCGAGCGCCAGCGCGCCCAGCAGCAGGAACTGCAGCAGCACCAGCACGGTGCCCGTCACCCGGTCGCGCGCGTTCGTCATCGTCGATCGTCCGCCGCGGCGTGCGGTTGCATTCCGCGTCTCGACCGCAGTTTAACCACGCCGGGCCCGATTGCGCGCCGGCGCGGTCTGCGGCAGTCTGCGTGCTCCCGCCGTGCTCCGCGCCCCCTCATGCCATCGTCGCGCCCGCCCTCCCCGTCCAAGCCGACCGCTGCGCCGGCCGCAGTCGATCCGCAAACGGTGCGCCGGATCCGCCTGTGGCTGCTCGCGGTCGCCGTCGTCGTCGCGCTGCTGATCTTCGCGGTGCCGGGGGTGCCGCCGCCCCCCGCGACGCCGGCGAGCCCCAACCAGGCGTTCGTCGACGAGGCCGGCATGGTGTCGCCCGGCTTCGCGCGGGAGACCGCGGGCTGGCTCCTCAACACCAACATCGCCGAGATCGTCGTGTACACGGCGATGCGGCCACCGGAGGGCGACCTCGCGGCGTGGACCGTGCAGGCGGCGACCGACTGGAAGGTAGGCACCGCGAAGAACGACACGGGCTTCGTGCTGTTCGTGTTCCGCGAGCCGCGGCTCGTGCGCGCGGAGGTCGGCTACGGGCTCGAGGGCCAGCTCCCCGACGCGCGCGTGCGCCAGCTCATCGAGGAGAAGCTGCTGCCGGCGTTCGCGCAGGGCGCGTACGAGCGCGGGTTCGACGCGTTCCTGCTCGCCGTGCGCGACGAACTGGGCGGCGCCGCGGCGATGGCGAAGGCGGCCGCCGCGGAAGTGCAGGCGCCGCGGCCGGGCTTCGTCGCGCAGATGCCCGACGCGTTCGCGCGCGCGCCGCGGCTCGCGGTCGCCACGTGGCGCAACTTCGTCGAGGGGGGGCCGTACACGCGCCTCGCGATCCTGGTCTTCGTCGGCGTCGGGCTCGGCGTCGTCGTGGCGGGCGCCGCGCTCGGCGTGGCGGCGGTCTGGACGGCCGCGACGCTGCCGCGGCGCTGGCGCGCGAGCTCCGCGACCACGACCGCCGGGCGGCTGTGGGACGCCAACCCGATCCCGATCGCCATCGGGCTCGCCGGCTTCTGGCTCTGCCTGTCGCTGACGACGCTGATCCTGATGGAAGCCGAAGGATTCCTGACCCGCAAAGGCCACTTCGGCGGCGGCGGCGTCGCGCTGACGTGGCCGGCGCCGCCGGCGCGCTGATCGGGCGGCGCGGTCAGTCGAGCGCGAGCAGCGCCAGCGCGCCCAGCCCGGCGCCGATGCCGAACGGGATCCCGTAGCGCTCGAGCTTCGACACCGAGGCGCCGACGACGACCTCGACCGGCACCGACGTCAGGTCGAGCACGCGGTTGGTGACCGAGGCCTCGACCATCCGCGTCAGCGAGTTCTTGCGCGCGGTCGCGAGCACGATGTGGTCGCACTTGAGGCGCCGCGCTTCCTCGGCGATCGCCTCGGCCTTGCGGCCGACCTTCACGTGCACGGCGTGCGGGATGCGGTGCTCGTCGAGCAGCGCCGACAGCGGCGCCAGCACGGCGTCGGACTGCTCGCGCCGGTAGCCGTCGCGGTCGGACTTGGCGACGAACTGCGCGACGTGCCGCGAGAACGGCGCCTGCACGTTGAGCAGATGTACCTCGAACGCCGGGTCGCGGCGGAACTCGGCGATCACGTGGCGCACCGCGTGGCGCGCGTTGGGCGAGCCGTCGACGGGAACGAGGACCTTCAGCATGGCGACACCTCCTGTGGCGACGTCGGAAGACCGCGGCGCGGGCGCCCGCGGAAAGCGCGCGATGCGCGCCGAGATCCGCGACTCGAGCCGGCGATGGTTGTGCACGAAGCCCGCCCACAGCACGCCGGGGACGACGACGGCGTGCGCGAGCGGGGCGACGAGCGGATGCGCGGCGAGGAAGCCGGCGAGCCACGGCTCGGCCGTCATCATCTTCACGGCGGTCCACGCGAGGACGCCGGCGCCGAGGTACACGAACGCGGGGTAGCGCTCGACGACGCGCAGGATCAGCGTGCTGCCCCAGATCACGATCGGGATGCTGACGAGGAGCCCGAGCGCGACGAGCAGGAAGCTGCCGTGCGCCGCGCCCGCGACCGCGAGCACGTTGTCGAGGCCCATCACGGTGTCGGCGACGATCACCGTGCGCAGCGCCGCCCAGAACGTGCCCGCCGCAGCGCCCTGCGTCGGCGTCTCGGGGCCGTTCTCGGGCAGCAAGAGCTTCCACGCGATCCACACGAGCAGCGCGCCGCCGACGAGCCGCAGGCCCGGAATCTCGAGCAGCGCGACGACGACGAGCGTCAGCGACGTGCGCACGACGATCGCGCCGACCGTGCCCCAGACGATCGCCCGCCGCTGCAGATGCCGCGGCACGTTGCGCGCCGCGAGCGCGATGACGATCGCGTTGTCGCCGGCGAGCACGAGGTCGATGACGACGATCGCCAGCAATGCCGAGAGGAAATGCGTCGAGAGGAGGTCCATCGCCCGTGCGCCCGTCGGTCGGTTGCCTGCCGCCATTGTCGGGCGCGGTTTCGCCGCCGACTATTCGCGATTGGTGATCGAATCCATCCGGAATCGCGCGGCGGGACCGCCCTCCCCCACGCGTTGACGGCGGGGAAACGGCCGTGCTACAAAGGCGTCACGCCCGGGCAATCCACGGGCGCCCCATCGAAGGGGAGTAGCTAAAGCGGCCCGGCTCCGGGCCGCCGCGGTGCGGTCGTCAATACGGGCCAACGCCCCGGCCGTGCCGGCACCTTCGTCGAAGCGTGCAAGCGAGACCTTCGCCGCCTGGCGAAGGTCTCGCGTGCATTCGCGTCCTCCGCCGGCGGTTGGTCTCGCCGACGACGGAGGTTCGCATGCCGCACAACCGCATCCGCCGCTACCTGCGCCACGGAACGCTGCCGCAGCTCGCCGTGTTCGACGCGAGCGCGCGCCTCGGCAGCTTCACCCGCGCCGCGGAGTCGCTGCACATGGCGCAGCCGACGGTCTCCGCGCAAATCCGCAAGCTGACCGACACCGTCGGGCTGCCGCTGTTCGAGCAGATCGGGCGCAACGTCTACCTGACCGAGGCGGGCCGGCGCGCGCACGCGCACTGCCTGCGCGTGCTGGCCGCGCTGTCCGACCTGGACGACGAGCTCGCCGCGCTGCGCGGCTTGGACCGCGGCTGCGTGCGCGTCGCGGCGAGCACGACCTGCGGCGCGCTGCTGCAGCGCGCGGTGGCGGCGTTCGCCGCGCGCTACCCGGGGCTCGATCAGGCGCTCGCCCGGCGCAACCGGACGCAGCTGATCGAGCGCCTGACGGCCAACGAGGACGACCTCTACGTGTTCGCCACGCCGCCGGTCGACCGCGACGTCGTGCGGCAGGCGATCCTCGCGCAGCCGCTGGTCGTGGTCGCGCGCGCCGATCACCCGCTGGCCGGCGCACGCGCGATTGCGTGCGCGCGCCTCGCCGCCGAGTCGTTCGTCCTGCGCGAGCAAGGATCGGGGACACGGATGGCCGCGGAGCAGGCGTTCGCGCGCGCCGGGTTCGCCCCGCGCGTGCGCCTCGAGCTCGAAAGCGACGCGGCGATCCGGCAGGCGATCGCCGCCGGGTTGGGCGTGTCCATCCTCGCGCGACACGCCTGCGACGACGACCGCGGGCCGCCGGGGCTGGTCGAGCTCGACGTCGCGGGCTTTCCGCTCGCGCGCACGCTCGCGTTCGTGTATCCGGTCGGGCGCGAGCTGTCGCCGCCGGCGAAGGCATTCGTGGACTTCGTGCGGACGCAGGCGCCGGCGCTGGCGTTCCCGGCTTCCTGCCCCGTCCGCGCGGCGGGCGCGGCGTAGGCGTCAGCCGGGCAACGCGTCGATCGCGACCAGCGCGATCTGCTCCAGCACCGCGTCGTGCTCGCCGATCGCCGCGACCAGCTCGACCGTCACGTGCGGGTGCGCGCCGCGCACGGCTTCCACCAGCCGCGGCACGTCGTCGCGGATGTGGCCGCCCTGCCCGAAGAACACGGGAACGACGCGCAGCGCCTCGCAGCCGATCGCCACCAGCGCGCCGGCGGCGGTCGGAAGGTCGGGCTCCATCAGGTCGAGGAACGCGAGGCGCACCTCCACCGTCGGCCGCGCCGCGGCCACCTTGTCGCGCAAACGCTCGAACGGCTCCGCCCAGCGCGGGTCGCGCGCGCCGTGCCCGAAGAGGATGAGGCCGGTAGTCGCCATCGGCCGATTATACGAAGCGGCTCGCGCGACGGCGCCGCAATGCGCGCCAATATATACGCAGGAGGAATAACCGAATAGCTTTAAATTCCTTCTGTTTATTAGAGTTCGTTCGTACAGTCCGATGGCGATCCCACGACGGACCCGCCATGTACGCCTACGAACCCTTCGACCAGCGCATCGTCGACGAGCGCGTCGCGCAATTCCGCGACCAGACGCGCCGCTATCTCGCCGGCGAGCTGACCGACGACGAGTTCCGGCCGCTGCGGCTGATGAACGGCCTCTACCTCCAGCGGCACGCGCCGATGCTGCGGATCGCGATTCCGTACGGGCTGCTGTCGTCGCGGCAGCTGCGCGCGCTCGCGCGGATCACGCGCGAGTACGACCGCGGCTCCGGGCACTTCACGACGCGGCAGAACTTCCAGTTGAACTGGCCGCGCCTCGCGGACGTTCCGGACATCCTGGCCCTGCTCGCGCGCGTCGGCATGCACGCGATCCAGACGTCGGGCAACTGCGTGCGCAACGTCACGTCGGACCACTACGCCGGCGTGGCCGGCGACGAGGCGGTCGACCCGCGCCCGTACGCCGAGCTCGTCCGCCAGTGGTCGACGCTGCACCCGGAGTTCGCGTACCTGCCGCGCAAGTTCAAGATCGCCGTGACCGGCGCCACGCGCGACCGCGCGGCGATCCTCGTGCACGACATCGGGCTGCAGCTCGTGCGCGACGCGCACGGCGGAATCGGCTTCCGCGTCGCCGTCGGCGGCGGCCTCGGGCGCACGCCGATGGTGGGCCGCGTGATCCGCGAGTTCCTGCCGCGCGCCGAGATCCTCAACTACCTCGACGCGATCCTGCGCGTCTACAACCGTTACGGCCGCCGCGACAACAAGTACAAGGCGCGGATCAAGATCCTCGTCAAGGAGCGCACGCCCGAGGCGTTCGCGGCGGACGTCGAGGCCGAGTGGGCGCAACTGGCCGACGGCCCGGCGACCGTGCCCGACGAGGAGTTCGACCGGCTCGCCGCGCACTTCGTGCCGCCGCCGTACGAGCGATTCGCGGGCGACGACATCGGCTTCCGTTCCGCGGTCGCCGACCACCGCGGGTTCGCGAACTGGGCCGCGCGCAACGTGCATCCGCACAAGGTACCCGGCTACGCGATCGTCACGCTGTCGCTCAAGAAGACGGGGGTCGCGCCCGGCGACGTCACGTCGGGGCAGATGGACGCCGTGGCCGAGCTCGCGGACCGCTACAGCTTCGGGCTGCTGCGCGTGTCGCACGAGCAGAACCTGATCCTCGCCGACGTGCGCCAGCGCGACCTGCGCGCGCTGTGGGTCGAGGCGAAGTCGCTCGGCCTCGCGACACCCAACATCGGCCTCCTCACCGACATCGTCTGCTGCCCGGGCGGCGACTACTGCGCGCTCGCCAACGCGAAGTCGATCCCCATCGCCGAGGCGATCCAGCGCTGCTTCGACGACCTGGACTACCTGCACGACATCGGCGAGATCGACGTCAACATCTCTGGCTGCATGAACGCGTGCGGCCACCACCACGTCGGCCACATCGGGGTGCTCGGCGTCGACAAGAACGGGTCCGAGTGGTACCAGGTGACGATCGGCGGCACGCAGGGCGAGCGCGCGGCGATCGGCCGCGTGATCGGACCTTCGTTCGCCGCGCACGAGATGCCCGACGTCGTCGCGCGGCTGATCGAGGCCTACGTCGAGCCGCGCCACGACGACGAGCGCTTCGTCGACACCGTGCACCGGCTCGGCATCGAGCCCTTCAAGGAGCGCGTCTATGCAACCGTTGCTTAAGGGCGGCGCGGTCGTCGCCGATCCGTACGTCCTCGTGCGCGAGGCCACCTCGCTCGCCGACCTGCCCGACGCGACGCCGGTGATCGTGCCGCTGGCGTTGTGGAGCAAGGCGCGCGCGGCGCTGGTCGCGCGCGGCGACGCCGGCGCGTGGCTCGCGCCCGCCGACGATCCGGCCGCGCTCGCGCCGGACGTCGCGCGGCTGCCGGTGATCGCCGTCGACTTCCCGTCGTTCACCGACGGCCGCGGCTACTCGACGGCGCGCCTGCTGCGCGAGCGCTACCGCTACCGCGGCGAGCTGCGCGCGATCGGCTACGTCGGCCGCGACCAGTTGGCCCACCTCGCACAGGCCGGCTTCGACGCGTTCGCCGTCCGCGACGGCCAGGACGCCGAAGCCGCGCTCGCGGGCCTCGCCGATTTCAGCGACGGCTACCAATCCACGGCCGTTCGCGCACCCTGGTTCCGGCGCCGCGCGGCAAGCGCGACACTCGTCACTTCGCCGGGCGGGTCTCCGCCGCGATGACGTCGATCGCGGCCAGCACCGCCTGCGGTCGCGGGAACGGGACCGCCGTCATCGTCAGCGCCCACGGCAGCCCGCCCGGGAACGGGATGGCCACCGCGAGGTGGTCGGCGTTCACGACGCCGAGCAGCCGGCCCGGCGTCACGATCTGGTCGCGCGCGAGCACCATGCCGTCGTTGTAGCGCGAATCGCGGGCGAGGCCCGCGTACGGCAGCAGCAGCGACGCGGACAGGCGCTCCGCGTCGGGCACGCTGACGAGCGAATACACGGGAACCTTCACTTCGGCGCCGTGCTGCGCCCACCAGTCGCGGCGCAGCTGCGGCGAGAGGTCCGCCACCGCGTCGCCGTCGCCGGGCACGCAGTCGGGAAACGGGAACGCGCCGAGCGTCGCGCGGTACAGGCCGTGCAGGCGATCCGCGAGCGGGCTGCCCTGAAGCGCGCCGCCGACGGCGAGCACCGCGACGACGCTACGCGTGAGCTCGGGCCGCGCCACAATCAACGCGAGCGCGTCGACCGCGCCCTTCGAGTGGCCGACCAGCACGATGCTGCGGTCGTCGGCGGGCAGGTGCTTCAGCTGCTTCGCGAGCATGCGCGCGTTGGCGTCGACGCCGTTGCGTCCCTCGGCCGCGAGCGCCCGGGCGTCGAAGCCCTGCGCGCGCGCCGCGGCGACGACGTCGGCGAACGTCTCCACCGATGGGAAGCACGACGCGAGGAACCCGGGCACGAACAGCAGCCGGTAACCTGCCGGATTCGCCGGCGGCGGCCGCGGCGCCGGACGCTCGCCCGCGAAGCGGTGGAGCACCGTCGCGCAGTCTTCGGTGCGCATGTCGTCGCGCAGGCACAGCGCGGACCGGTAGGCGCCGCGCAGGTCCTGCGCCTGCGCGAGTTCCTCCGGCAGCGGCGGCAGCGCCTGCGCAACGGCGACCGGCAGCAGCGCGCACGCACTCGCCAGCACCAGGCACGCGGCCGCGGCGACGCGGCGAAGCCAGGGCGCGACCGCGCGCACGCCGCTCATCGCCGCACGCCCGGCGCGGACAGCGGCAGACCGTTCGCGCGCCACGCGAGGTAGAGCTCGACGTCGGTCAGCTCGCGCGCGCCCGGCGCCGGCATCTGCGCGCGCACGCCGAACAGGCACGCGCGGATGCGCCGCTGCAGCGAACCGATCCCCTGCCATTCGAGGCGGTACGCGGGGAACGCATCGGGGTGGCCCTGGCTGATGGTCTCGTTCAGCAGGCGCTTTCCCCAGTGGCGGTCGTGGCAGTGCGTGCACGCGAGGTTCATCTGGCCGTGCCGCTGCCGGTAGAACGCTTCGCCGCGGTCGAACGCGGCGCGCGCCGGGCCGTCGATCTCCACCGAAATCGGCATCCCGCGCGACTGGAACGCCACCCATGCGGAGAGCGCGAGCAGGTCGTCGGACTCGCGCGCGAGCGGCGCGGCGCGTTGCCGCTCGTTGCGGCAAGAGGCGATGCGCGCGTCGAGGTCGACGACGTCGCCCGCCGCCGCGTCGTACGCCGGGTAGCGCGCCGCCACGCCGCGCATCGCCGTGCGCGCGTCGCCGTGGCAGGACGCGCAGCTGCGCGCGTCCGGGCCCGCCGGCGCGTTCCACAGCGCCTCGCCGCGGCTCACCCAGAGCATGCCGGGATTGTCCGCGTCGTCGGTTTGCATCGCGCGCACGTCGGCGCCGGCGAACGTCGAGCCGGAGCGCAGCGCGCCGCGCGGAATGGGCCGTTCCTGCGCGCAGGCGAGCGCGACGTACAGCGCCGCGAGCGCGGCCAGCGCGCGCCGCATCAGCCGACGGTCACCGCGGCGCGCGCCGTCTCCTGCACGCCGGCGTCGTCGGCCCATTCGAACACGAGCTCGCCCGAGCCGCGCGCGGTGACGAAGAACCGCAGGTACGGGTTGGCGGCGATGCCGGGGCTCATCTGCGCGGCGAACACCGTCTCGCCGTCGTAGCGGCACGCGAGCGTGCGGATCACGTTGCGCGCGATCGCACGGCCGGCGTCGTCGGTCCGGTAGCCGGTCTCCATCGGGTGCCGGATCTGGACGCGCACCTCGAACGGCTGGCCGCGCGCGACGACCGGCGGGACGGTGATGCGGGCGTCGGCCACGGCTACGTTCCGTCCATGCAGCCGGCCAGCGTCACGACGACCTCGGTCGCGGCGGCGTACAGGCGGCCGTCGGTCATCTCGGCGACGGCGACGACGTGCTGGGTGGCGGCGAGGCGCACGCGCGTCTCGACCTCGACGCGCTCGACGGGTTGCGGGAACGCGAACGCCGCCATCTCGGGCACCGGGTTGGCCTCGGAGAACAGGCGCAGCGACCGCACCCAGGGGCCGGGCGCGAAGGGGCCGGCCACCGCGATGCGCAGCGGCACCGAGAAGCCGTTGTCGGCGATCGCGGGCAGCGCGAGGCGCACGCGCTCGCGCCTCGGCACGCGGCCGGCGAGCCACGCGGTCAGCGCCGGGATGGCGGGCCACGCGTCGTCGGCCGCGCGCGCCGGGACGCACGCGACGAGCGCGAGCGCGCCCGCGGCCTTGAGCGCGCGGCGGCGAGGCTCGCTGGGGTGCCTGCGCGCTGCGCGCTCCGGCATTCGCCCTCGGGGTGGTCCTTCGGGCTCGTGTGCGACGCCGCTCATCGCAACGTCGCCAGAAACGCGACCACGTCCTCGACCTCCGTCGCCGTGAGGACCGGCTTGCCCGCGTAGGCGGCGGCCACGCGGTCGAGGCCCTCGGTCTTGAAGTAGCTCGGCATCACGCTGTCGGGGTTCACGCGCAGGTTGTCGGCGACGCGCAGCCGCAGCTGCGCGGCCGTCAGGCGCGCGCCCACGCCCGCCAGCGACGGGCCGACGTTGCCCGCGAAGCGGATCGCGGGATCCGGTACCGCATGACAGAGCACGCAGTTGGCGGACTCGCGCGCGATGACGAGCGTGCGGCCGCGCGCGGCGTCGCCCGCCGCGGCGAGCGGCGCCGGGATGCCGTCGGCGACGATCGCGAATTCCGCCGCCGCGGCGCCCGCCGCCCACGCGAGCGCCGCGCCCACCGCGATGCGCCGCGTCGCGCCCGTCATGCCTTGGACAGCGCCTCCACCGGATTGCGCAACGGCAGGTTGCGCATCGGCTTGCCGGTCGCCGCGAAGATCGCGTTCATCACCGCCGGCGCGACCACGCAGATCGTCGGCTCGCCGACGCCGCCCCAGAAGTCGAACGTCGGCACGATCACCGTCTCGACCTTTGGCATTTCCGCGAGGCGCAGGATCGGATACGTGTGGAAGTTGGTCTCGACCACGCGGCCCTTGTCGACCGTCATCTCGCCGTAGAGCGTGGCCGACAGCCCGTACGCGACGGAGCCCTCGACCTGCGCGGCGATCTGGTCCGGGTTGACCGCGTGGCCGCAGTTGAGCGCCAGCACCATCCGGTGCACCTTGAGGCGGCCGTCCTTGCCGACGGACACCTCGGCCACCGCCGCCGAGTAGCTGCCGTAGCCCATGAACTGCGCGATGCCGCGATGCACGCCGGGCGGCAGCGGCGTCCCCCAGCCGGCCTTCTCCGCGGCCGCGTTCAGCACGGCGAGGTGCTTCGGGTGCTTGCCCATGAGCGCGCGCCGGAACTCGAGCGGGTCCTTGCCGGCCGCCTTGGCCGCCTCGTCGATGAAGCATTCGAGGTAGACGCCGTTCTGGTTGGTGTTGACGCCGCGCCACGGGCCGACGGGCACGTGCGTGTTGCGCATCGCGTACTCGACGAGCAGGTTGGGCACCGTGTAGCCCATCTGCGCGTCGCCGGGCTTATCGTAGTAGCCCTGCAGCTGGCGGTCGTCCTTGCCGTCGCGCGCCGCCGCCTGGTTGTTGAACGCGTTGATCGACTGGCCGGACACGCGCAGGTGCAGCGCCGTCAGGTTCCCGGAGGCGTCGATGCCCGCCTGCAGCCGGCACTGCGAGATCGGCCGGTAGAAGTCGTGCGTCATGTCCTCCTCGCGGCTCCAGATCATCTTGACCGGGACGCCGGGGAATTCCTTCGCGATGCCTACCGCCTGCCGCACGTAGTCCTGCGCGCCGCCGCGGCGGCCGAAGCCGCCGCCCAGCAGGTGCTTGTAGACCTCGCACTTCTCGAGCGGCAGGCCGGACTGCTCGGACAGCGCGGCGAGCGCCGCCTCGCCGTTCTGCGTGGCGACCCACGCCTCCGCGCGGTCGGCGGTGAGCCGCACCGTGCAGTTCATCGGCTCCATCGTCGCGTGCGCGAGGAACGGCGTGCTGTAGACGGCCTCGACCTTGACCGGCGCGGCGGCGATGGCCGCGAGCGCGTCGCCCTCGTTGCGCATCGCGTAAACGTTGGCGGCGGTCAGGCCCTCCTTCAGGTGCGCGGCGATGTCGGCGCTGGTGCGCGTGGCGTTGGGGCCCTCGTCCCAGACGATCGGCAGCGCGTCGAGCGCCTTCTTCGCGTGCCACCACGTGTCGGCGACGACCGCCACCGTCGTGTCGTTGACGCGCACGGCGCGCTTGACGCCGGGCATCGACGCGATCTTCGCGTTGTCGAAGCTCACGAGCTTGCCGCCGTACACCGGGCAGTCGCGGATCGCCGCGCACAGCATGCCGGGCAGCTTGACGTCGATCGCGTAGACGAGGCTGCCGTCGAGCTTCTCCGCGGTGTCGAGCCGCTTCATCGGCTTGCCGGCGACCTTCCACTGCCGCGGATCCTTGAGCGTGATGCTCTTCGGGTCGGGCGGCGTCAGCTTCGCGGCCGCGGGCGCGACCTTGCCGTACGTCGTCGTGCGGCCGCTCGGCCCGTGCGTGATCACGCCGTTGGCGACCGTGAGCTCCGCCACCGGCACCTTCCACTGGTCGGCGGCCGCCTGCAGCAGCATGACGCGGGCGAGCGCGCCGCCGCGGCGGACGTAGTCCTCGGAGATGCGGATGCCGCGGCTGCCGCCGGTGCCGAACTCGCCCCACACGCGTTTGCGCGCGAGGCTCTGGCCCGGCGTCGGGAATTCGGTCGCGACCTTGTTCCAGTCGCATTCGAGCTCCTCGACCACGAGCTGCGCCAGGCCGGTCAGCGTGCCCTGTCCCATCTCCGAGCGGACGACGCGGATCACGCACGTCTCGTCGGGCCTGACGACGACCCACGCGTTGACCTCGGCCGGGGCGGCGGTCGCGCGCTGCGCGGCGGCGGCGTCGATGCCGAACGGCACCGTGAGGCCGATGGCGAGCCCGCCGCCGGCGGCGGCCGAGCTGACGATGAACTTGCGGCGCGCGAGGTTCGGCGCCTTGCTGCGGACGGTTCCGGTCATGGCGGCTCTCCTCGCGGGTCAGGCGGCGGACTTGTCGCGCTTGCCGGCCGGCGCCGACTTCGCGGCCAGGTGCACGGCGGCGCGGATGCGCTGGTACGTGCCGCAGCGGCAGATGTTGGTCATCGCGTCGTCGATCTCGCCGTCGCTCGGGTCCGGGTTCTTCGCGAGCAGCGCCGTGGCCGCCATGATCTGCCCGGACTGGCAGTAGCCGCACTGCGGGACGTCGAGCGCGGCCCAGGCCTTCTGCACCGCGGACGAGCGCGCCGGCGACAGGCCCTCGATGGTGACGATCCGGTCGGTCGGCTTGACCGACCCCACCGGCAGCGAGCACGACCGGACGACCTCGCCGTTGACGTGCACGGAGCACGCGCCGCATTGGGCGACGCCGCAGCCGTACTTGGTGCCGGTCAGGCCCACCTGCTCGCGGATGACCCAGAGCAGCGGCGTGTCGGGCTCGACCTGCACGTCGCGGACCTTGCCGTTGATGTTGAGCTTTGCCATCCGGTTTCTCCCCTCGCGCCGACGGTGGCGGCGGCCGAACACTTTACTGGAATCGGAACGCGCCGCAAGTGGCACGGACGGCGCCGGCAGGGCGAACAGCGCGCCGCGCCGTTCTGTTCCCGACGCCGGGCGCGGAACGCTTACCGCAGCGGGCCGAACGCGCCACGCCGCGCGAGCGCCTTGGCGACCTCGAGCACCGGGACGATCGTGAACGCCGCGGCGACGACGATCGCCCAGTCGGCGGCCGTCAGCGCGAACGTGCCGAACGGCGCGTGCAGCACCGGCAGGTAGACGACCAGCGTGAGGAGCCCCAGCTCCCACAGGACGGCGAGGTTCAACCAGCGGTTGGCGAACGGCCGCCGGACGATCGACAGCCGGTCCGACCGGAAGTTGTAGGCGTTGAAGAGCTGGATCAGCACGACGCACACGAACGACATCGTCATCGCCTCGGCGAGGCTGCGCCCCGAGCGCCACGCCCACACGAACAGCGCGAAGTTGACGAGCGTCGACCACGCGCCGCCGGCCAGCACCAGCGCGACGACCGGGCGCGTAAAGATCCCGGTGCGCGGGTCGCGCGGCCGGCGCCGCATCAGGTCGTGCTCCGGCGGGTCCACCGCCAATGCGAGCGCGGGGAGGCCGTCGGTGGCGAGGTTGACGTAGAGGATCTGCACGGCCGTCAGCGGCAGCGGGATGCCGGCGAGCGTGGCGCCCGCCATCAGGCCGATCTCGCCGACGTTGCACGACAGCAGGAACATCAGGTACTTCTTGATGTTGCCGTAGATGCCGCGGCCCTCCTCCACGGCCGCGACGATCGACGCGAAGTTGTCGTCGGTCAGCGTCATCGCGGCGGCCTCGCGCGCGGCGTCGGTACCGCTCACGCCCATCGCGACGCCGATGTCGGCCTTCTTGAGCGCCGGCGCGTCGTTGACGCCGTCGCCGGTCATCGCGACGACGTGCCCCTGCGCCTGCAGCGCCGCGACGACCCGCAGCTTGTGCGCCGGCGACACGCGCGCGTAGACGGTGATTTCCGGGACGCGGCGTGCGAGCTCGGCGTCGTCCATCGCGTCCAGATCGACGCCGGTCACCACGCTCCCCGTGCCGGGCAGGCCCAGCTCGCGCGCCACGGCGCGCGCGGTCGTCGGGTGGTCGCCGGTGATCATGACGACGGCGATGCCGGCCCGCTCGCAGGTGGCGATCGCGGCCTGCGCCTCCGGGCGCGGCGGGTCGATCATGCCGACGAGGCCCAGGAACGTGAGGTCGCGCTGCGCGTTTTCGGGCGTCGCGTCGGCGCGGGTCGCGACCGCCAGCACGCGCAGCGCGTCGTCGGCCATCGCGTGCGCCTCCGCGAGGATGCGCCGGCGCCCGGCCGCGTCGAGCGGCACGACGCCGTCGGCCGTGCGCTCCCACGCGCAGTCGGCGACGAGGACCTCGGGCGCGCCCTTCGCGTGTGCGACCACGCCGTCGGGGGTGGCGTGCAGCGTCGTCATCCGTTTCGTCTCGGACTCGAACGGGATCTCGTGCACGCGCGCGTAGCGCGCGTCGAGCTCGTGCTTGAGGAGGCCGGCCTTGGCGGCCGCCGCGACCAGCGCGCCTTCGGTGGGGTCGCCGTGCACGTGCCACGTGCCGTCGGCGTCGCCGCGGACGATCCGCGCGTCGGACGCGAGCGCGGCGGCGCCGAGCAGCGCCGCGAGCCCGCCGGTGCCGGCGAACGGCGCGCCGTCGCGCTCGAACGTGCCGTGCGGCGCGTAGCCCACGCCCGTCACCTCGACGAGCTGGCCGTGCACGTAGACGCGGCGCGCGGTCATCTCGTCCTTGGTGAGCGTGCCGGTCTTGTCCGAGCAGATGACCGACGTGCTGCCCAGCGTCTCGACGGCGGCGAGCCGGCGGATCAGCGCGCGGCGGCGCACCAGCCGCTGCACGCCGAGCGCGAGCGAGATCGTGACCACGGCCGGCAGCGCCTCCGGCACGACCGCCACGGCGAGCGCGATGCCGAACACCAGCATGTCGACGAACGGCTGGCCGCGCGCGAGCCCCAGCACGACGATCACGGCGACGATCGCGAGCGCCACGCGGACGAGCGCGCGGCCGAGCCGGTCGAGGTTGCGCTGCAGTGGCGTCGGGCCGGACTCGACCGACTCCAGCAGGCGGGCGATGCGCCCGAACTCGGTCTGCATGCCGGTCGCCACGACCAGCGCGCGGCCACGGCCGCGCGCGATCGACGTGCCGGCGAACACCATGTTCGTGCGGTCGCCGACCGCGGCGGCGGCATCGGCGACGACGCCCGTGCCCTTTTCCACCGGCTCCGACTCGCCGGTCAGCGCGGCTTCCTGCGCCGCGAGGCTCGCCGCTTCCAGCAGCCGGGCGTCGCCGGCCACCCGGTCGCCGGTGCGCAGCACCAGCACGTCGCCGGGCACGAGGTCGCGCGCCGGGATCTCGGTCTCGCGGCCGTCGCGCAGCACGCGCGCGGAGGGCGCCGTGAGCGTGCGCAGCGCTTCCATCGCGCGCTCGGCGCGGTACTCCTGCACGAAGCCCAGCAGGATCGCCACCGTCACGATGACCGCGATGGCGATCGCTTCGATCGCGTGGCCGAGGAACGCGGAGGCTACGGTCGCGACGAGCAGGATCGCGACCAGGACGTTGCGGAACTGCTCGGCCAGCACCGTCCACGCCGACACGCGCCGCGTGGCCTCCAGCGCGTTCGGACCGTAGACCTCGCGCCGGCGCAGCGCCTCGGCCGCCGGCAGGCCGTCCGGTCCGGCGTCGAGCCGGGCTGCCACCTCCGCGCCGGTCAGCGTGTGCGCCACCTCGACGGATGGCGGGGAACGCGGGATGTCCATGGCTCCGGCAGCGCCGGCGACAACGTCAGCCATCCGCGGCCGGCGCCTCGCCTCCCCGCGGTCCCCGGAACGCGACCCGCGTCGCGAAATCAAGCGTGAAGCGTTCGGCGTTCACTCGATCCTCGCGCCGCGCTCGGCGAGCAGCGTGCGCAGCACCGACCGGTGGCAATGCGCCTCGTCGGCGCAATAGCAGCCGACCGAGAAGTCGGCGCGATGCGACAGCGCCGCCAGCAGGTCGAGCGTGCGCGCGGCGGGCGGCGCCGCCATCTCGCGGCGGAAGCGCTTGACGAACGTCGACCACGCATGCGGATCGGCGCCGTCGCGGCCGCGCGCGAGCGTCTCGGGCGAGGGCGCCAGCTCCGGATACCAGACGTCGAACCAGTCCTGCGCCGCGTAGTCGGCCTTGCGGACGCCGCGCGGCGGATGGCGCACGGTGCCGATCCGCAATCCCTCCTCGCTCGCCCGCGGCGAACCCAGTCGCACGATGCGCACCGCCATGCCCCGAGTTTACCCGCGACCATGGCGTCGCCCCAAGCGGTCGCGGGCCATCGGACGTTGCCGCAGATCAGCAAAACGCGTGCTGCCGCGCGGTACACTCGTCCGGCACGCGAGAGTCCCGTGGACCGCACGCACCTCACCCGTTTCGCGCTCCTCTCGATCGCCGCCGCGATCGCGACCATCACGCTGAAGACGGTCGCGTGGTACGTCACCGGCTCGGTCGGCCTCCTGTCCGACGCGCTCGAGTCGATCGTCAACCTGGTCGCGGCGCTGGCCACGCTTTGGCTCCTGTTCCTGTCGGCGCGGCCGCCGGACGACCAGTACGCCTACGGCTACTCGAAGGCCGAGTACTTCTCGAGCGCGTTCGAGGGGGCGCTGATCCTGGCCGCCGCCGCGGCGATCGCGTGGACCGCCGTCGAGCGCCTGCGCAACCCGCAGGCGCTCGAACAGGTCGGCGTCGGCCTCGCCGTGTCGGTGGTCGCGACCGTCGTCAACTTCGTCGTCGCGCGCCTGCTGCTGCGCGCGGCGCGGCGGCACAACTCGATCGCGCTGGAGGCCGACGCGCATCACCTGATGACCGACGTCTGGACGTCCGTCGGCGTCGTGATCGCCGTGTTCGCCGTGGCGGCGACCGGCTGGATGTGGCTCGACCCGGTGATCGCGCTCGCGGTCGCGGCCAACATCGTCTTCACGGGAATCGCGCTGCTGCGGCGCTCCGCATTCGGCCTCATGGACCAGGCGCTGCCGGCCGAGCGCGTCCGCCAGATCGAGGCGATCCTCGCGCGCTACGGCGGCGAGGACGTGCAGTTCCACGCGATCCGCACCCGCGCGGCAGCCGGGCGCTCGTTCGTGTCGATGCACGTGCTGGTGCCGGGCGAGTGGACGGTGCAGCGCGGGCACGACCTGGTCGAGCGCCTCGAGCACGAGATCGCGACGGCGGTGCCCGGCACCACGGTGTTCACGCACATCGAGCCGCGCGAGGACCCGGCGTCCTACCGCGACCTGTCGCTCGACCGCGTGCCCGCGCCGCCGCCCGCCGGGCGGCCGTAACGCCCGCCGCGAAGCCCGCGTCAGCGGCCCGCGGGACCGGCGCGATCGCCGCGTCGCGTCCCGGGGATGGGCCCGGTGATGTGCGACGAGTCGAGGTACTCCTCTTCCTCGGGCGTGGCCGGCGCGTCCGCCGCCGGCCGCGCCGGTGGCGGGGCCGACCGCGGCGCGCGTGCGCGCAGCGCGCGGACCGCGAAGAACGCCGCGACCAAGGCGACGATCGCAACGAGCACGGCAACGAGGCTTCCGATGTCCACAGCGGGCTCTCCCGGAGGTGGCGCCGGCGCCGGACGAAGGCAGCGCCGGCGCGAAGCCTCATCATAGCCGCGAAAGCCGACGCGGCGCCATCGCGGCGGCGGTACAATCGCCGCTCCGGCAGGCAACCCCGCGCCGGTCCTCCGCCGCGATGCCGCTGCCGCTGTTCTCCCTGCCTCCGCCCGATCAACGGGACTGGATCGCGCGGCGCCTCGCGCGTCCCGCGCCGCCGGAGGCGCGCGGCATGAGCGACGGTTTCCGGCTGCCGGGCCGCGAGGGCGCGGCCACGCCGGCGGCCGTGCTCGTTCCCGTCGTCAACCGCCCGCACGGGCTCACGCTGCTGCTGACGCAGCGCAGCGCCGACCTGCCCGACCATCCGGGACAGATCAGCTTCCCGGGCGGCCGCGTGGAGGCGGACGACGCGTCGCACGCGCACGCCGCACTACGCGAGGCGACCGAGGAAGTCGGGCTGCCGGCGACGCGCGTCGCGGTGCTGGGCGAGCTCGCGCCGTACGAGACGGTCACCGGCTACCGCGTGACGCCGATCGTCGGCTGGGTCGAGCCGCCGTTCGAGCTGGTGCCCGATCCGGTGGAGGTCGCCGACGTGTTCGAGGTGCCGTTGGCGTTCCTGCTCGACCCCGCGAACCAGCAGCGCCACTTCCGCATGCTGGGCGACCTGCGGCGCGACTTCTGGGCGATTCCGTACGGCGAGCGCTACATCTGGGGCGCCACCGCCGCGATGCTGATGATCCTCGACCGCACGCTGCGGGCGCTGCCGTAGCGCCATGCCGCTCGCCGAGCACCCGACGGCGATCGTCTTGAGCGGGGGCGGCGCGCGCGCCGCCTACCAGGTCGGCGCGCTGCGCGCGATCGTGCACATCCTGGGCCACCGCGGCGGCAGCCCGTTCCCCGTCGTCTGCGGCACGTCGGCGGGCGCCATCAACGCGGTCGCGCTCGCGGTCGACGCCGACGACTTCCGCCGCGGCGTCGCGCGTCTCGTGCGCTGGTGGCGGCGGCTGTCGGTCGCCGACGTCTACCGGACCGACTTCTCGATCCTGTTCCGGCACAGCTCGCTGTTCCTCGCGAGCGCGCTGCTGGGCAGCCGGCCGCCGCCCGGCGTGGCGGCGCTGCTCGACAACGCGCCGCTCGCCGCCCTCGTCGACCGCGCGTTCGACTTCTCGCGGATCGCCACGCAGGTCGCGCACGGGCACCTGCACGCGCTGTCGATCAACGCGACCAGCTACGCGACGGGCGAGTCGGTCACCTTCTTCGAGGGCGCGACGTCGCTGGCCGGATGGCGGCGCACGCGCCGGCGCGGCGAGCGGGCGCGGCTGTCGCGCGACCACCTGCTCGCGTCGTCGGCGATCCCGTTCATCTTCCCGGCCGGCCGCATCGGCGAGGACTGGTACATGGACGGCTCGGTGCGGCAGCTGGCGCCGCTGTCGGCGCCGCTGAAGCTCGGCGCGCGGCGCGTGCTGGTGCTGGCGGTCGGGCAGTTCAGCGGGCAGCGCGCGGCCGATGCCGTCGCCGCCTACCCGTCGTTCGCGCAGGCGGCCGGGCACGCGCTGTCGACGATCTTCCTCGACAACCTCGCGGCCGACCTCGAGCGGATGACCGTCGTCAACCAGCTCGTCGCGATGGCGGCGCCGGCGACGCTGCGCGAGAGCCGCCTCGACGTCGGCCACGTCGAGGCGCTGGTGCTGGCGCCGTCGCGGGACCTGGGGGCGCTGGCGCTCGCCCACGAAGGCCGGCTGCCGGCGCCGGTGCGCCGGGTGCTGCGCGCGCTGGGCAGCACCGAGGGCACCGGCGCCAACCTCGTGTCCTACCTGCTGTTCGACCGCGCGTTCTGCCGCGCGCTGCTGGCGCTGGGCTACGCGGACACGATGGCGCGGCGCGCCGAGGTCGCCGCGTTCCTCGGCGGGCGCGCGCCCGACGCGTGGCCGCTGGCCGGCTCGATCTGACGCGCGGCCGCCGCGGGGTGGAGCGCGCGCGGCCATGGCACAATCGACGCACCGCCCTTCCCGCCCGAACCCCTCGTGCTGACCCGCTCCGCGCCGCGCACGCGCCACTTCGACAGCCTGTCGCCGCACGGCTTCCACCGCGTCGCCTATTACGAGTGGGGCGACCCCGGCAACGACCGCGTGGTCGTCTGCGTGCACGGCCTGTCGCGCAACGGCCGCGACTTCGACGTGCTGGGCGAGACGCTGGCGGACACGCACCGCGTGCTCGCGATCGACGTGCCGGGCCGCGGCGCGAGCCAGTGGCTCGCGGACGCGCACGACTACGTGTTCCCCACCTACCTGACGGCGCTCACCGCGCTCATCGCGCGCAGCGGCGCGGAGCGCGTCGGCTGGGTCGGCACGTCGCTGGGCGGCCTGCTCGGCATCGTGCTCGCCGCGCAGCCCGGCAGCCCGATCGCGCGCCTCGTGGTCAACGACGTCGGTCCCGCGATCGAGCCGACGGCGCTCGCGCGCATCCGCGAATACGTCGGGCTCGACCCGACGTTCGCGTCGTACGCGGACGCCGACGCATACATCCGGGCGGTGTCGGCGCCCTTCGGCGCGCTCACCGACGCGCAGTGGGATCACCTGACGCGGACGAGCGTCGCGCAGCGCGCCGACGGGCGCTGGGGACTGAAGTACGACCCGGGCATCGCCGTGCCGTTTCGGGAGGCGGCGGCGCCGCCGGACCTGTGGCCGCTGTGGGACGCGATCCGCTGCCCGACGCTGGTGCTGCGCGGCGTCGAGTCGGACCTGCTCGCCGCCGCGACCGCGGCCGAAATGGCGCGCCGCGGCCCGCGCCCGCGCATCGTCGAGTTCGCCGGCGTCGGGCACGCGCCGATGCTGTTGACGCCGGACCAGTACGCACCGGTCGTCGCGTTCCTGCGCGCAGGGGACTGACGGCGGGACTCCGCGCCCGGCGCGGCGCCGCCGATACCTTACAATCGACCTCGATCGCTTCATCCTTCCTTCCCGGTCGCCTCCTCCATGCCCCTCGTGCTGTCGCTGCCGCCGGTCGACCCCCGCCCGGCCAATCCGCCGGAGATCCGCTTTGCCAAGGTCGCGCCGTGGCTCGACGAGACGGCGAAGCGCGATGCGACCGAGGCGGCCCGGCTGATCGGCGACGCGCTCGCCGCGACCAACCGCGTCGCGATGAGCGACGGCAAGCGGCTCGAGCTCGCCGAGAGGTACTGGGAGACCGCCGGAGCGCTGTGGCCGCAGCTCGAGCGCAACTTCACGCGGGCGGCGCATCCGCTGACGGGGTCCGCACTCGAGTCGGCGAAGGCCGCGCTGACGCTCGCCTCCGAACTCTCCACCGCGTACAAGCACCTGCTCGCGAGCGAGGCCGCCAAGCGCCTGTCGCTCGGCGGGACGCGGCTGCTGGTCGCGCTCGTCCACCGCTGCCTGCAGTGCACGGCGCGCGTGCTCGTCAACAGCTACCTGTCGTACGCGCCGGTGCCGCCGCGCACGTGGCACGACGCGCACGCGGTCTACGCGTTCGCGCGCGAGCGCAACGTCCACCTGACGCCGGTCGCGCCCGACCAGCCCGAGGCCACGCCCGAGCGCCTGACGATCCAGTCGCTGCTGCTGGCGCTCGCCAATCCGTACGGGTTCCTGCCCGGCCAGCTGCCCGTCGTGCTGCGCTACGTGCAGGACTACGCCCACTGGGCGAAGCTCACCGACGTCGCGCCGGTGCACCGGATGGCCAAGGCCGTCGCGATCGTGCCGGTCGGCCACGACTTCCCGCCATTCTCGGCCAACAAGGGCGGCTCGATCGAAGGCAGCAAGCTCTTCCTGCTGACGTTCGACCTCGCGTTCCAGATCCAGGAGCAGATCCGCGCGCTGGAAGCGGGCGCCGAGGCGCCCGCCGGCGTCGGCCGCGACGCGGGGGCGCGGCTGCACTACGTCGCGCTGCTGAAGCGCCTGCTGCGGCAGTGGGCGATCCCGCCGGCGCGGCAGTTCAACCGGCTGCCGTCGCGGGCGCGCGTCGTCACGTGCGCCGGGCTGTCCGGCGTCTGGCAGTACAGCCGCGGCGTGCACGCCGGCGTCAAGCAGCCGCCGTCCGGATTGCCGCACATGGCGAACTGCCAGGTGATCAACCACACGCCGGCCGGCTACGCGCTGCGCCAGACCGACTCCGTGCCCACGGCGCTGCGCATCGGCGACCTGGTCGCGCTGCGCATCGAGGGGCGCAACAGCCTGCAGGTCGCGATGGTCCGCTGGTTTCGCAACACGCTGAAGGGCAGCGGCCTCGAGTTCGGCTGCGAGCTCCTGTCCGACAGCCCCGAGGCCGCGGCCGCGGCGTCGGAGGATGCGGCGCCCGGCTCGCTGCAGCCGGTCGTCGTGCTGCCCGAGGACGCGACCGGCGGCCCGGACGCGTCGCCGGCGCAGATCATCGTGCCCGCCGGCGCGTTCGCGCTGGAGCAGGCAATCGCCTTGAAGCGCGGGACCTCCACCGGGTTCGCCGTGCTCACCAAGCTCGTCGAGCAGGGTCCCGGCTTCGAGCTCTACGAGTTCGTCGCGGTCTCCTGATGCCCGCCGTGCCGGCGGCGGCGCTCGCCCGCGTCGCCGTCGCCGCCCTCCTCGCGCTGACGCTGCTCGAGTTCCTGTGGGAAGCGGTGTTGGCGCCGCTGCCCGGGGCGCGCTGGCTCGCGGTCAAGGCGCTGCCGCTCGCGCTGCTGCTGCCCGGCGTCGCGCGCGGGCGCGTGCGCCCCCGGCAGTGGGTCGTGCTGCTGACGCCGTGGTATGCCGCCGAGGCGCTGGTGCGCGCGGTGACCGAGACGGGCCGCCACGGCGTCGTCGCGGCGGCGGCAGCCGCGCTGGCGGCCGTGGCGTTCGGCGCGACCCTCGCGTGGCTCCTCGCCGAGAAGCGGGCGCGGACCCCGCGCCAGCCCTGACCAAGGGTCAGCGCCGTACCCAAGGGTCAGAGCCGTAACGGGGCACGCTTCCGGCGGGAGGCTCGCTACTTCGATTCGCTGCGCGGGCCGGCTTCCGGCGGCTTCGCGTGCGCGTGGCCGCCGAGCCCCTTGGGCATCGGGAAGATCACGTGCTCGGCCGCGCCGGCCAGTTCGGTCACGTGCCCGGCGCCCAGCGCCTGCAGGCGCGCGATCACCTGCCGTACCAGCACCTCGGGCGCCGACGCGCCCGCGGTGACGCCGATGCGACGCTTGCCGGCGATCCACTCCGGCTGTAGTTCTTCCGCGCGGTCGATCATCCACGCCGGCACGCCGCGGTTGGCCGCGACTTCGCGCAGCCGGTTGGAGTTGGAGCTGTTCGGGCTGCCGACCACGATCACCGCGTCGACCTCGGGCACCAGCGCCTTCACGGCGTCCTGCCGGTTCTGCGTCGCGTAGCAGATGTCGTCGCGCTTGGGGCCGACGATCGCCGGGAAGCGCGCCTTCAGCGCGTCGACGACGGACGCCGCGTCGTCGACCGACAGCGTCGTCTGCGTGACGTAGGCGAGCCGCTCGGGATCGCGGACCACGAGGCGCGCGACGTCGGCCGCGGACTCGACGAGCTGGATGCCGGCGTCGACCTGCCCCATCGTCCCCTCGACCTCCGGGTGCCCGGCGTGGCCGATCATCACGATGTCGCGGCCCTGCGCGCGCATCTTCTCGACCTCGACGTGCACCTTGGTGACCAGCGGGCACGTGGCGTCGAACACGCGCAGCCCGCGCGCGTCGGCCTCCGCGCGCACCGCCTTCGACACGCCGTGCGCCGAGAACACGACGGTCGCGCCCGGGGGCACCTGGTCCAGCTCGTCGACGAACACGGCGCCCTTCGCCTTCAGGTCGTCGACGACGAACTTGTTGTGGACGACCTCGTGGCGCACGTAGATCGGCGCGCCGAACTGCGCGAGCGCCTGCTCGACGATCGCGATCGCGCGGTCGACGCCGGCGCAGAAGCCGCGCGGGTTGGCGAGGACGACGTCGATCATCGGTCACCGCCGGCATCGGGCCGGCGCTCGCGGAAGCTGTCGAGGATCAGGAACGCCGCGCCGACGGTGATCGCGCTGTCCGCGACGTTGAACGCCGGCCACGCCCAGCCCTGCCAGTGGAACAGCAGGAAGTCGGTGACGTGGCCGATCGTCAGCCGGTCCCACAGGTTGCCGAGCGCGCCGCCCAGGATCAGCGCGAGCCCGGCGCACAGGAGCCGGCTGCCGCCGCGCTTCAGCATCCACACGAGGAACACGCTCGCGGCCACCGCGATGCCGGTGAACAGCCACCGCTGCCAGCCGTCGGCGCCGGCCAGGAAGCTGAACGCCGCGCCGGTGTTGTACGCGAGCACGAGGCTGAAGAAGCGCGTGACCGGCAGCTCCTGCCCCGTGCGCAGCGCCGCGGTGACCCACGCCTTGGTCGCGAGGTCGAGCGCGATCACCGCCGCGGCGAGCAGCAGCCAGCCCCACCAGCGGCGCCCGCCGTCGGCACGGGTATCCGGCGTCGTCATCGTCGCGGCCGTCATGCGTGACGGCGCGCCTCGCCGCCGCCGAAGAGGTTCGCGACACAGCGGCCGCACAGCCGCGGGTGCGCGGCGTCGGCGCCGACGTCGGCGCGCCAGTGCCAGCAGCGCTCGCACTTCGCGTGCGGGCTGCCGGTGACGCGAATCGCGAGCGACGCACCTGGCGTCACGGTCGCCGCCGACGTGATCGTGACGAAGCGCAGGTCCTCGCCGAGCGAGGCCAGCGCCGCGTACTCCGGCTCCGGCGCGACGATCGCGACCTCCGCCTGCAGCGACGAGCCGATCGTGCCGGCCTGCCGCACGGTCTCCAGCTCCTTCATGACCGCCGCGCGCACGGCGAGGATGCGCTCCCACCTGGCGATCAGCGCCGGCGCGTCGGGCACGTCGGGCAGCGCGCCCTCCCAGACGCGCGCGAAAATCGTCGCATCGTCCGGATGCAGGATCCGCCACGCCTCCTCCGCCGTGAACGACAGGATAGGCGCCATCAACCCGAGCAGCGCGTCGCGGATCAGCGCCAGCGCCGTCTGCGCCGAGCGCCGCGCGCGGCTGTCCTTCGCCGCCGTGTACAGCCGGTCCTTCAGCACGTCGAGGTAGAAGCCGCCCAGGTCCTCCGAGCAGTACGTCTGCAGCCGCTGCACGACGACGTGGAACTCGTAGCGGCCGTACGCGGCCTCGACGGCCGTGGCCATCATCTTCGCCTGCGCGAGCGCGAAGCGGTCGATCTCGAAGAGCTCGGCCACCGGCACCGCGTCGCGCGCGGCGTCGAAGTCGGACGTGTTGGCGAGCAGGAAGCGCAGCGTGTTGCGGATGCGCCGGTAGCTCTCGACGACGCGCTTTAAGATCTCGTCGGAGATGTTGAGCTCGCCCGAGTAGTCGGTCGCGCCGACCCACAGCCGCAGGATCTCCGCGCCGAGCGTGTCGGACACCTTCTGCGGCGACACGACGTTGCCCTTCGACTTCGACATCTTGCGGCCTTCGCCGTCGACGACGAAGCCGTGCGTCAGCAGCGCCTTGTACGGTGGCGTGCCGTAGAGCATGCACGACTCGAGCAGCGACGAGTGGAACCAGCCGCGGTGCTGGTCGGAGCCTTCGAGGTAGAGGTCGGCCGGGAACGCCGTGTGCTCCGCGTGCGACCCCGTCCGCGTGCGGCGGCCGTCGGGCCCGCCCATCACCGTCTCGAACGTCGCGCCGGAGTCGAACCACACGTCGAGCGTGTCGGTGAGCTTGCGGTACTGCGCGGCGTCGACGCCGAAGTCCTCGTGCGTGGCCTCGAACCACGTCTCGATGCCGCCGTGCTCGACCTTGGTGGCCGCGAGCTCGAGCATTGCCATCGTGTCCGGGTGCAGCGCGTCGGTCTGCCGGTCGACGAAGAACGGCAGCGGCACGCCCCACGTGCGCTGGCGCGACAGCGTCCAGTCGGGCCGGTGCGCGATCATGCCGTTCAGGCGCGCCTTGCCCCACGACGGATAGAACGTCGTCGCCTCGATGCCGCGCAGCGCCGTCGTCCGCAGCGTCTCGGCGGGCTTGGCGCCGCCGTAGCCGGGCACGTCGTCCATGCCGGCGAACCACTGCGTCGTCGCGCGGTAGATGATCGGCGTCTTGTGCCGCCAGCAGTGCATGTAGCTGTGCGTGAACTTCTCGTCGTGCAGCAGCGCGCCGACTTCGCGCAGCTTGTCGACGACGAGCGGGTTCGCCTTCCAGATCGACAGGCCGCCGAAGAGCGGAAAGTCGGCGGCGAAGCGGCCGTCCGCCTGCACAGGGTTCAGGATGTCGTCGTCCTTCATCCCGTACCGCCGGCACGACTGGAAGTCCTCGACGCCGTACGCCGGCGACGAGTGCACGATGCCGGTGCCGGTTTCGAGCGTCACGTAGTCGCCGAGATACACGGGCGACGCGCGGTCGTAGAACGGGTGGCGGAAGCGGATGTTCTCCAGCGCCACGCCCGGCGCCGTCGCGACGACGTGCCCCTCCAACCCGAAGCGCGCGAGGCACGCCTCGACGAGGTCGCGTGCGAGCACGAGGTGGCCGCGCTTCGTGGCGACGAGCGCGTACGTGTAGTCCGGATGCGCGTTCAGCGCCTGGTTCGACGGGATCGTCCACGGCGTCGTCGTCCAGATCACCGCGTACGCTTCGCCGTCCGGCAGCGCGGGGAGCCCGAACGCCGCGGCGAGTTTCGCGCGCTCTGCCGGGTCGAGCGGGAACGCGACGTCGACGGCCGCGTCGACGCGGTCCTCGTACTCGACCTCGGCCTCGGCCAGCGCGCTCTGGCAGTCGAAGCACCAGTTGACCGGCTTCAGCCCGCGGTAGATGTAGCCCTTCGCGAGGATCTTGCCCAGCGTGCGGATCTCGTCGGCCTCGTTGCCGTAGGCCATCGTCAGGTACGGGTGGTCCCAGTCGCCGAGCACGCCCAGCCGCTTGAACTGCGTGCGCTGCTTGTCGATCTGCTCGGTCGCGTAGGCGCGCGCGAGCCGCTGCGTCTCGGCCGCCGACAGGTTCTTGCCGTGCGTCTTCTCGATCTGCACCTCGATCGGCATGCCGTGGCAGTCCCAGCCCGGCACGTACGGCGCGTCGAAGCCCGCCATGCCCTTGCTCTTGACGATGACGTCCTTGAGGATCTTGTTGACGGCGTGCCCGATGTGGATGTCGGCGTTCGCGTACGGCGGGCCGTCGTGCAGCACGAAGCGCGGGCGACCCTTCGCGGCCGCGCGGATCGCCTCGTAGACCTTCGTGCGCTGCCACTCGGCAATCCAGCCGGGCTCCCGGCGCGCGAGGTCGCCGCGCATCGGGAACGGCGTGTCGGTGAGGTTGAGCGTGGCCTTGTAATCGGCTTTCGGGTCGTCGGGCATGGGGGACTCTCGTGGCGCGTCAGGGACGCGCGGTCGCGAAATACTCGCGGGCTTGCGCCACGTCGGCGCTAATCTGGCGCGTGAGCGCGGCCACGCTCTCGTACTTCTCCTCGTCGCGCAGCTTGTGCAGGAACTCGACGGTGACGTAGCGGCCGTAGATCGTCTCGTCGAAGTCGAGGATGAACACCTCGAGCAGCGGCTTCGCGTCCTCCTTGACGGTCGGGCGCACGCCGAGGCTCGCGGCGCCGGCGCGCGGCGTCCCACCCAGCCCGTGCACGCGCACGGCGAAGATGCCGGACAGCGCCGGCCGCTGGCGCAGCGCGATGTTGGCGGTCGGGAAGCCCAGGTTGCGGCCGCGCTTGTCGCCGTGCGCGACGCGGCCGGAAAGCGTGTACGGGCGGCCGAGCAGTTCGGCCGCGCGCTCGAGGTTGCCGGCGGCGAGCGCGGCGCGCACCGCGGACGACGAGGCGCGCTCGTGCGCGACGCTGACCGTGCGCATGCCCTCGACGCTGAATGTCGCCGCGTGCGCGCGCAGCACCGAGAGATCGCCGGCGCGGCCCTTGCCGAAGCGGAAGTCGTCGCCGACCAGCACCCACCGCGCGTCGAGCCGCCCGACCAGCACGTCGGCGATGAACGCCTGCGGCGCCAGCCCCGCGAGCCGCGCGTCGAAGCGCGCGACGAACGTGTGCGCGATGCCGTACGCGCGGAAGATCTCGAGCTTCTGCCGCAGCCGCATGAGCCGCGGCGGCGCGGCGTCGCGGGCAAAGAACTCGCGCGGGTGCGGGTCGAACGTCAGCACGGCCGGCGGCAGCCGCAGGTCCTCCGCGGCCTCGATGAGCCGCGCCAGCATGGCCTGGTGCCCGCGATGGACGCCGTCGAAGTTGCCGATCGTCAGTGCGACCGGGCCGTCGGCGCGGGCCGGGAGTCCGCGATGAATCCGCACGTTGTGGGGCCGTGGGCGGCGCCGGGCGGGCCGCGACCGCAGCGGGTCAAGACAAGGGGTTGAATTGTATCGTATTTCGCGCCGGCCGACGCGTTGTCAGCCGGCGTACGCCCAATCGCGCCAGCCGCCGGGCACCAGCGGGTGGTAGAGCGCGAGCCGGATGGGCCGCGCATCGAGCTCGCGCACGAACGCCGCGTAGCGCTCGAGTTGCGGCCGGTAACGCTCGCGCTCGCGGTCCAGGAACGCCTCCGGCTCGGCGCCTTCGTGCCGCCCGGTCTTGAAGTCGACGATCCAGCGCACGCCTTCGCTCACGAACGTGCGGTCGAGCGTGACGTGCGCGACGGCGCCGTCTTGCACGCCGGCCAGCGCCCACTCCGCGCGGGCGTCCTCGTGCGCGGCGGCGAACAGCCACTGCCCGCGCGGGTCGGCGCACGTGCGCCGCACGGCGTCGAGCACCACGTCCGCGGCGGCCGCACGCTCGCCCGGGTCCACGCCCTCGCCGGCAAGTTCGGCGACCACGCGCGCGCGCGCCGCAGCGATGCGCGCCGCCGACCACGCCGGCAGTCCCTCCTGCCCAATCTGGCCGAAGAGCCGGTGAACGACGGTCCCGATGGCGGCGGCGGTCGCCTGCGCCCAGTCGAACGGCGGCCCGCGGGCGCCGGCGTCCGCGACCGCCTCCACCCGCAGCGGCGGCGGCGACGCGGGCGGCACCCAGTCGAGCGGCAGCCGCACGAGCGGCGGCGCGGCGGCGACGTCGTCGCCGGCCGGGGCCGGCGCGGCGGGCGGCGTGGCGGGCGTGGCCAGGTGGCCGATGCCGGGCCACAGGCGCGCGAGCGCGGAGCGCTTGCGCGGATCGGCCCAGCGCCGCGGCGCATCGGCGGTCGCGGCCTTGATCCCGGGCGCGGCGAGCAGGTGCAGCCGCCGCTTCGCGCGCGTGCAGCCGACGTACAGCAGGCGCCCGGCCTCCGCGTCCTCCTGCGCGCGGTCGAGCGTGCCGAGGTACGCATAGACCGGATCGCGCTCGCTGGCGACCCCCACACGCGCGGTCATCGGCGCCAGCAGCAGCATGCGGCCCCCGTCCGGCTGCTCGCGCACTTCCCAGCGCAGCGGCGGCTCGTCGCCGTGCGCGGTGTCGCGGGCGAGGCCAGGCAGGATCACCGTGTCGAACTCCAGTCCCTTCGCTTTGTGCAGCGTCATCACCTGCACCGGCCGCGCGGCGTCGCCGGGCGGCTCGGCGAACAGCCGCGCCGCCAGGTCCGCGAACGCGCGCCAGTCGGGCACGTCGCCCGCGCGCTCGTGCCGCGCGAGCAGCGCGAAGAACTGCCGTGCGCCGTCGAGGTCGAGCACGTCGTCGACGCACGCCGGCCCGCCCAGCGCGAGCCACGCGGCACGCACGCGCGCGGCCAACGTGGCCCGGCCGCGGCCGGCGATGGCCGGCGCGAGCGCCGCCACGAGCCGTGCGACGCGCGCGCGTCCGTCGTCGCCCAGGCGGGCGAGGACGGCCGCGTCGGCGAGCGCGGCGAGCACCGGGCGCGTGCCGGTGCCGTCGGCCACGGCCTGCAGGTCCGCGAGCGTCAACCCGCACCACGGCGCGCGCAGCAGCGCGAACGCGGCGATGCGGTCGGACGGCTGCGCGAGCGCGCGCGTCAGCGTCATGAGGTCGCGCGTGGCGAGCCGGTCCGCCAGCGACTCGAGGTCCACCGCCGCGTACTCGATGCCGGCGGCACGCAGCGCCGGCAGGATCGCGGCGAGATGCGTGCGGGCGCGCACGAGGATCGCGATCTCCGCCGCGCCGTCGGCCTGCGCCGCGCGGACGTGGCGCACGACGGCGCGCGCCTCCTCGGCGGCGTCGGCGACGAGCTCGACGGTCGGCGCCGGCGCGTCCGCGTCGGTGCGCGTCGCCAGCACCGGCGCGTACGGGACGTCGCCGCGCGCAGGATCGGCGGCGGCGGCCAGCACGTGCGGGAACACGTCGTTCACCCACGCGACGACCGGCTGCTGCGAGCGGAAGTTGCGCGCGAGCTGCAGGCGCTCGACGGCGACGTCGTTGATGCGGCCGGTGGCGAGCGCGTCGAGGAAGATGCGCACGCGGGCCTCGCGGAACCGGTAGATCGACTGCATCGGGTCGCCGACCGCGAACAGCGTCCGGCTGCCGTCTTGTAGCCAGCCCGACGTCAGGCGGCCGACCAGGTCGAGCTGCGCCCACGACGTGTCCTGGAACTCGTCGATCAGGATGTGCGCGATCCGCAGGTCGGTCGCGAGCAGCAGATCGCCGGGGTCCGCCGCATTCCCCAGCGCCGCCAGCGCGCGCAGCGTCGCCTCGGCGAAGTCGGCCTCGCCTGCGCGCGCGAACACGAGCTCGAGCTGCGCGGCCAGCGGCATCAGGAGCGCGAGCGTCCCGGCGACGAACGCCCACGCCGGATCGGTGTAGCACGGCGGCGGCAGCATGCGCACCGCGTGCAGCGCCTCCGCGAGGCCCGGGATCGCGGCTGCCGCGGCGACCCACCGGCGCATCGCCGCGATCGCGTCCTCGCGCGCCGCGGCGTCCGGGCCCTTGCCCTTCGGCGGGAACCCCACGGTCGCGTTCCACGCCTTCTCCGTGCGGAAGCGCGCGGCGGACTTCACGAGGAGCCAGTCGGCGAGCCCGCGCCATTGCGCGAGCGCGTCGGCGGTGGGCGGCGGCAGGCCGCCGGCGTCGGCGAGCGCGTGCAGGGCGTCGGCCCGCTCCTTGTTCTCGCCCGCGCCGTCGAAGTGATCGCCGGCGTAGCGCTCGTGCGCCACCAGCGCGCGCGCGAGCTCCGGCGGGACGCGCGCCGCGAGCCGCGCGAGCGCGTCGTCGGTCTCCGCCCGCAGCGCGCGCTCGAGTGACGCCCGCAACGCGGGCCCGGTCTCGTCCAGCGGCAGCGCACCCCACTGGTCGCGCCGCGCGAGCATGTGCGCGAGCAGCGCGGACAGCGACTCGGCGTCGTTGTCGACGTGCAGCAGCAGCGCGCGCCAGCGCGGGTCGTCGGCGCCGGCGGCGGCGAGCGCGGCGCGCACCGCGGCACGGTGCAGCGGCGAGGCGTCCTCGACGAACGCCGGCAGCGCGCCCAGCCCCGTGGCCACCGGCGCCTGCCGCGCGAACGCGGTGGCCAGCGCGTCGATGGTGACGATCGGCAGCCGCGTCGGGTTGGCGGCGAGTTGCCACTCGCGCCGGCGGTCGTTGGCCAGCGCCTCGTCGGCGAGCGCGCGCGTGGCGACGTCGTATTCGCGCGCCGGATCGACGGGCGTGTCGGCCGCGGCGTCGAGCAGCGCGCGCAGCACGCGCTCGCGCATCTCGGCCGCGGCCTTGCGCGTGAACGTCATCGCGAGGATCTGCTCGGGCCGCTCGACGACGGCGAGCAGCGCCAGCACGCGCTGGATCAGGAGCCCGGTCTTGCCGGAGCCGGCCGGCGCCTGCACGATGAACGAGCGCGTGACGTCGCGGGCGCGCTCGCGCGCGGCGCGGTCGGCGTGCGCGAGCGCGGCGTCAGGCGTCATCCGCCGCCTCGTCGCCATCGGCCGCCTCGTCGAGCCGCTGCACGCGGCACAGCGGCTTCAGGTCGCAGTACTTGCACGCGTCGGCGTCGCGCGGCGCGACGGCCGCGTACCCGTCGCGGAACGCGGCGGCGAGCGCGCCGTAGGCGGCGCGCCAGTGCGCCTGCGCGTCGTTCCAGCTCGCGACCGGGACGTGGCGGTCCGCACCGGCCTCGCGCAGTCCCGGCCACGCGCCGCCGTCGGCGGCGAGCCCTGCGACGTCCACGCTGCCCGCCTTGAGCTGCGCGTAGGCCACCGCGCGCACCGGCGCCGCATCCGCGCGATCGGCGCGCGCGAGCGCGTAGAGCCCGACCTGCGTCCCGGTCGGCCTCGCGGCGAACCAGCGCGACGGCACCGGCACGCGTCCGGACTTGTAATCGACGATTGCCTCGCCGCCGCCTTCCAGCGCGTCGATGCGGTCGATGCGGAACGCGAGGTCGAGCCCGGCGAGCGCGAGCGCCGCGTCCGCCTCGGTCGCCGTGACCGTGAACGGTGGGCGCGCCCGCTCGACCGCCGTCAGCCAGCCGTGCAGCGTCGCGGCGAGCCGCGCGCCTTCGGCCGCCGCGACCGGCGGCGGCAGCGCACGCCACCGTGCGGCCGCGAGCGCGGGCTTCGCGGCGGTCGCCGCCGTCTCGATGCGCGCGCGCAGTGCAGCGTCGTCGAGCGCCACCAATGCGGCGTGCGTGCGCACGTCGTCCCAGAACGCCGCCAGCGCGCGGTGCAGCAGGCTGCCGCGCTCGAGTGCCGTGAGGCCCGCGTCGGGGGCATCCACTGAACGCGCGTCCAGCCGATGGTGGCCCCAGGCCTGGAACGGGCACGTGCTCTGGCTCTCGACCACGTCCACGCCGCCGCGCACGCGCGTTCCTGCCGGCACCGCGGGCGCCGCGTGGTCGGGGAGCGCTGCGAGCGGCGGCCGGGCCGCCGCGATGTCCCAAGCGCGGCCGGCGCGCGGCGCTTCGTCCGGCACGCCTTCGGAGGGCCACGCGCTCGTCAGCGCCGATCCCGCGCGCTCGAAGCCGTCGACGTTCACCGCGTGGCTCGCGACCACGTCGTCGGCTGCCTGCGCGAACGCCGCGGTCAGCGTGCGCGCGAACGCGAGCGAGGCTCCGGCATCCGCCCGCGGCACGCCGCGCGCACGCTGCCACGCGAGCGGCAGCAGCGGGTTCGGCGCGAGCGGCGGCGGCCACCGTTCCGCCGACATCCCGGCGAGCCACAGGAAGTCGAACTCGAGCCCGGCCGCCTCGAGCACGCCGAGGATCCGGAGGGACGCCGGTGGCGTCTCGGGCTGGAACACGACCCGCGCGAGCGCGGCGCGCAGCGCGGCCACCGCGTCGTCGCGGTCGAGCGCACGAGCGACGCCGCCGAGCGAGGCGAACGCGCCGAGCGCTTCCAGCGCGCGTTCCCGCGCCTGCCATTCGGCGCTCCCGAGCGCGCGCTCACCCGGCCAGCCCGTCGCGGCGAGCCATTCGCGCCACGCGCGTGCCCAGGCGGCGGGCGCGCGCCGCCCGGCGGGTGGCAGGTCCGCGCCGCGCCAGCGTGCCGCGAGCGCGTCGTCGCCCGTTTCCGCCAGCGCCTTCGCCGCCGCCGCGAACGTCACGTCACGCACGCCCTGCTTGCGCCACGCGCCCTCGATTGCCGCGCGACGCATCCACGCGGCGTCGCCGTCGGGCAGGTACGGCGAGCGCAGCAGCGCGCCCGCCGCGTCCACGGACAGCGGTGCTGCCGTCCACTCGACGAGCGCGAGCGCCGCCGCGACGATCGGCGCGTCGGCGAGGCGCGCGCCCAGCGACAGCGCGTACGGCCGGGCCGCCTCCACGTCGGGGCGCGCCGCGACCTCGGGGCAGAGGACGTCGTCGGCCGCCGCCACGACCTCGTGCCGCCGGTCGTCGAGGTCGCCGACCACGATGCCGATGCGCGCGTGCGGATCGCGCGCCAGCTCGGCGCGCGCCGCCACGAGCGCCGCGATCAGTTCGGCCTGCGGCGTCGCGCACGCGACGCGGCGCAACCGTCCGGGGCGCGGTTGCGGCAGCAAGGCTTCACCGATGCGCATGCCCGCGCCGCGCAAGGCGGCGAGCAGCCGCAGCTGCTGGCGCGTCGGTGCGAGAAACCCGGCGACGACGACGTCGCAGTCGCGCCATGCGGGCACGCGCGCCGCGGCGTCGGCCAGCACGTCGACGGCGCGATCGGCATCCTCCGCGCCGGCGCTCGCGACGCCGGTGGCGTACTGGCCGCTCCATGCGGCGAACGCAGCGACGTCGTCGGCCACGCCGGCGCGCGCCCACGCGGCGAGCGCCTCGCCGGGCTCGCGCCACGCGTGGAACAGTTGCCACGCCTCCCCGGCGCGCTCGGCCGCCCCGCGCGGGTCGAGCAGCTTCCCGGACGCGCCGACGATGCGGTCCCACAGGAACGCGGAGGCCGTGTCGGCAAGCAGCGGCCGCGGGTCGGGCAGCGCGTCCGCAGCGAGCGCGTCCTGCCACAGCGTGCGTACCCACGCGTGCCACGGCAACGCGCGCGCCGCCGGCCACGCGCGTCGGCCGGACGCGCGCATGGCGTCGTCGTGCCGCGCGGCGAGGTCGCGCGCGAGCCGGTTGTTCGGAGTGACGAGAGTGACGCCGGCGGCGAGCGCCGCGGCGAGGTCGGGAGACAGCATGGGGATCGCACGCCGCGCCGCGTGCGACCGCCGCGCGCGACGCGCGGCGACAACTCTAGCAGGTTTCGGCCGCGCGTCCGGCGCGCGGCCACGCAAGACCGGGCGCGACGCGGCGCCGCGTGTGGGCCAGTCGCCGCGCCCCGAGGATCAGTCGCCGCGCCCCGACGACGCCACGGCGCCGGCGGCCGCCTGCACGGTGCCGAACGGCGAGGCCGCGGATGCGCGCGCGCCAATGGCGGAGGGTCGTGCAGCGAACGGCGACGCGCCGTTGATGGGCAGCAGCGGGCCCGGCCCGGCGGCTTCCAGCGTGCGCGACTCGGCCCGCCGGGCGGCGGCCTTCCACTCGCCGCACCAGTCGTCGTCGCGCACGTGCGGCCAGACGCCCTCGATCATGTACGACTTCTGGTTGATCGGATGCAGCATGGGCGCGCCGCGGCGGCACTGCCCCCACTGCGTGCCGCGCCCGTCGGCGCCGTTGTTGGCCTGGCGATCGTAGAAGTGGCAGCCGATGCATTTGTCCACGAGACGTTCTCCGGTGCGGGTGTTCGGTCGCCGGGATCCTGGCCGGCGCTGTGTTCCGATGTCAGATGCGATGCAAGTTGCCTGCCAGCGTGCCGGCCGGTGGGGCTGCCAGCGCGCCGCCCGATGCGCCGGCACGCTTCGACGCCATTGCACACGACGACACGACCCGCCGCGATAGGCCGAATGGCCGACGGGACGTCGGTCGCAGCGCAACGTAGGCGCGGTCGCGGCGGCCCATCGTCAATGCACGATCGCGGGAACGAAGTCGCCGAGGACCGGCAGCGGCGGCCGCGCACGGCGCGAAGGGCGGCGCACGTCGCGCGGGTCGGCGCAGCGCGTCGCGCGGGGCGTCCGGCGATGCTCCTGTGCGAACGGCGTGCGCGGGGTGCCGCGGCGTTGCGTACTGCGCCGCGGCCCGGCGCCGGTCGTGCGGGTCGTCGCGCGCATCGCGCTGCGACTCCGGGTGGTGAATACGGCCGCCGACCGCATCGCTGTTTGCAGTCTGGAAAAGTGGAACTTTCCCGGCGGCCGTAACCTGGAAGCGCGCTCGTCGCGATCAGGCCGCGAGTGGCGGCATCAGCGAGCGCAGCGATGCGGGCACGTCCTGCACGTGCCGCACGCCGGCGGCCGGCTGTGCGTCGAGCGTCGACTTGAGTTCTTCGTCCGCCTCTTGCGAATCGCGCACGAGCTGCGCATCGTATCGGCGGCGCCGGTCCGGATCGGACAGCACGTCGTAGGCGGCGTGGATCATGCGCACGAGGCCGGACAGGTCCTGGCCCGCGTCGGTCGCGCCGAACTGGAAGCGCTCGAGAACGGCGGCGTACGCGGCCTCGATCCTGGCGGGGCTCGCGCCGGGCGCGAGGTCGAGGTAGTCGTAGTGGGTGTAGTTCACGCGCGCTTCTCCTGTCTTGAGCTCGGGCGGGAAAAGAACCCTGGGTACCCCTGCTCTAGCAGCAAGCGTGCCAACCTCCGCGGATGCGATCCAAGCCATTGAAAATGCGAAGATGTCGCCGATGTTGTGGCGAACAATGCAGGTCGGCGCGCGCCGGCTCTCCCGGCCGCGGACCGGGTCCGTTCACAGCATGGCGAGCGGCCGCGCGCGGCGCGGCGGCGGAAACGCGCGATCGATCGCCGCCAGCGCGTCCGCGGCAAGACGGACGTCGACGGCCGACCGGCATTCGGCGAGGTGCGCGAGGTTCGACGTCTGCGGGATCGCGACGATGTCCGGTTGCGCGAGCAGCCACGCGAGCGCGAGTTGCACCGGCGTGACGCGCAGCGACGCGGCAACAGTTGCCAATTTTCGGTCGTTCAACAACGCGCGTTGTCCGAGCGGCGAATACGCGATGACGCGAATCCCATGCTGTTGGCATAACGCGCGCAGTCGCCACTCGATGCCGCGCTCGCACACGTTGTAGAGCACCTGATTGCTCGCACATTGCGCGCCGTCCGGCAGCGCGAGCAGCTCGTCCATGTCGCGTACGTCGAAGTTCGAAACGCCCCAGCGCACGATCTTGCCCGCGCGCCGCAGGCGCTCGAGCGCGTCGACCGTTTCCGCGAGCGGATGCGCGCCGCGCCAGTGCAAAAGGTAGAGGTCGAGGCGATCGGTGCGCAGCCGCGCGAGGCTGCGCTCACACGCGGCGATCGTGCCCGCAGCACTCGCGTTGTGCGGCAGCACCTTGCTCACGAGGAAGACGTCGTCGCGGCGTCCGGCGATCGCGCGCGCGACGATGCGCTCGGCGCCGCCGTCGCCGTACATCTCCGCGGTGTCGACCAGCGTCATGCCGCAGGCGATGCCCGCCTCGAGCGCCGCGACTTCGCGCTTCGCGGCGCCCGCGGCCTCGCCCATCGTCCACGTGCCGAGCCCCAGCGCCGGCACGCGCGCGCCGTCGCGGAACGCGACCGTCGGGATGTCGGCGTGCGCGGTCATGGCCGAAGCATACGGCGGCGCGCAGGATCGTGGCGAGTCCGCTAGAATCGCGGCAAGCCCCGGATCGAGGGCGACGCCCTTCCGCCGACGCCCGCGGTTCGCTCCATCCGATGCCGAACGCACCACCTGCCGGTCCCGGGCGTCACGTCGTGCGCGGCGCGTGCCCGCACGATTGCCCGGACACCTGCGCGCTGCTGACCACCGTGGAGGACGGCCGCGCCGTCGCAATCCGCGGCGCCGCCGACCATGCGCCGACCGCGGGCGTGCTGTGCACGAAGGTCGCGCGTTATCTCGACCGCACGTACTCGGACCAGCGCGTGCTGCATCCGATGCGCCGCGTCGGGCGCAAGGGCGAAGGACGCTTTGAACGCATCACGTGGGACGAGGCGCTCGCCACCATCGCGGAGCGCTTCGGCGCGCTCGCCGCGTCCGCCGAGGGCGCGCAGACGATCGTGCCGTACAGCTACGCGGGCACGATGGGCCTGCTGCAGTACGGGTCGATGGACCGCCGCTTCTTCCACCGGCTGGGCGCGTCGCTGCTCGACCGCACGATCTGCTCGGCCGCCGGCAAGGCCGGCTGGACCGCGGCGATCGGCGCCGCCGTCGGCATGGACGTCGAGCAGTACGCCAACAGCCGGCTCATCGTCGTGTGGGGCAGCAATTCGATCGCGTCGAACCTGCACTTCTGGACGCGCGCGCAGGAGGCGAAGCGGCGCGGCGCGCGGCTGGTCGCGATCGATCCGTACCGCAGCGCCACCGCCGAGAAGTGCCACCAGCACGTCGCGCTCCTGCCCGGCACCGACGGCGCGCTCGCGTTCGGCCTCATGCACGTGCTGATCGCCGAAGGGCTGATCGACCGCGACTACGTCGACCGGTACACGGTCGGGTTTCCCGAGCTCGCGCGGCGCGCCGCCGAGTGGACGCCGGAGCGCGTGGCGGCGACCTGCGGCATCGCCGCCGGCGAGGTCGTCGACCTCGCGCGCGCGTACGGCACGACGAAGCCCGCGGCGATCCGCGTCAACTACGGCATGCAGCGCGTGGCCGGCGGCGGCAACGCGATGCGCGCGATCGCCTGCCTGCCGGCGCTCGTCGGCGCCTGGCGCGACCCGGCCGGCGGCGCCCTGCTGTCGTCGTCGGGCGCCTACCCGGTCGACCGCGCGGCGCTCGAGCGGCCGGACCTGATCCGCGGCAAGCCGCGCACGGTCAACATGAGCGCGATCGGCGACGCGCTCGTCGACTTCGCCGACCCGCCGATCCGCGCGATCTACGTCTACAACTCGAACCCGGTCGCCGTCGCGCCGGACTCGGGGCGCGTGCGCGAAGGCTTCGCGCGCGACGACCTCTTCTGCGTCGTCCACGAGATCTTCCAGACCGACACCGCCGACTTCGCCGACATCCTGCTGCCGGCGACCACGCAGCTGGAGCAGCTCGACGTGCACGCGTCGTACGGCCACCTGTACGCGCTCGCGAACAACCCGGCCATCGCGCCGCTGGGCGAGGCGCTGCCCAACACCGAGGTGTTCCGCCGGCTCGCCGCGCGGATGGGGTTCACCGAGTCCTGCTTCCGCGAGACCGACGAAGAGATGGCGCGCGCGGCGTGGGACCGGCGGCAGCCGGCGGCGCGCGACCTCGACTGGGACACGCTCGCGCGCGACGGCCACCGGCGCCTCGCCGTGCCCGCCGCGTACGCGCCGTTCGCGCACGGCAACTTTCCCACGCCGTCGGGCAAGTGCGAGTTCGCGAGCGCCGCGCTCGCCGCGCAGGGCCGCGATCCGCTGCCCGACTACGTGCCGCCGCGCGAGTCGCCTGCGTCGAATCCCGCGCTCGCCCGGCGCTACCCGCTGGCGTTCATCTCGCCGCCGGCGCGCAACTTCCTCAACACGTCGTTCGCGAACCTGCCGGAGTTCGTCGGCGAGGAGCGCACGCCGTTCTTGGACCTCAATCCCGCCGACGCCGCGCCGCGCGGCATCGCCGAGGGCGACCGCGTGCGCATCCACAACGACCGCGGGAGCTTCACCGCCGCCGCGCGCGTGACCGACCGCGCGCGGCCGGGCGTGGCCGTCGCGCCATCGATCTGGTGGCAGAAGCTCGCGCCGGACGGCCGCAACGCCAACGCAGTGACGTCGCAGGCGCTCACCGACGTGGGCGGCGGCGCGACGTTCTACGACTGCCTGGTCGAGGTCTCCCGTGCGTGACGAAGACCCGACGGCGCAGCCGGTCGGGCACCTCGCCGAGGCGCTGGCCGCGGCGCGCACGCCGCAGGAGCGGCTGCCGCTGCTGCTCGCGCTGGCCGACGGCCTGTCCGGCGTGGACGCGCGCCGCGCGCACGCGCTCGCCGAGGAAGCCGCCGCGCTCGCGCAGGCGCTCGCCGACGCGCCGGCGCGCGCGGAAGCGCTCTACCTCACCGGGCGCTGCGCCGACCTGCTGCTCGACCACGGCGCCGCGCTCGACGCGTACGACGAGGCGCTGCGCGCGTTCGAGCGCGCCGGCAACGACCGCGCGGCAGCCCGGACGCTGCGCGCGATCAGCTTCGTCCACGACACGCTGGGCGATTTCTCGCACGCACTCGACTTCCAGTTCCGCGCGCTGGAGCTCGACGAACGCAGCGGCGACGCGGACAGCGAGGCCGCGACGCTGCGCACGATCGGCGTCGTGTACTCGCGGTCGGGCGACCCGCGGACCGGGCTCGACTATTACCGGCGCAGCCTCGCGCTGTGCACGCGGCCGGGCGATGCCGTCGAGCGCGGCAAGGCACTCAACAACATCGGCATCAACCTCAAGAACCTGGGCGAGCTCGCCGATGCGCAGCGGGCGCTGGACGAGGCGCACCGGCTGTTCGTCGAGCTCGGGCTGCCGCTGCAGCAGTCGGCCACGCTCAACAATCTGGGGCTCGTTCTGCAGCGGCTGGGCGACGACGCCGCCGCGGAGCGTACGCTGCGCGACGCGCTGGAGCTGTCCGAATCGACCGGCTACCGCTACGGCGTCGCGCACGCGAGCCTGGCGCTCGGCCGGCTGTGCCTCGCGCAGGGGCGGCACGACGAGGCGCGCACGCGGCTCGAGGCGGCGCTCGACGTCTGCGAGCGGCACCGGCTGAAGCCTGCGCTCTACGAGTGCCACGAGGCGCTCGCCGACCTGCACGAGAAGGCCGGCGACGCGGCGACGGCCCTCGCCCATTTCCGCCGCTACCACGCGCTGGAGCGCGAAGTGCAGAGCGAGGCGTCGCGCGACAAGCTGCGGACGCTGCGCATCCAGTTCGAAGTCGCCGCGGCGCGCCGCGAGGCGGAGCTCGAGCGCGAGCGGCAGCAGGCGCTGACGCGCGCGAACGCCGACCTCGACGCGCTCAACGTGTCGCTGACCGAGGCGAACCTGCAGAAGACGATGCTGCTCGACCAGCTCGAGCGGCAGACGTTCGAGGACGCGCTGACGGGACTCGCCAACCGTCGCCGGCTGGACCAGCGGCTCGCCGACGAGTTCGCGCTGGCGCTGCGGCACGGCCGCCCGCTCGCCGTCGCGATCGCCGACCTCGACCACTTCAAGTCGGTCAACGACCGGTTCTCGCACGCGGTCGGCGACGCCGCGCTGCGGGCAACGGCGAAGCTGCTGGCCTCGCAGGTGCGCCACACCGACCTCGTCGCGCGCTTCGGCGGCGAGGAATTCGTGATCGTTCTGGTGGAGACCGACGCTGAGGCGGCGCTGCGCGTCTGCGAAAAGCTGCGCACGGCCGTCGCCAACTACGCGTGGAAGGCGATCCACCCCGGGCTCGCGCTGACGCTGTCGATCGGCGTGTGCGCGGACACCGCGCTGCCGGCGCACGACCGGATGCTCGCGATGGCCGACCGCAACCTCTACCGCGCGAAGGCGGCGGGGCGGGACCGGGTCGTCGGGTAAGTAGGGTCAGAGACGACTTTCTGGAGGGCACCGCCGCAGGCCGGGACGAATGGTCCAGAAAGTCGTCTCTGACCCTACTTAACGCTCCAGAAAGTCGTCTCTGACCCTACTTAGAGCTTGCGCACCAGGCCCACCATCACGCCGAAGATCTCGAGCGCGCCTTCCGGGCGGATCACCGGGTAGGCCTTGTTCTCGGCCCGGAGCACGAACTTTCCGGCGTCGAGGTCGAGGCGCTTCAGCGTGAACTGGTTGTCGACGATCGCGACGACGATGTCGCCGCGCTGCGCGGCCGGGCGCTTCTCGACGACGTCGAGGTCGCCGTCGAAGATTCCGGCGTCGATCAACGAGTCGCCCTTCACGCGGATCAGCACCGTCGACGACGGGCGCTCGATCAGGTAGTCGTCGATCGTCAGCGCGTCGGCGTCGGCGTCCTCGACCGGGTCCGGCAGGCCGGCGCGCACCGGCGTTTCCGCTAGCGGCCGGGCGAAGAACCGCCGGGTCGGAGCGAGCCGTCGGTCGGGCGTGGACTCCAGGAACCCGGCGAGCTTCAGCCGTGCCACCAGCGCCGCCACCGAGGACTTGGACTTCAGGCCGAGCAGGCTGCCGATCGACGCATAGGACGGCAGCGCCCGGTGGCGCGCATAGTAGTCCTGCAACGACGTAAGATAGGAACGATCGTTCGCCATGGCGCTAGAATAGCGAACGAGCGTTCGCCGCGTCAACCCCTCTCCTAGCCCACGGCCCGCTCGCCCCCATGGAGCTCTTCGCCCCCTCGCTCGCCTTCGTCGACCTCGAGACCACCGGGACCCGCGCCGCCGACGACCGGATCACCGAGGTCGGCATCGTCCGCGTGGACGCCGACGCGGCCGGCGGCCCGCCGCGGGTCCACGAGTGGAGCACGCTGGTCGACCCCGAGGTGCCGATCCCGCCGGTGATCCAGGCGCTGACCGGCATCACCGATGCGATGGTCGCCGGCGCGCCGACGTTCTCCGCCGTGGCCGCGGCCGTCGAGGAGCGCATCGCCGACTGCGTGTTCGTCGCGCACAACGCGCGCTTCGACCACGGCTTCCTCAAGCACGCGTTCGCCCGGATCGGGCGCCCTTTCGCGGCACGGCCGCTGTGCACGGTCCGGCTGTCGCGCCGGCTGTTCCCCGAGGCCGACGGCCACGGCCTCGATGCGGTCGTCGCGCGGCACGGGATCGCGGTTGCCGACCGCCACCGCGCGCTGGGCGACGCCCGGGCGCTGTGGGAGTTCGTGCAGGTGCTCTACCGGACGTTCCCCGCCGACGTGATCGCCGCGGCCGTCAAGCGCCTGCTGAAGATCCCGAGCCTGCCGCCGCAGTTGCCGCCCGACAGCCTCGACCGGCTGCCGGAGGCCGCGGGCGTCTACCTGTTCTATGGCGAGAATCCGCTGCCGATCTACGTCGGCAAGAGCGTCAACCTCCGCGAGCGCGTCGGGTCGCACTTCGCCGGCGACTGGCTGGCGGAGACCGACCTGCGGCTGTCGCAGGAGATCCGCCGCATCGAGTTCGAGGAAACAGCAGGCGAGCTGGGTGCGCTGCTGCGCGAGGCCACGCTCGTGAAGGCACTGCTGCCCGCGCACAACCGCAAGCTGCGGCGCAAGGACGAGGCCGGCGTGCTGGTGCTCGACGCCGACGGCCCGCCGCGCTTCGTGGCCGCGGCCGCGCTCGCGCCCGCCGAGCTTGCCGGCGCGTACGGCCCCTTCGCGTCGAAGCGCGGCGCGCGCGAGACGCTGCGCGCGCTGGCCGCCGACCATGCGCTCTGCTGGCGGCGCCTGGGCCTCGAGCGCCGCGACGAAGGTCCCTGCTTCCAGCGGCAGCTGAAGCGCTGCGCCGGCGCCTGCGTCGGGGCGGAGGACGCCGCCGCGCACGACGCGCGCCTCTGCGAAGCGCTGGCGCCGCTCGCCATTCCGCCGTGGCCCGCCGGCGGTCCCGCGCTCGTGCGCGAGCACGCGCCGGCGCGCGAGCGCACCGACGTCCACGTGCTGCGCGACTGGTGCTGGCTCGGCACCGCGCGCGACGACGGCGAGCTCGCGGCGCTGCTCGCCGCGCCACCGCGCCCGCAGTTCGACATCGACGTCGCGCGGCTGCTGCTCAAGCGCCGGGCCGCCGGCAAGCTCGCCCTCCTCGCCGTGCCGGACGCCGCCGCCGCGCTTTGACGCGGGCGCGCGCGGCGCGCATATTGAGCGCGACCATGCGGCCCGGAGCGCGCTTCCTTCGTCGACTGGCGCTGGCCGGCACGCTGGCGGCGGCGACGGCGCTGGCGGCCGTGCCGGCCGGCTACCGCTACGTCGGCAGCCGCGCCGTCTCCGATGGCCGGGTCGCGGTCTTCTGGTACTGGAACGTCGAGCACGTCGAGATCGGCCCCGGCGGCACGAGCTTCGTCGCGCGGATGTACGCGCGCGCGGTCGAGCTGAACCAGGAGCGCCCGTACGCCGCGGAGATCCGCTGCGACTCGCGCACGTACCGCGAGTTCGGCACGCCGTCGTTCGAGGCGATCGACGAAGGCGAGCCCATCCACGCCGTGTGGCGCGCCGGGTGCCGCGACGGCCGCGCGGTGCCGCTCGCCGAGCGCAACGCGCGCCTCGCCGCGACGGCGCTGCCGGTCGAGGCGACGCTGCCTCCGCGCGCCGAGGCCGCACCGGCGTCGCCACCGCAGGCGGCCGTTGCGGCCGCAGCCGCGCCCGTTGCGGCAGGCAAGGACGCGCCGGCCGATCCGCGCCGCGTGGACGCGTGCGTGCGCTTCGTCGAAACGAAAGGCGCGCCGGCCGGCGACGCGACGATCGCCAACGCGTGCGCCTTCCCGGTCGAGGTCACGCTCTGCTACAAGGGCCGCCGCGGCGGCGCCTACGACTGCCCGGCGCCGCCGAAGGGCAAGCGCGCCGAGAGCCTCGCCCCCGGCGCCGTGCACGTGCTGCCGGAATACCGGCGCGCGGCGCACAAGGGTGTCGCGCTCGTCGCGTGCCGCGGCACGCTGGGCTCGGTGTTCCCGCGCCTCGACGAGGCGGGCGGCGGCAGCGGCTGCTACTGACGCCGGCGCGCCGCCTCACCGAGCCCGAACGCCCCGCGTCAGCGCACGACGTAGAGCTCGTTCGACTCCGCCTCCGCCATCAGCGTCGCGGCCACGACGTACGCCCGCACGCGGTACGTGCCGTGCTCGACGGCCTTCGCGCGCTTCCAGTACTTCGACGAGGACTCGAGCGTGGGCTCGATCATGAGGTCGAACGTCGCCTCGAACGTGCCGTCCGGCGCCGTGAACACCTGCACGATGCGGTCGCGGCCCCTCGGGTCCGTGCACACGACGCGCACGCGCTGCTTGTCGAACGGCTGCCCGAGGCCGCCGTGGACCGAAATCGTGGTCTTCGCCGTCGCGTCGTTCTCCCGATGCTTGTCGCGAAGGCCCGGCTCGATCCAGATCCGCGAGGACTTGCGCACGTGGACGCGGCCGAGGATGCCGCCGATCGGGTACGCGCGCGAGCCCGCCGGCTCGTCGCGCGGCGGCAGCGGCGTGTCGTACGCGCGCGCCACGACGCCGTCGAGGCGCACCTTCGCCGTGGGCTCGAGCTTGCGCTCCTTGCGCTCCTGGCTGCCGGGCGCCACGGCGCTCCAGTCGAACATCGGGATCACCGTGAGGTCGAACTGGCGCTCGGCCTTCGCGTCGAGCCAGACCCAGCTGTGCGGGAAGTGTACGCGCCAGCCGAGCGGCACGCCCTTGACACCGACGCGCACGATGCGGCGCTCGTCGAGCGGGTTGCGCACGGCCGTACGGATCGTCACCGGTGCGGGCGGCGAGCTCGCCGGTGCCTCGAAGTCGAACACGTTCTCCTGCGCGAAGTTGTTGCCGCCGGAGACCTCGCCCAGCTGCGCGCCCGCGTAGAGCTTGAGGCACGTGTGCTGCCCGACCACGGGCACCCAGTTCTGCTGGACGTCGACGAAGTTGTTCTGCGCGATCGCCGGAATCGTCTGCACGCCGAGCGGCGCCCAGTTGCCGTTGTCGCCCACGCCCGGCGGGAATACCGCGTAGAACGTCGCCTGCACGTTCGACGCGCCCATCGCGCCGCTGACGTGGATGCGTCCCTTCAGCCGGTTGATCTCGCCCGGCCGCGGCTTGTCGCCGTTGCCCGTGGGCCGGCCGTCGGCGTCGGTCGGCTGATCGAACGTGTCGAACGGCGCGCGGTCGACCCAGATGTCCGGCGTCTGCCAGTTGCTGTCCCACGGCTCGACGCGCAGGTCGAACGACCCGTTCGGATCGTCGACGATCGTCTGCGCCCACTCGACGCGCACGCGGCAGACCAGCGGCCGCGCCTGCACCGCGTCGTCGACCACGGTGATGCGCAGCGCGCGCGCCGGGTCCTCGACGACGTCGTTCGCCTTCAGCACCTGCTCGGCGTGCATCAGCGTGATGAAGCGCGTCTGCTGGTTGATGTTGAGCGTGTCCGAGATGACGCGCGTGACGATGACGCCGCCCTGGTTCGACGCGCCGTCGAGCGGGATGCTGTCGTCGAAGATCTGCGTGGTCGTGCCCGGCCGCTGGCGCACCTGCACGTAGTAGAAGAGGCCGTCGGCGACCTTGATCTTCACCAGGTGGACGCGGCCGGTGCCGTCCTCGGCGAGGCCGTGCGCGACGACGTCGTACTCCTGCGAGAACGGGTTGCGGTCCCAGGCGAGCTGCTGGATGTTCGCGGCGTTGTAGTAGCCGAGCTTCTCGAGGTGGTAGCCCGAGAACAGCGGGTGCGTGTCGTGGCTGCCCATCATGTCGAACAGGCGGGCCGTGGCCGCCGTGCCGTCGACCAGGTCGGACGCGTAGACGTCCTCGCCCAGCGTCGCGGTGCCGTCGCCGGCGAACGTCGGCGCGGAAACGACGTTGTGGCCGAACTCGTGCGCGCAGCGGCCCCAGTTCGCGTCCTGGCCGATCGCGATCAGGTTGATCTCGTGGTCGGCGGTGAGGTTGATGTTGATGGCCGGTGTCGCCGGCGCGTTGTTGTACGCGAAGTTCTGCCGCGACCAGCCGCCCCATGCGCGGATCCCCGTCGCCAGCGAGCAGACGGTGGCCATCATCGCGTAGTCGTCGAGGTCGAAGCCCTCGTCCACCGCGCCCTGTGCCGCCTGCGCCGTGAGCCGGTCGATCTGACCCCAATCGATGTTGTCGCCGTCGACGAAGTCGGCTTCGGTGCCGTCCAGCACCTTCCAGTTCGTCATCACGTCGACCTGCACCGTGGTCCGGCCGTAGCTCGCCTGCGTGTAGAACGTGCGCACGTTGTCCCACGCGGCGACGACGTTCGTGCGCTCGTTCGCGCCGGGCGTGCGGTCGCTCGGCCGCACCAGCGCGACCAGGACGCGGACCGTGCCGATCGGGTTGACGTCGCCCTGCGATCCGGCGCCCGCCCCGGCGAAGTTGATCGGCGGGCCGTCGTCGCCGGCGCCCGCGTCCGGGTACGGCAGGACGTGGAAGTCGACCGGTCCGCTCGCCGTGTGCGTGCCGACCGTGACCTTCACCGGCCCGTCGACGACCTGCGGATGCGTGATGACCGTGAGCTCGGTCGCCGTCGCCGCGACGACGAACGCCGGCTGCCCGCCCACCTCGACCGTGTTGTCGGCGCGCGCCGGCGCGAAGTTGTAGCCGGTGATCGTGACCAGCGTGCCGGGCTGGCCCGCGATCGGCGAGAAGCTCGCGATCGACGGGCCGATCAGCAGCGGCAGGTGGTCGCGGAACCACTCGGAGATCCGGAAACGCTGCGGGGACTCGAACTCCTCCTGCAGGCGCTGGATGAATTCGGTGAGGGCGGCTCGTTCGCGTTCGATGGCCATGGCATCTCCTGCGGGAAGTGGACGCCGTCGGCCGGGGCGGCGCGACGGCGCGCGGATTTCGGGTGGTGGTGCGGATTCGGCGGCGTTCCTCCGGAGCGGTCGGGGCGCTAACCGGCGCGCTCGAACAATGCCGTGCGCAACAGCGGCTCGGCGTCGCGGGCGTCGGCGTCGATCACCGCCGACCGCGCGTCGACCCGGTAGACGCGCCCGCTGAACGGACCGCGCAGCGCGAGCGACGCATCGCGCAGGTAGCGCAGGCGCTGCGTCGCGGCCGCCGACGCGGCGGGCGCCGCGGCCGCGCCCGCCGCCGCCGCCCGCAATGGCGGGGCGGCGGGTGAGGCATGGCGACGCTGCGAGCAACAGGACACGGCGGTGCTCTCCTCCAGGCGATCAGGGCGGCGTGCCGGTTCGCGGCGAAATCCCGGCGGCATCGCCGCTCGCTTCCGCCGTCGCCGCGTGGGCGGTAGCGTCGGCTGCGATGCGCGCCTCGTGCGCGGCGGCCACGCCTTCCACCAGGCACGCGCCGCCGGAGATCGCGAGCCACAGCGCGACGCCCGTCGCGAAATCGATCGCGACGTACGCGGCGAACGGCGCGGCGAGCCACAGCGACAGGCAGTACGGGCAGTCCATCAGCCGCCCGAGCACGCCGGCGCCCGCGGCGCGCCGGGCCGCGACGACGACGTCGAACGGACCGTCCTCGTGCGCGACCAGGTGCGCGAGGCGCCACGTCGCCAGCACCGCGACGACGAGCGCGAACCACGGGCCGCCGATGGCTTCCACGCCGTCCCCGCTACGAGTTGAACACCGAGAACGACACGCTCGGGTAGACGTGGATGTGGTCCGGGTCGTACTGCCACGGCGGCACCGCGAGGTGCCCGCCGTCGTAGCCGGTCGGGCTGAACGCGCGGCTCACCACGTACGTGCCGAAGCTGTAGGTGCCTTCGGCCGCCGTGCTCGGCAGCCGGTAGATCACCTGCATCACCTGGCTGTTGTCGCCGACGCTGTCGTGCCAGTGCTGGTAGGTCGTGCTGCCCGGCCCCGACTGCGCGCCGCCGCTGCCGCTGACGAACACGAAGTTGCCGGCACCGCAGCCGCTCGCCCACAGCTCCGCCGACCGCAGGTGCCGCGCCGACGCGGTGAGCGTGACGCGGAAGTACAGGTCGACCGGTGTCGTGTGCCGGCGCACGACCGGGCAGATCCCGTCGATGGGCGCGAACGGCCCGGCCGACGAGAAGCTCCACTCGACGCCGATCGGCGCGGACGGCGCGCTGTTGTCGACGTTGAACGCCACTTCGGCCGACACCGACGACGCGACGCCACCCGTGCCGAGTTCCATCTTCACGACGTAGCGGCCGTTGGCGAACGCGTAGCTCGGCCAGTCGAGCAGCAGGTCCTGCGGCAGCCACGGATTCGCGCCGGGCGGCAGCGCGATCGGATACCAGCCGGTCGCATCGGGCACCGGGTAATGCCACTCGCCGATGCCCGTCGCGTTCAGCCGGTACAGCGGCCACGTGAGTCCGACGAACGGCGTGTACGCCGTGAACGTCAGGCCGTCGTCGTTGCTGTACTTGTAGAGCAGCCGGTAATGCGTCGCCGCCGGATCGGTGCGGTTGCAGCCGTACAGCGACAGCACGCCCGCGAGCGGCGACGCCGCGTCGGTCGGCGGCAGCGGATCGACGAAAAGCCCGGACGGGTGCGGACGGTTGGTGCGTACTGCATAGCCGTTGGTGGTGTCGTACACGCTCGGGTCGCCGGTCACCGGCAGCCGCCCGGCCATCACGATCGCCGGCGTGTTGCCGCACGGGATGTTGGTCGGGCCGCAGAGCACGCCGGCGCGGGCGTTCGGGCCCGCGTGCAGCGTGACCGGGCCGATCGCGCCGGCGTCCCAGCGCACGTCGAAGTGGCTTTCGCCGTAGATCGTTTCCTCGACGCCGTCGCCGTCGGTGTCCTGCGTCACGCGGAACGTGATGTCGGGCACGTCGACGATCGGCACCCACTCGGGCACGAACACGTCGTAGCAGCGCCGGAACGGGCCGACCCAGCGGCGCAGGTCGAGGCGCAGCATGTCCTGCACGTTGACCTTGAGGTGCGCGGCCAGCGTGGGCACGGCCGGATGCATCGCGTCGGCGTCGCCGCTGCTCCGGCCGCCCGTGTCGGCGGCGATGCGCAGCTTCGTGAGCTCGGGCGGCAGCGGCGGCGACATGTCGGCGAGCAGCGCCGGCGCGTCGAGCGTCGCCGCGAGCGCCGGCGTGGCGCTGCCGAACGCCATCTGCGCGCGCGCGCGGTCGAGCCGCAATGCGAGCGGACGGCCGTAGCTCTGCTCGACCGCGGCGAACAGCCGCCCGCGGTCGATGTCGGCGTACGGTCCCGGGTCGGGGCCCGGCCACGGGAACGGCCGCGGCGGCCACTCGCGCGGGAAGAGGTGCTCGATGATGTCGCGCAGCGACGGCCGCTCGAAGATGATCGGGAAGCAGTGGCGCTCGTGCCGGAAGCGCAGCACCCAGTCGATGTCCCAGCGCGGGATCCACACGCAGAACTTGCCGCAGGCGTCGGTGTGCGTCGTCGCGATCACTTCGCGGTGGCAGTGGAACGGGAAGAACCACGACCACCCGCCCTTCGCCGGGAAATAGCCGAGTAGCGAGCAGTCGGTGTCCTCGACCTTGACGGTCGCGAACGGCACCGGATAGTCGATCCCCGTCACCGGATCGGTCTTCACCACCTCGCCGCAGACGCGGCGGAACAGCAGGAGCTGCGGGTCGATCGTGTAGCGGAACTTGTCGGCGGCGGCGGCGAGCGTGAGGCCGGCGAGTTGCTCGGCGGCGACGTCGGTCATCGCCGAGAGGCGCTTGGCGGACGCAGGACCGAGGGTGAACTTGGAGGGGTCGGCGTTGCTGGCGTGGGCAGCCTTGGAGGGTTCGACGGTCATGGCGGTCTCCCGAACACAACAGTTTGAACACTACAGCTTGTTCAGGCTACTCCCGGATTCCCAGCCCCGTCAATAGCTGCGAATCTCCTGTTTGCGCGCTTGCCCGGCGCCCGTGGGCGACCGGGATGGATGGCCTGGGGCCGCCAGCGTTCGCTGGCCCACGGGCCGTCGCAATGTGCGTGGCGTCCGCGTCGGGACGCACGATCCGGGTCAGGTCACCGGCGCCGGGTTGAAGAGCGCGAGCGCGTTGTGCAACTGCCACTGCTCGGCCCAAGTCCGCTTGCCGCCGGCGACGTCGAGCAACAGGCGGAAGAGCTCCCAGCCGGTCTCCTCGATCGTGGCCTGCCCGTCGGCGATACGCCCGGCGTTCACGTCCATGAGGTCGTGCCAGCGGCGCGCGAGGTCGCTGCGCGTCGCCACCTTGACCACCGGGCACGCCGCGAGTCCGTAGGGCGTGCCGCGGCCGGTCGTGAACACGTGCAGGTTCATGCCGGCGGCGAGCTGCAGCGTGCCACAGATGAAGTCGCTGGCGGGCGTGGCCGCATAGACGAGGCCGCGCGCGATGCCCTGGTCGCGCAGGCGCTCGCCGGGTGCGAGGACGCCGGAGATCGGCGCGGACCCCGACTTCACGATCGAGCCCATCGCCTTCTCGACGATGTTGGCGAGGCCGCCCTGCTTGTTGCCCGGCGTCGTGTTGGCGCTGCGGTCGGCCGCACCGCGCGCGAGGTAGGCGTCGTACCACGCCATCTCGCGGACGATGGCCCGCGCCACTTCGTCGCTCGCCGCGCGCGACGTCAGCTCCGCCACGGCGTCGCGGACCTCGGTCGTCTCCGAGAACATCACGGTGGCGCCGGCGCGGACGAGCAGGTCCGCCATGAAGCCGACGGCGGGATTCGCGGTCACGCCGGAGAACGCGTCGCTGCCGCCGCACTGCACGCCGACCACGAGGTCGGAGGCCGGGCAGGTTTCGCGGCGCCGCCTGTTCAGGCGGGTGAGATGCACGCGCGCCGCCGCCAGGATCGCGTCGATCATCGCCATGAAGCCGACGTGCGCGTCGTCCTGCAGGCGCACGACGTCGAGCGCGCCGGGCGATTCGGCCGTGCCCTGCACCCGGACGGGGATCGCCTCGGGCGGCAACAGGCGCGCGGGCGGCAGCTTCTCGCAGCCCAGGCTCACCACCATCAGCTCGCCGCCGAAGTTCGGGTTGAGACTCAAGTTGCGCAGCGTGCGGATCGGGATCGTCGCGTCCGGCGCGTCGATCGCCACGCCGCAGCCGTACGTGTGCTCGAGCGCGACCACGTCGTCGACGTTGGGGTACTGCGGCAGCAGGTCTTCCTTGATGCGCCGGACCGCGCAGTCGACCACCCCCGCCACGCACTGCACGGTCGTGGTGATCGCGAGGATGTTGCGCGTGCCGACCGAGCCGTCGGCGTTGCGGTAGCCCTCGAACGTGTAGCCGGCGAGTGGCGGCAGCGCCGTTGCGCCGCGGGTGGCGAGCGGCAGGCCGTCGAGCGCCGGCGCGCCGGGCATCGCGAGGAGCTTCTCGTGCACCCAGCTCCCCGCGGGGATCGCCGCGAGCGCGCGGCCGATCGTGACGTCGTAGCGGCGCACGGCCGCGCCCTCGGCGATGTCCGCGAGCGCGACCTTGTGCCCCTGCGGCACGTGCTCGCGCAGCACGAGACCCGACGGCAGCACCGTGCCGGCCGGCAGGCCGCGGTCGTTCGCGACGATCGCGACGTTGTCGGCCGCGTGCACCTTGATGCACAGCGGCGCCCGCACCTGCGCGTCCGCCATCCCCCGCTCCCGCGTCACTGGTCGATCTTGATCTTGCCGTCCTTCACGACCTTCGCCCACTTGGCGAGCTCGTTGCGGTTGAACTCCGCGAACTGCGCCGGCGTGTTCGCCGTGTGCTCGAGCCCCAGGCCGTCCATCTTGGCGCCGACGTCGGGCGTGGCGATGATCTTCGCGATCTCCGCGTTCATCCGTTCGACGATCGCCGGCGGCGTGCCCGCCGGCGCGTACAGCGCCTGCCAGCTCGCGACGTCGAAGCCCGGCACGCCGGCCTCCTGCATCGTCGGCACGTCGGGCAGTACTTTCGTCCGCTTCGCCGACGTCACGGCCAGCGGCCGCGCCTTGCCGCCCTTGACGTACGGCGCCGCCACGGTGACCGTGTCGAACGCGAGCGGCACCTGCCCGCCGATCAGGTCCTGCATCGCCGGCGCGCTGCCTTTGTAGAAGATCACGTTGAGGTCGGCGCCGGCGAGCAGCTTGAACACCTCCGCCGACATGTGCTGCGACGTGCCCTGCCCCGCCGTCGCGGTCGGCAGCTCGTTCGGCTTCGCCTTGGCCGCCGCGATGACGTCCTTGACCGACTTGTACGGCGTTTCGGGGTGGGCGACCAGCACGTTGGAGATGCTGCCGAGCAGGATCACCGGCGCGAAGTCCTTGCCCGCGCTGTACGGGATCTTCGGCATCAGCGCGGGGTTGATCGCGTGCGTCGCGATGGTGCCGAGCAGGAACGTGTAGCCGTCCGGCGGGGATTTCGCGACCGCATCCGCGCCGATGACGCCGCCGGCGCCGGCGCGGTTGTCGATGACCACCGGCTG
>JAYRNW010000069.1:0-4771 GCA_041911995.1 Casimicrobiaceae bacterium | reverse complement strand
GTACTACCTGCTGCCGCGGATGTTCGGCAAGACCGAGATGTGGTCGACGCGCCTCATCACCGCTCACTTCTGGATTGCGACGATCGGCGTCGTGCTGTACATCGCGTCGATGTGGATCGCCGGGGTCATGCAGGGGCTGATGTGGCGCGCGACCAACGCCGACGGCACGCTGACCTACGCGTTCGTCGAGAGCGTCAAGGCCACGTACCCGTTCTACGCGATCCGGCTGCTCGGCGGCACGCTGTTCCTGACCGGGATGCTGTTCATGGCCTACAACATGGTGCGCACGATCGCCGGCAGCAAGGCGTACGACGCGCCGATTCCCGCCGTTCCGGCGCACGCGTGAGACAGGGGGACGCGCGATGAAGATTTCGCAGGAACACGTCGAGAGCAATCTGCCGTGGCTGATCGTCCTCGTGCTGCTCGTGGTGAGCGTCGGGGGGCTGGTCGAGATCGTGCCGCTGTTCTTCCAGAAGTCGACCACGCAGCCGGTGGCGGGCCTGAAGCCCTACTCGGCGCTGCAGGTCGTCGGCCGCGACGTCTACGTCCGCGAGGGCTGCTACAACTGCCACTCGCAGATGATCCGGCCGTTCCGCGCCGAGACCGAGCGCTACGGCCCGTACTCGGTGGCCGGCGAGTTCGTGTACGACCACCCGTTCCAGTGGGGCAGCAAGCGCACCGGGCCCGACCTGGCGCGCGTCGGCGGCCGCTACTCGGACGACTGGCACCGCGTCCACCTCAACAACCCGCGCGACGTCGTGCCCGAGTCGAACATGCCGGGGTACCCGTGGCTCGCGAAGACGCCGGCGGACGCCGCGACGATCTCGGCGCGCATGCGCACGCTGCGCACGCTCGGCCTGCCGTACACCGACGACGAGATCGCGAAGGCGCCGGCGGCGCTGAAGGACAAGACGGAGCAGGACGCGCTGATCGCGTACCTGCAGGGCATGGGCCTCGCGATGCGCGGAGCGAGGTAGCGATGGCGACCTGGGCCCTGCTGTCCACCGTGATGACCGTGGTCTCGTTCGCCACGTTCATCGGCATCGTCGTCTGGGCGTACAGCGCGCGGCGCAAGCGCGCGTTCGAGGAGGCGGCCAACGCGCCGTTCGCGTTGCCCGACGACGTCCACAACGTGCCATCCAACCAGAGCGCGGGGAGCGCGCATCATGAGTGACTTCACGTCCGGATTCTGGAACCTCTACGTCATCGTCCTCACGGTGCTGTCGATCGCCGGCTGCGCGTTGCTGCTGATCAGCACCGGCCGCATCAAGGTCGCGCCGAAGACCGGCGCCGAGAAGGGGCCGGTGGACAAGACCACGGGCATGGGCGTCACCGGCCACGTCTGGGACGACGACCTGCAGGAGTACAACAACCCGCTGCCCAAGTGGTGGTCGAACCTGTTCTGGATCACGATCCTGTTCTCCGTCGTCTACCTGATCCTGTACCCGGGCCTCGGCAACATCCCCGGCGTGCTCGGCTGGACGTCGAGCGGCGCCTACGCGCGGGAGCGCGCCGAGTTCGACGACCGCTTGAAGCCGCTGTACGAAAAATACGCGAAGATGGACGTCGAGCAGATCGCCGCCGACGCCGCCGCGCGGCAGACGGGCGAGCGGATGTTCCTCACGTACTGCTCGCCTTGCCACGGCTCCGACGCGGGCGGCGGCAAGGGCTTCCCGAACCTGCGCGACAAGGACTGGCTGTACGGCGGCGCGCCGGCCACCATCATCGAGACGATCACCGGCGGCCGCATGGGCGTGATGCCGGCGTTCGGGCCGGTGCTGGGCGAGGATGGGCTGCGCAACGTGACCGCGTACGTGCGCTCGCTCTCCGGCCTGCCGCACGACAAGCTGCGCGCGCAGCTCGGCAAGACGGTGTTCGACCAGAACTGCGTCGCGTGCCACGGCGCCGACGGCAAGGGCAACCAGGCGCTGGGCGCGCCCAACCTCACCGACAACGTGTGGCTGTTCGGCAGCTCGGAGAAGGCGATCTCCGACGGCATCGCGGCCGGCCACAACGTCGGCTACGCGGGCGGCCCGACGCCGATGCCGTCGTTCAAGGACACGCTCGCGCCGACGCAGATCCGCGTGCTCGCCGCGTACGTGTGGGGGCTGTCGAACAACCCGCCGGCGGCGAAGTAGATCGCACGGTACGTGACCGTCACCGTCACAACGAAGCGCGGAGGCGCGAGGGCACGGCACAGGCAGGCACCGGATGACGGCCGCCCGTCGTCCCCGCGTGCCTTCGCGAGGGCGACGGCCGGATGAACCGGACCGCGAAGGCCGACGCGCCGGCCGTCCCGCCCGACGGCGCGGACGAAGTCGGCCTGTACGAGATCCGGCGCAAGATCTACCCGCGCGCCGTGACCGGCGCCTTCCGCCGGTGGCGCGTCGCGATGGTGATCGCCACGCAGGTCGTCTTCTACGGCCTGCCGTGGCTCGTGTGGAACGGGCGGCAGGCCGTGCTGTTCGACCTGGCCGCCCGCAAGTTCTACATCTTCGGCATCGTCTTCTGGCCGCAGGACGTCATCTACCTGTCGGTCCTGCTGATCCTCTCCGCGTTCGCGCTGTTCCTGTTCACCGCGGTGGCCGGCAGGCTGTGGTGCGGCTTCGCGTGCCCGCAGACCGTCTACACGGACATCTTCCTGTGGGTCGAGCGCAAGATCGAGGGCGACCGCGTCGCGCGCATGCGCCTCGACGCCGCGCCGCGGTCGCTGCGCAAGGTCGCGACCAAGGCGCTCAAGCACGCCGTGTGGCTCGCGATCGCGCTGTGGACCGGCTATACGTTCGTCGGCTACTTCACGCCGATCGGCGACCTCTTCGTCCGCGCGTTCACGTGGAACCTGGGCGGCTGGGAGGCGTTCTGGGTCCTGTTCTACGCGTTCGCGACCTACGGCAACGCGGGCTGGATGCGCGAGCAGGTGTGCAAGTACATGTGCCCGTACGCGCGCTTCCAGTCGGTGATGTTCGACGCCGACACGCTGGTCATCGCGTACGACGCGAAGCGCGGCGAGCCGCGCGGCCCCCGCTCGCGCAAGGCCGACCCGCGGGCCGCGGGGCTGGGCTCGTGCGTCGACTGCAACATCTGCGTGCAGGTGTGCCCGACCGGCATCGACATCCGCAAGGGCCTCCAGTACGAGTGCATCGGCTGCACCGCCTGCATCGACGGCTGCGACCAGGTGATGGACAAGATGGGCTACCCGCGCGGGCTCATCCGCTACGCGTCGGCCAACTCGCTGGCGCAGGGGCTCTCGCACCGGCAGATGTGGCGGCGCGTGCTCCGGCCGCGCACGCTCCTCTACACGTCGGTCCTGCTGGCGGTGACGGTCGCGGCCGGCGTCTCGCTCGCGCTCAAGAACCCGCTGAAGGTCGACCTCGCGCGCGACCGCGGCGCGCTCGCCCGCGAGGCGCGTCCCGGCGTCGTCGAGAACGTCTACCGCGTGCAGGTCATGAACACGGCGGAGCGCGCGCGCGAGTACCGCGTCACCGTGGAAGGCCTGCCGGGCCTCGCGATCGCCGGCCTGCCGCAGCCCGTCAAGGTCGACGCGGCCGCGGCGAAGCTCTTCGCGCTGCGGCTCGAGGCGCCGGCCGAGGCCGCGGCGCCCGGCACCCACAAGATCGAGGTGCTGGTCGAGGACACGCAGGACCCCGCGGCGCGCCGCCGCGAGGCCACGACGTTCATCCTGCCCAAGCCGTGATACCGTGAGGAACGCCCCGATGCCCGCGACCGCCGCCGCCATGTCCTCGCCCGCCGCCCGGCCCGCCCCGTGGTACCGCCACCGCTGGCCGTGGCTGCTGATGGCCGGCCCGGCGATCGTCGTCGTCGCCGGCTTCGCGACGCTGTGGCTCGCCGTGACGAGCGACGACGGTCTGGTCGCCGACGACTACTACAAGCGCGGCCTCGCGATCAACCGCACGCTCGAGCGCGCGCAGCGCGCGGAGGCGCTGGGGCTCTCGGCGACGGTCGACGTCGACGCCGCCGGCGGCGCCCGCGTGCGCCTGACCGCGGCCTCGGGCGACCGCGCGGCGCTGCCGACGACGGTGCGCCTCGCGATCACCCATCCGACGCGCTCGGGGCAGGATCACCGCGCCGAGCTGGTCGTGGGCCCGGACGGCGCGTACGTCGGGCGCGTCGCCCCGCTGGCGCCGGGCCGCTGGCTCGTCGCCGTCGAGACCGACGACTGGCGGCTGCCGCCCGTGGAAACGATGGGCAGCGTCCGCGACCTGCGCATCGCGCCGGGCGCGCGCTGAAGGCGCACGAGGCGAGTGGCGATGGCGACCCGGTGGCTGAGCGCGCAGCGGATCATGTGGATCGTGTGGCCGGCGTTCCTGATGGCCGGCGTGGCCGAGCTCGTGTTCTTCTCGATCTTCGACCCGTTCGACCTGCACCTCTTCGGCGCGCCGCTCGAGATGTCGCGCGAGGCGGTCTACGCGATGGGGTTCTTCGGGTTCTGGGCGCTCGGCATCGCCTCGTCGGCGCTGTCGCTGTTCCTCGAGAGCCCGCCCGGTCGCGAGGGCGTGGCGGACGCCGGCGACGCGCCGCGCGGCTAGCGCAGGCCCGCCAACTGCTTCAACGTCGGCAGGTCGACGATCTTCACCGCGCGTCCCTGCACCTGCACGAGGCCTTCCTCCTGGAACCGCGAGAACAGCCGGCTCACCGTCTCGAGCTTGAGGCCGAGGAAGCTGCCGATCTCCTCGCGCGTCATCCGCAGCACGAACTCGGTCGACGAGTAGCCGCGGCACTTGTAGCGCTCGGACAGGTTGAGCAGGAACGC
>JAYRNW010000068.1:0-10350 GCA_041911995.1 Casimicrobiaceae bacterium | reverse complement strand
CGAGTTCATCTACTGGACCGACGACGGCCAGGTCGCGGCACTGCGCTACGACAATCTCAAGATCACGTTCCTCGAGCAGAAGGCGCATGGGCTGCGCGTGTGGCAGGAGCCGTTCACCGTGCTGCGCGCGCCGCTGCTCACCAACCTGCGGATGGACCCGTTCGAGCGCGCCGAGGAAGAGCACGCGATGGGCTTCCAGCGCTGGTACATGGAACGCATGTACGCGATCGCACCGGCCGGCGCGTACGTCGGCCAGTGGCTGCAGAGCTTCCGCGAATTCCCGCCGCGGCAGAAGCCGGGCAGCTTCAACCTCGAGCGTGTGATGGAAGCGGTGACCAGCGGCCAGGGCAGGTAGCGCCGGCGCAGCGCGCTTCCCGGCGAGGAACGTGCGCGGCGGCCGCGCGCCCTCGCCCGCCGGGTCGCGCGCGGCGCGCAGGCCGCGTCCCGCCGCCGCTTCGCCCCGGCTCGAAGCGGTCGTCCGCGATGACGACGGCCGCGCAGCGTGCACGCACCGGCACGGTGACGCGATAATGCGGCCACACGGCCGCGGCGACGGGCGATTCGGCCCGCGCCGCCTGCCGGGCCCGAGGACTCCCCATGCTCATCCCCTTCCAGTGGATCGGCCTGTTCGCGACCGTCGTCGTGTTCCTGGTGATGTTCACGCTGGGGCTGATGCTCGGCCGCGAGCAGATCGCTGCCGCGCTGCAGCGGCGCGTCGTGCTGCTGGCGGTCCTCTTCGCGGTCCTCGTCCCGGTGCCGGCGCTCGCGGTGCTGGTCCTCAAGGCGTTCGGACTGAAGGGGCCGGTCGCCGTGGGCATCGTGCTGATGGCGATCTCGCCCGGCGCGCCGGTCGCGCTGCGGCGGGCGCTGGACGCCGGCGGCGATCGCGCGTTCGCGCCTGCGCTGCACCTGTCGATCGTCATGCTGGCCGTCGTGACCGTGCCGCTGACCGTCGCGATCCTCGACTGGATCTTCGCCGCCGACTTCGCGGTGACGCCGTTGCATATCGGGCGCCAGGTGTTCTTCGCGCAGTTGCTGCCGATGGCGCTCGGCGCCGGGCTGCGGGCCGCCCGGCCCGCGCTCGCGGCGAAGCTCGAAGCCCCGCTCGCGCGCATCGGCAACCTGCTGCTGGCGGCGCTGGGCCTCATGGTGCTGGCCGACATGCCGGCGATCATCGCCGCCGTCGGCTGGACGCCGACGGTCGCCGGCGTGGGCATGACGCTGTGCTCGCTGGCCGTCGGCGCCGCGTTCGCGTGGGGCGACCCCGCCGTGCGCCCGGCCGCCGCCGTCGCGGCGGCGATGCGCAACCCGGGGCTGGCGCTCGTGATCGCGACCGTGAACCGCGCGCCGCCGGCGGTCACGGCAGCCGTGATCGGCTACGCGCTCGGCCTCGGCCTCACCATCGTCGCCTACCTGCAGTGGCGCAAGCGGCGGTAGGCCTGCGCGCGGCCGGTAACCCGAAGAATTGGAGTCGCCGACGAACGCTCGAGGATGACGTCCGAAGCGTCGGCTCCGGGTGTTTCCGGCCGATACGCGCAGGGGGCACGCCGGCCCACGGCACGCCACCGGCGATGCGATACGCAAGCCGGTCTCGATCGTCGGAGCGGCCCGCTCTCGTCGTCTCGAGCGTGACCGGCGCGCGTCACGAGCCGTAGTCGCGCGCGTCGATGGCCGGCGCGGGCGCCAGCGGTTGCGCCGTCAGCGCGTACGCGACGCGATCGGCGACCGCATTGATGACCCACGTGCGCTGGTCGTAGACGGCCCCCAGGAGCTCGCTCGCGGTCTGGCGAACGTCGAAGTGGGCGTACAGCTTGCCCGCGGCATCGACCACGCGAACGGCAACGGCCAACCTGCTGGCGTCGGTGGCGTAGTCGGTCACGGTAAGCCGGATCGTCACCGGCACGCCTCCGCTTGCGGGCTGCGACGCGCGCGCGTGCACGGCCTCCCGCAGCTGATCGAGATCGGCCTGCGTGAAGCGCCCGACCGAGGACTGCGCCTCGATCCTGGTGAACGCGAGCCGGCCCGCGAACTCCTTGTCGAGCCGTACCCGGGTCACGACGGCGCTCTGCGTGCCTGCGCACGCAGTCAGCAGCACGATCGCGAGCATCCAGCCGAAGGTGGGAACGATGCGCATCGACGGGGTTCCCCTGGTCGAATCATGCACCATCGCGGAGGGCGCGGCCTCGGGTGCGCGCCGGGCTGGCGCGGCCACGCGGCCGGGCCGCGCCGCGTCAGTCGATCCGCTCGTACGCGGGCAGCGTCAGGAACTCGACGAACGTGTCGTTGTTGACGAGGTCGGCGAAGATCTTCGCCGCGTCGTCGTACTTGCCCTGCGCGAACGCCGGCCCCAGCAGGTCGCGGATCTTCTGCATCTCCTCGGGCAGCATCGCGGCGACCATCTCCTTCGTCACCTTGCGACCGTCGTCGAGCCTGCCCTTGGGCGAGCGGATCCACTGCCAGACCTGCGAGCGCGAGATCTCGGCGGTGGCCGCGTCCTCCATCAGGTTGAAGATCGGCACCGCGCCCTGCCCGGCGAGCCAGGCGCCGATGTACTGGATCGCGACGTTGACGTTGAGCCGCAGGCCCTTCTCGGTGATCGGCTGCTCGGGCTCGAACTTGAGGAGGTCCGCCGCGACCACCTTCACGTCGTCGCGCTTCTTCGTCGCGATCTGGTTCGGCGCCGGCATCAGCCGGTCGAACGCCTCCTTGGCGACCGGGACGAGGCCCGGGTGCGCGACCCACGTGCCGTCGTGGCCGTACGTCGCCTCGCGCTCCTTGTCCGCCTTCACCTTGGCGAACGCCTCGGCGTTGGCCTTCTCGTCGTTCTTGACCGGGATCTGCGCGGCCATGCCGCCCATCGCGTGGATGTTGCGGCGGTGGCAGGTCTTGATCAGCAGCTCCGCGTAGCTCTTCATGAAGTGCGTCGTCATCGTCACCAGCGCGCGGTCGGCGAGGCAGAAGTCGCGGTTGCTGCGCAGCTTCTTGATGCAGCTGAAGATGTAGTCCCAGCGGCCGGCGTTGAGGCCCGCCGAGTGCTCGCGCAGCTCGTGCAGGATCTCGTCCATCTCGAACGCGGCCAGGATCGTCTCGATCAGCACCGTGCCCTTGATCGTGCCGCGCGGCAGGCCGAGGTCGTCCTGCGCCATCACGAAGATGTCGTTCCACAGCCGCGCCTCGAGGTGGCTCTCGAGCTTCGGCAGGTAGAAGTACGGGCCGCTGCCGCGCGCGACCAGCTCCTTCGCGTTGTGGAACATGTACAGCGCGAAGTCGAAGATGCCGCCGGAGATCGGCGCGCCGTCGACCAGCACGTGCTTCTCCGGCAGGTGCCAGCCGCGCGGGCGCACGAACAGCACCGCGGTCTTCTCGTTCAGCTTGTACGACTTGCCTTCCGGCGACACGAACTCGATGCGGCGGCGGATCGCGTCGCGCAGGTTGATGTGGCCCTGGATGTTGTTGTCCCAGCGCGGCGTGTTGGCGTCCTCGAAGTCGGCCATGAACACGCTGGCGCCGGAGTTCAGCGCGTTGACGATCATCTTCCGGTCGACCGGGCCCGTGATCTCGACGCGGCGGTCCTGGATGTCGGAGCGCACCGGCGCGCACGTCCAGTCGCCCTCGCGCACGGCGCGCGTCTCGGGCAGGAAATCCGGCAGCCGGCCGGCGTCGAACTCGGCCTGGCGCGCCGCGCGCTTCGCGAGCAGCTCCGCACGGCGGCCGCCGAACGCGCGCTGCAGCTTGACGGCGAACGCGACGGCTTCGGGAGTCAGGATCTCGCCGAACTCGGGCGTGACGCGGCCGGCGATCTCGACACCGGCACCGTAGGGGGACGTGCTCATGGGGGCCTCGCGGAAGGAAGTGCTGCCGCGCCGGCGGCGCGGCAAATGTGAAAACGACTTTCAGATATGCGATTGTACCGCACGGGCGCGAGGCTGTGGGGCCATCCCTGCGCATCGGATTTGACCGGCGGACCGGCGCTGCGTAAGGTGGCGCGCGACCCCGAAAGCGGAGCGGAGCGGATGGCCGCGTACGGAAGACTGAGCACGGCGTTCTACGACCTCGACAAGCCCGCCGCGCCGCCGGACGCGGTCGCGTACTACCGGGATCGGGCCGCGCGCTACGACGGCCCGGTACTCGAGCCGATGTGCGGGTCGGGCCGGTTCCTGCTCCCGCTGCTCGCGGCCGGCATCGCGATCGACGGCGTCGACGCGTCGCCCGACATGATCGCGGCATGCCGGCGCAAGGCCGCGGGGCTCGGGCTGTCCGCGCGACTCTATCGCCAGTCGCTCGAACGCCTTGCGCTGCCGACGCGTTACGGTTTCGCGTTCATCCCCGCCGGCTCGCTCGGCCTCGTCCATCCGCGTGGAGCGCTGCGAGCCACGTTGCGCGCGCTCCATCGACACCTCGCCCCGGCCGCAGTCCTGGTCGTGGAGCTCTCCGATCCGTCCGACGAGGAATCGGCGGCAGGCCGCGCCGGCGTGCGCGAAGTCTGCGACCGCGACGGGCAGACGATTCGCTATGAATGGCGCGCCGTGACGGAGGCCGCGGGGGTGCGCGTCCACGGTCGATACACGCTGCGCGCCGGCGATCGCGTGCTGGCAGAGGAGCTGGAGGAGATCCTGGTCGTGCACTACCGAGCGGAGGATTTCCTCAGCGAGCTCGCGCTCGCCGGCTTCGTGCGGCCGCGGGCGGCGGCGTCCGCGGCCGACATGGCGTGGCTCGCCGCATCCGGCTGCCGGATGTACGAGTGCGAGGCGGCGGGCCGCGCAGCCTGATCCCGCGCGGGAACAGGCGCACGCTCCCGGGCCTCGCTCGAATTCTCCCGGGAAAGCGCGTCTGGCCCGATCCTGCGACGCCTTCCGGCGATCTCCGCCTAGGCGGAGGCCGCCTGCCGCGCAGGCGCGAGCTTCAGCGTCCCGGCGCGCAGGCCGCGGTTGATCGCGCTCGTCAGCGCGCGCAGCGTCGCCGTGACGATGTTGGCGTCGCGCCCGACGCCGTAGACCGCGCGGTCGGAGCCGACGCGCAGCTGCACGTAGGCCACCGCGGTGGCGTCCTCGCCGGCGCCGATCGCGTGCTCGTGGTAGGTCGCCACGTGGATCGGCAGCCCCAGCCCCTGCCGGACCGCCGCGACGAACGCGTCGACCGGGCCGTTGCCGGCGCCGTGCAGGACGGTCGCAACACCGTCGACGACGAGGTGCGCCGCGAGGTGCTCGACCGAGCCGTCGGCGCTGTGCTGCGCGCGATGGCCGCTGTACGCGACCGGGGTCGTGGCGTCCAGGTACTCGCGCTCGAATTCCGCGTGGATCTCGGCGGACGTGAGCTCCTTGCCCGTCGCGTCGGTGATCGCCTGGATCACCTGCGAGAACTCGATCTGCAGCAGGCGCGGCAGCGCGAGGCCGTAGTCGCGCTCGAGCAGGTAGGCGATCCCGCCCTTGCCCGACTGGCTGTTGACGCGGATGACCGCCTCGTACGTGCGGCCGAGGTCGGCCGGGTCGATCGGCAGGTACGGCACGTCCCAGGCCTGCTTGCCGAGCGCCATGTCGGTCGCGCGCGCGGCGAGGCCCTTCTTGATCGCGTCCTGGTGCGAGCCCGAGAACGCCGTGAACACGAGCTCGCCGCCGTATGGGTGCCGCGGGTGCACGGGAATCTGGTTGCAGTGCTCGACCGTGCGGATCACCTCGCCGATGTCGGAGAAGTCGATGCCGGGATCGACGCCCTGCGTCAGCAGGTTGAGCCCGAGCGTCACGAGGCACACGTTGCCGGTGCGCTCGCCGTTGCCGAACAGGCACCCCTCGACGCGCTCCGCGCCGGCCATCAATGCGAGCTCGGCGGCGGCGACGCCGCAGCCGCGGTCGTTGTGCGGATGGACGGACAGCACGAGGCTGTCGCGGCGGTTCAGGTGCCGGCTCATCCACTCGATCTGGTCGGCGTAGACGTTCGGCGTCGTCATCTCGACCGTCGACGGCAGGTTGACGATGACCTTGCGCTGCGGCGTGGGCTGCCACACGTCGAGCACCGCGTCGCACATCTCCTTCGCGAAGTCGAGCTCGGTGCCGGTGAAGCTCTCCGGCGAGTACTGGAACGTCCACTCGGTCCACGGGTGCCGCGCCGCGCACTCGCGCATCACGCGCGCGCCGTCGACGGCGATCTTGCGGATGCCGTCGCGGTCCATGCCGAACACGATGCGCCGCTGCGTGGTCGACGTCGAGTTGTACAGGTGGACGATCGCGCGGCGCGCGCCGGCCAGCGCCTCGAACGTTCGCTCGATCAGCGGCGCGCGCGCCTGGGTCAGCACCTGCACGTTGACGTCGTCGGGGATGAGCTTCTCGTCGATCAGCCGGCGCACGAAGTCGTAGTCGGTCTGCGACGCGGCCGGGAAGCCGATCTCGATCTCCTTGTAGCCCATCTTCACGAGCAGCCGGAACATCCGCAGCTTGCGCTCGGCGTCCATCGGCTCGATCAGCGCCTGGTTGCCGTCGCGCAGGTCGACGCTGCACCAGACGGGCGCGCGGTCGATCGTGCGCGACGGCCACGCGCGATCGGGCAACGCGATCGGGGGGAACGGTCGGTACTTGACGGACGGGTCGATGTTCATGGTCGGTTCCGGTTCGCGGCCGGCGGTACCTGGCCGCACGACATGGAATCTCGCCATCCGGTCCTGCTGGATGGCACGGGGACTGCTCGAATTGGGGGGTGTGGGTTTATGTGCGCGCGAGGCGCAGCAGCAGCAGGCCGGACAGGGCGAGCGCGCGCGGCGACGCGAGGGGCGTCGGGGCGCTGCCGGCGGCGGGGAGAACGCTGCTCATCCCGCCACCATAGCCGATATGCGGCGCCGCCGCAAGAGGCGGGCCGGGAAGGGCCCGGCGATGGCATAATCGCGCGGCCCCTTCTGCCGTACGTCCCGGTTTCCGCGTTGACCTTCGCCTCCGCCTTCGCGCCGCCCCCGAACGCCACGCCGGGCAGGCGGATCGCCGACTTCGTCATCTTCGTGCTGTTGCTGGCGGGCGCCGGCGCGCTCGCGGTGCGCCGCGGACAGGACGCCAACTGGGACCTGCAGAACTACCACTTCTACAATCCGTGGGCGTGGGTCAACGACCACCGCGGCTACACGTACGACATCGTCGCCGCGCAGCTGCAGACCTACCACAGCCCGCTGCCCGACCTCCCGTTCTACTGGATGGTCGCGGCCGGCTGGGACCCGCGCTGGATCACGATCGTGCTCGCGCTGCCGGCCGGCGTCGCGGCGTTCCTGCTGCTCAAGGTCCTTAACCTGCTGTTCGCCGACCTGCCGACCCGCGAGCGCGTCGCCGCCGTGACGCTCGCGTTCGTCGTCGGCATGACCTCCGCGATGAGCGTCGGCGTGCTGGGCACCACGATGAACGAGTGGCCGGGCGCGCTGCTGACGCTGGCCGGCGTGTGGGTCGTCGTGCGGCGGCTGGTGACGCGCCCCGGCGCGCCGCTGTCGTTCGGATCGCTGGCCGTCGCCGGCGTCTTCTGCGGGCTCGCCGCGGGACTCAAGCTCACCTACGGGCTCTTCGCGTTCGCGCTGTGCGTCGCGCTGTGGCTGCGCCGCGTGTGGCCGTGGCGCGCGGCGCTCGCGGGATTCCGCGACGCGTTCCTGTTCGGCCTCGCGGTGCTGGCGGGCACCGCCATCTCCGGCGGCGCGTGGATGTGGGAACTGTGGACGCAGCTCGCCAACCCGGTGTTCCCCTACGGCAACGTCTGGATCAAGTCGCCGTGGTGGGGCCAGTACGAGGTGATGGGCCGCCCGTACGGCCCGCACACGCCCGGCGAGTGGCTGGTGTTCCCGTTCACGCTGCTCGCGCCGAAGGCGTTCTACGTGACGGAGACCGAGTACGTCGACGCGCGGATGCCGGTGCTCTACGCGCTTGCGCTGGCCGCGGGCGCCGCGTGGCTCGCCCGCCGGTGGCGCGGCCGCGCCGCCGGCGGCGCGCTGGCACCGGCGGTCGCCGGTCCGCGTACCGCCGAGGCGTGGCGCGTCGTCGCGCTGTTCTTCGTGCTCGCGTTCCTGCTGTGGACGCACCAGTTCTCGATCTACCGCTACCTCGTGCCGCTCGAGATGTTGAGCGGCGCGCTCGCGATCGCGCTCCTCATGTTCCTGCTGCGCCCCGGCTACGCGCTACCGGCCGCGCTGGTGCTCGCGGCGGTCCTCGTGGGCTCGACCCGCCCGCCCGACTGGTGGCACGTCGAGTTCAGGGACAAATGGTTCGACGTGCAGGTGCCGCCGGTCGATCCGAACGCGCTGGTGCTGCTGACGTCCGACGGGCCGATGTCGTACGTGCTGCCGCACTTCCCCGCCGACGCGCGCTTCTTCGGGCTGCAGAACAGCATCAACGATCCCAAGCGCGAGACGCTGATGGCCGAGACGATCTCGCGCGCCATCAAGGCGCACAAGGGCCCGCTCTACTCGCTCACCTATCCCGCCAACACCGGCGTGGACACGCTGCTCGCGCACGACCTCCTGCGCCTGACCGAGACGTGCCGCGACGTCGTCACCAACATGCGGACGAGCCCGATCCAGCTCTGCCGGCTGTTCCGCATCCCGCCCAACTGGGGCGACAAGCGGTGAGCGCGGCGCCCCCGGCCGCCGCGGCGCCCGGCGCGGCGCGCACCTGGGCGTGGTTCGTCCTCGCCGCTGCCGCGTTCGCCGCCGTCGTCGCGCAGAACATCACGCTGCCCGGCGTCTACATGGACGCCGTCAACCCGGATTACCTCGCCGTACGCCTCCTCGCGCGGCACACCGAGCCGATCACGGCGTGGCTGCTGCCCGGCAACTACCTCTTCGACCGCGCGCCCGTCCTCATCTCGTTCTACCACGGCTCGCAGCAGGTCTGGCTGGGGCTGCCCGGGTTCGCGCTGTTCGGCACGTCGGTCACCGGCCTGCGCATCACGCACGCGCTCTTCGGCCTTGGCGTGCTGGCGGCGCTGTTCGCGCTGCTCGCGCGCGGAACGCTCAAGCCCTGGCAGGCGGCGCTAGCGTGCGCGGCGATCGCGGTCGACCCCGGCTTCTCCTACGCGTTCCGCACGCAGAGCTACATCACGCTGGCGCCGGCCGCCTGGCTGTTCCTGGCGCTGTACGGATTGCAGCGCGCGCAGGAGCCCGGGAACCGGCGCCGCTGGCTCGTCGCGAGCGGCGTGTTCTACGGCCTCGCCGTCGTCGGCTACTTCATCTACGCGTTCTTCCTGCCGGCCGTGTTGCTCGCGCTGCGCTGGTGGGTGCCGGCCGACGGCCGCACGCGCGCTGCGTGGCTCGCGTGGGCGGCGGGCGTGGCCGCCGGCGGCGTGTTCTATCCGCTGGGCTACGCGCTGGTGGTCAAGCAGATGGGCGGCCTGCCCGAGGCGTGGTCGTATTTCCAGCAGACGCAACGCGCGCTGAACGCGTTCTCCGAGCAGCCGGCGCCGGCGCAGCGCCTCGCGCACCTCGCGGCGACCGTCGCGTCGGTGTTCCGCAACTCGTTCCATCACACGCTGATCTTCGGCCAGCACGGCGAGGTGCCGGGCGCCGCGTTCAAGATGGGGCTGCTGCTCGCCGCCCCGCTCGCGCTGTGGGCGCGCGCCGAGTGGCGCCGGCAGGCGAGCGTGCTGCTGCGCGTGCTGGTCGCGCTGCCGGTGTCGTTCGTCGCGATCGCGCTGGTGTTCGGCACGCGGCTGTCCGGCCACCACTTCGTCGTGCTGCTGCCGCTCGCGTACGCGGCGCTCGCCGTCGCGCTCGTCGACTTCGCGCGCACGCCGCGCGTCGGCCGGACGGCCGCCGCCGTCGTCACGTTGCCGTTCGCGGTGTTGGTCGCGCTGAACGTCGGCGGCCAGGTCAGGGAGGCGCAGCGCCTCGAGGCCGCGCGCGGTGTGGGCCTGTACTCGGACGCGATCAACCGGCTCGCGGCCGACCTCCTCGCATCCGATCGTCGGCCGTTCGTCTACTTCCCGGACTGGGGGCTGTCGATGCCGGTCGCGTTCCTGACCGGCGGCCGCGTCGGCATGGACTCGCTGCCGAATTACGCGGCGGGCCGCAAGATGCTGTGCGAGGGCCGCGACGTCGCCGTCGCGCTCGTCACCGGCGACCGCGGCGCGCGCGCCGGCGAATGGCAGCGCGGCTTCGCGTGGGACGCCCCGGCGCTGACGTCGTACCGGCAAGGGGACGGCAACGTCGTGTTCACGCTCGCGACGTTCCGCGGGAGCCGTGACGGTCCCGGCTGCGGCGGGTAGGAGGCTCCTCCGAAGGGGGCGGCCCGGCGGGCGCTGGGGAACCTCTGCACAACACACCTGGACGCGGACTCGGGCTCAGCCTGTCGCGCGACACTTGTTCTTGCGTGGCATTTTCCTGCGGCCGGCGCCGGG
>JAYRNW010000067.1:0-8489 GCA_041911995.1 Casimicrobiaceae bacterium | reverse complement strand
GCCGTCTACGTGCTGGAGCCGCTCTCCGCCGACGACCTCGCCACGCTGCTCGACCGCGCCGTCGCCGCGACGGCTGCGGGGCTCGAGCTCGACGCGCCGGCGCGCGACGCGCTGGTCGCATACGCGGACGGCGACGGCCGGCGGCTCGTCAACCTCGTCGAGCAGCTCGCCGTCGCGGCGGCCGAGGCGCGGCGCGCGCACGTGGACCTGCCGTTCGTCGAGGCGACGATCGCGCGCAGCCTGCGCCGCTTCGACAAGGGCGGCGAGGCGTTCTACGACCAGATCTCCGCGCTGCACAAGGCGGTGCGCGGCTCCGACCCCGACGCGTCGCTGTACTGGATGTGCCGGATGCTCGACGGCGGCGCGGATCCGCTCTACGTCGCGCGGCGGATGATCCGGATGGCCACCGAAGACATCGGCCTCGCCGACCCGCGCGCGCTGCGCCTCGCACTCGACGCCGCGGAGACCTACGAGCAGTTGGGCTCGCCCGAGGGCGAGCTGGCGCTGGCCGAGTGCGTGCTCTACCTCGCGGTGGCGCCGAAGTCGAACGCCGCGTACGTCGCCTACGGCGCCGCGAAGGCGTTCGTCGCGGAGGACGGATCGCGGCCGGTGCCGATGCGGCTGCGCAACGCGCCGACGAAGCTCATGAAGAACCTGGGCTACGGCGCCGGCTACCGCTACGCGCACGACGAGGAGGGCGCGTACGCGGCGGGCGAGACGTACCTGCCCGACGCGATGCAGCCGCAGCGGTTCTACGAGCCGACCGACCGCGGGCTCGAGGCGAAGATCCGCGACAAGCTCGCGTGGCTGCGCGCGCGCGACCGCGGATCCGGCGAAGACGACCGCTGAATCGCGGGCGCGCGCCGGGCGCGCCGGGTCGCGACTATTCGGCGATCGTCTGCCGCGGCACCGCCTCGTAGGCGCCGGCCTTCGCGGCCCCGGTGTCGCGCACCTTGGTCCCCGGCATGATCTGGAAGCGCGGGTCGAAGTCGACCATGGTCGACGCGAGCTTGGCCAGCACGCTCGCGTCGCCGTCGAGCTTGAGCGCGCCGCCCGCGATCTGCGCCTCGAGCGTCTTCGCCCCCGACATGATCTGCTCGAGATCGGTGCGCTTGATCGTCATCGTCAGGTCGGGCTTGGCCGCGAGGAAGCCGGCGGTGTTGGTCAGCGTCGCGTTCTCCATCTCGATGACGAACTTCTCGCCGTTGTCCGGCGTGACCAGGTTGATCGTGAACCGCATCCCCTCCGCCTTGCGGCTGTCCATCCGGATGCCCAGGAAGTTGAGGAAGAGCTCGGTGGACATCGCGCGGACCACGTCGGGGCTGCTGGAATTGATCGCCGCGCCCGCCGGGATGCCGCTGCGCAGCTCGTACGCGCCGGCCAGGTAGCTGTTGCGCAGGCCGGGGCCCTCCTGCTGGTAGCCCAGCTGCTCGAACACGTCGGCCAGCAGGTCCTTGGCCGCCTGGTTGCCCGGCTGCGCATACACGAGCTTGTTCAGGATCTCCTGCGCGAGCAGGTACTTGCCTTCGTCGTGCAGCTGCCTGCCGCGCTCCATGATCTTGTCGGCGCCGCCCATCATCTCCACGTACAGCGGCGCGGAGTCGGCCGGCGACAGCGGAATCAGCGTGGCCGGATTGGCGTCCCAGAATCCCAGGTAGCGCTGGATCACGCCGCGGCTGTTGTGCTCGGGCGTGCCGTGGTAGCCGCGGTTGAACCACATCTGCTGCAGGCTCGGCGGGAGCTTGTAGACGTTGTGGATCTCGTTGATCGTCACGCCCTGGTTGGCGAGGTGCAGCACCTGGTTGTTGAAGTTCGCGTACAGGTCGCGCTGGCCGCGCAGCACCTCCTGGATCCGCGCGTTGCCCCAGCGCGGCCAGTGGTGCGACGCGAACATGACGTCGGCCTCCTGCCCGAACAGGTAGAGCGCCCGCGCGATGTACTTCGACCAGTTGAGCGGGTCGCGCACCGGCGCGCCGCGCAGCGTGTAGATGTTGTGCAGCGTCGCCGTGACGTTCTCGGCCATCCACAGCGCCTTCATGCCGGGGATGTACGTGTTCATGTTCGACGGCGCCTCGGTGTTCGGCGTGTTCTGGAACACCATCTTCACGCCGTCGACGTCGAACTCCTCGATGTCCTTCTCGACGATCCGCGTCGGCGTGATCAGTCCCGGCATGCCGGCGGGGACGTTCATGCCGAGGCCCTGGCCGACGTGACCGTAGGGGCTCGCCGGCAGCAGGATGCCGTACTGGTAGAACAGTCGCCGGTTCATCGCGTTGCCGGCGTACACGTTCTCCGAGATCGTGTGCTGCATGAAGTCGCGCGGCGCGATGATCGCCACCTTGCCCGCCCGCACGTCCGCCTCGTCCACCACGCCGCGCACGCCGCCCCAGTGGTCGCCGTGCGAGTGCGAGTAGATGACCGCCGTGATCGGCAGCCCGCGGCCGACGTGCTGCTGGAACAGCTTCACGGCGGCGCGCGCCGTCTCGGCGGCGGTCAGCGGATCGATCACGATCCAGCCGGTCCTGCCGCGCACGAACGAGATGTCGGACAGGTCGAAGCCGCGGACCTGGTAGATGCCCGGAATCACCTCGTACAGCCCGTAGTTCATGTTGAGCTTGGAGATGCGGTCGAGCGACGGGTGGATCGTGTCGAACCGCTCCGGCCTCAGCAGGAACTGGTAGCGCTCCATGTCCCACGCCACGTGGCCGGCGTCGGCCTTGATCTTGAGCTCCGTCATCGGCGCGATGAAGCCGCGCTTCTGCTCGTCGAAGTCGCGCGTGTCGGCGAACGGCAGCGCGGCGCGCGAGCGCTCGAGCGCGTCCAGCGTGTACTTCGACGGGCCCTTGCCCTTCGGGTCGAAGTGGCCGGGAGGCGTCGTCGCCGGCTGGGCGAGGGCGCCGGTGGCCTGCAGGGCGAACGGGACGGCGAGCGCCACGGCGGCGCCGGCCGAGACGAGCAGCTTGCGGAACGGTTTCATGGCTTTCATCGGGCTTCCCGTGGGTGACGTGTCTTGGGTTCGATGCGGATCGGAGCGGAGGCCATCAGGTGGCGCGCTGCGCGAGGACCCGCGCGAGGCGCTGCCGCCCTGCGTCCGGCCCGTCGACGACGACCAGCCCGGTCGCGATCGCGGTGTCCCAGCTCAGGCGTCCGTCGAGCAGCGCGCGCAAGGCCGGCTCGCCGGTGACGACGATCACGTCGCCGCTGGCAGGTCCGTCGGCGTGGAATTGCACCTGCGCGGCCCCGGACTCCGGAACGATCCGGCTCCAGAGGTGCGCCTCGACCAGCACGATCGCGATCGGCGGCATCGCCGCGGCGTCCTGCGCGAGCCCCGCCGCGAACATGCGGATCGCGCCGTTGGCGCGCACCAGGGCGAGCGGCGCGGGCGCCTCCGTGACCGGCGTCAGCCGGCCGGAGTCGATGGCCGCATGCACGGCGAGCGCGACCGGAATCGACGCGGCGTGCGCGGTGGAAATGCCGCCGGCGATCGCGACGTGGTATCCGCAGCCAAAGGTGGTGCCGGGCGACGTCGCGGCGAGCAACGCCGCGACCAGCGCGGCACGGGCGCGACGTTGCAAGCCGGCCGCGCGATTCGCGCCACCGGTCCGCGACCATGGCCATCGTGCCGGCAACCGTAACGGGTTCATCGTCCTGCCCTTCCGGCGAATTTCGCGAAGTCTGGCACGCCGCGAGGTGGGATCCGCTTGATCGGGATCAACCCCGGCGCCGTTCCCGCTTGCGCCGTCGGTGGCGACGTTGGGCGGCCGGCCGGCCCCTCGCAAGCCTCTGATAGAATTGGCGAATGCTCGACATCAACCTGTTCCGTAACGATCTCGCCGGCGTGGCCGCCGGTATGGCCAAGCGCGGCCTCGCGCTCGACACCGCGCGCTTCGAGGCGCTCGAAGCGTGGCGCAAGGACATCCAGGTGCGCACGCAGGACCTGCAGGCGCGCCGCAACGCGGCGTCGAAGCAGATCGGCATCGCCAAGGCGAAGGGCGCGGACGCGGCGCCGCTGCTGGCCGAGGTCGCGGGGCTCGGCGACGAGGTCAAGCGCCTCGAGGGCGAGCTCGAAGGCGTGCAGGGCGAGCTGCGCGATTACCTGCTCAACCTGCCGAACCTGACGCACGCGTCCACGCCCGTCGGCGCGTCCGCCGCCGACAACGTCGAGGTGCGCCGCTGGGGCACGCCGCCCGAGTTCCACTTCCAGCCGAGGGACCACACGGACCTGGGCGAAGGGCTCGGCCTGCTCGACTTCGCGACGGCGGCCAAGCTCTCCGGCGCGCGCTTCTCGTTCCTGCGCGGCCCGCTCGCGCGCCTGCACCGCGCGCTCGCGCAGTTCATGCTCGACACGCACACGCGCGAGCACGGCTACACCGAGTGCTACACGCCGTACGTCGTCAACGCCGAGACGCTGGTCGGCACGACGCAGCTGCCCAAGTTCGAGACCGAGATGTTCGCGGCGCTGAAGGGCGGCGCCGAGGGCGAGGGCGAGCGCCTCTACCTCATCTCGACCGCCGAGATCCCGCTCACCAACTCCGTGCGCGACGAGATCCTCGCCGCCGACGCGCTGCCGATCCGGCTGACCGCGCACTCGCCGTGCTTCCGGTCGGAGGCGGGCAGCTACGGCAAGGACACGCGCGGCATGATCCGCCAGCACCAGTTCGACAAGGTCGAGATGGTGCAGATCGTCCACCCGGACCGGTCGTACGACGCGCTGGAGGAGATGACGCGCCACGCGGAGGTCATCCTGCAGCGCCTCGGGCTGCCGTACCGCGTGGTCGCATTGTGCACCGGCGACATCGGCTTCGCGTCGGCGAAGACCTACGACCTCGAAGTGTGGCTGCCGGGGCAGAACGCGTACCGCGAGATCTCGTCGTGCTCGAACTGCGAGGCGTTCCAGGCGCGGCGCATGCAGGCGCGCTTCCGCAACGCGCAGGGCAAGAACGAGCTCGTCCACACGCTGAACGGCTCCGGCCTCGCGGTGGGCCGCACGCTGGTCGCCGTCATGGAGAACTACCAGCAGGGCGACGGCACCATCATGGTCCCGGAGGCCCTTCACCCTTACATGGGCGGGCTGACCCACCTGTTGAAATCGTAACCAAATCGCTGGGGCCGGCTTCGCGCGGCCCACGATTTGGTTCCGGACTGCAGTCAGCACGAAAAGCTCCGGGCGGCCGAGCGCTTTTCGTGCGGAAAAGGCGACGAGCGCGCCGATCAGATGCGCGCTTCGCGCGCCGTTCAGTAGCGCGCGTATGCGACGTGAATGCTCCTTCGGCCGCCCGCGCGTATCGCAGGCTGTCAGCCCGCATGCGCGCGCAACCGAGTGGGGAGCGAAGCGACCTGTGATCGGCGCGCTTCGTTGAATTTGCTACGGGGAAAGCGCTCGGCCGCCCGGAGCTTTCCCCGCTGACTGCAGTCCGGCTTTGAAACACGAAGTGTTTCAAAGACGTTAGCGTAGATTTCCGGTGTGCCCGAGCGAGTACCGGCCGGGTTGCGGCCAGACGGTGAGTCCGTGCGGCTCCTTGCCCACCGGAATCGTCTTCACTTCGCCGGTCGCCGTGTCGAACGCGTAGACGACGTGGTCGTAGCGGCCCGACAGCCACAGCCACTTGCCGTCGGCGCTGACGTTGCCCATGTCGGGGCTGCCGCCGCCGGGGATCGGCCACGTCGCAGCCACCTTCTGCGTCGCGAAGTCGATCACCGCGACGCTGCCCTTGCCCTTCGGCGGGCCGTGGATCTTGTTCGAGCCGCGGTTGGCGACGTAGAGCTTCTTGCCGTCGCGGCTGGGGTACAGGCCGTGCGTGCCCTTGCCGGTCTCGATGAAGCCGACCTGCCGGAACGACGCGAGGTCCACGACGTGCACGCCGTCGGCCATCATGTCGGCGACGTAGAAAAGCTTGCCGTCGGGCGAGGCGCGGATGTCCTGCGGCATGCCCTTCCACGTGGTGCAGATCGTCTCGTCGCGGCCGTCGGGCCCCTTGACCACCTGCGTCGGCCGGCCGGGCTGGATCACCTGCGTGTAGCCCAGCACCTTGCGCTCGACGAGGTCGATCTTGGCCACGGTCCCCGTGAACTCGCACGTGAAGATCGCGTAGCGGCCGTCGATCGAGAAGTCGGCGTGGTTGATCCCCGCGCACTTCGGCACGTCGATCGAGTATTGCAGCGCCATCGTCTTCGGGTCGCGGAAGTCGAGCCGCTTCATCGCCTCGGCGACGACGATCGCCGACTTGCCGTCGGGCGTGAAATACATGTTGTACGGGTCGTCGACGGCGATCGGCTTGCCGGGCTTGCCCGTCTTCGGATCGACGGGCGTGAGGCTGCCCTTCGTCGTGTTCTCGGCGTTGTTGGCGACCCACAGCGTGCGCAGGTCCCACGACGGCACCACGTGCTGCGGGTTGAGGCCGACGCGGAACTTGTCGACGACCTTGAACGTGGCGGGATCGATCACGTACACGTCGTTGGACTGGATGTGCGGCACGTACACGCGCGGCAGGTCGCCCGCGACCGCGGGGATCACCTTGTCCGCCGTCGTCTCGCTGTACAGGTTGGCGGGATCGGGCACCGGCGGCATGCCGGGCACCGTGACGACCGCGGGCGCTGCGGGCGGCTTGGCCGGCGCCTGCGCCGTGGCGGGCGAGGCCGCGAGGATGGCCGCGGCGAGCGCCGCGGGCAGGGCATGGGACACGACATCGAACTTCACGAACGCTCCTCGTGCTGGCAGGGTGATCGAAGGGTTGCGGTCTTGCGCGATCCGCGCGTCACCGGCGGGCGACCGCCGCGCGCACGGCCTCCACGGTCTGCGCGACGACGGCGTCGACGCCGACCGCGCCCAGCTCGGCGCTCGCGCGGCGTGGGTCGCCGGTGACGCCGGGCAGGCCTTGCTGTCCGGGCGCCGGCTGCAGGCGATCGCCGCGCACGAGGCGCGGGTCGACGGCGAGCGACAGCGACGTGTCGGCGAGCCCCGCGTGCAGCCCGATCTCGGCGTCCGTGTAGCCGCGCGCCTTCAGCGTGCGCGCGAAGCCCGCCGTCGCCGCGCGGTAGTAATCGGTGACGGCGTGCACGCGCACGTCGCTCGCCGCCCACTCGCGGTTCAGCTGCTGCGCGACCGCCTCGTCGTCCTTCTGGTAGTCGCCGTGCTCGCCCAGCAGCACGACGTCGCGGAAGCCGTGCAGCCGGAAGCTGCGCGCCGCCGCCACCAGCGTCTTGCGGAACACGTCGGCGGGCACCGTGATCGTGCCCGGATAGCGCATGTGCCCGGTCGGCGGGTCGACGCTGCCCTCGGGCACGTACGCGACGACCGGCGCGACCAGCGCGTTGCCGAGCGCGCGCGCGACCTTCTCGGCGAGCGCCTTCGCGCGGACGTTGTGCTTGCCGAGCGCCATGTGCGGACCGTTCTGCTCGGTGCCGCCGATCGGCACGATGATCGTCGTCCTTCCTGCCTTGATCGCAGCCGCGAGCTCGGTGGACGTCATCTCCTCGATGAACACCGTCGCTCCCGCGTCCGCGAGCGCCGCGGGCGCGGTCGCCAGCAGGGCGGCGGCGAGGACCAGGAAACGCAGCATGATGGCGGCCATTCTACGCGACGGTCCCGCGCCGCCGCGGCGCGGCGTCACGGGTTGCCGAGCGGCGACGCGGACAGGCGTGGCTGCAGCGCCTTCTCGTGCCGCGCGAGGATGTCGTAGTACGCGCGGACGCGGTCGACGAACACGACCGGCATGCCGCCGCGCGCGTAGCCGTTCCTCGCCGTCGCGTAGTGCTCGGGCACGGCGAGCAGCGGCAGCGCCTTCTTCACGTCCGACCAGAGGTCGGGATTGAGCTTCTGCCGCTGCGCGAGGACGCGTGCGTCCTCGAGGTGGCCCATGCCGATGTTGAACGCCGCGAGCGCGAGCCACGTACGGTCGGGCTCCGCGATGCGCGGCGGCAGTTTGGCCTTGAGCGCGGCGATGTAGCGCGCGGCCCCGAGCGTGCTCGCGCGCGGGTCCAGCCGGTCCTTGATGTCGAGCTCGCGCGCCGTCTCCTCGGTGATCTGCATGAAGCCGCGCACGCCGGTCTCGCTGGTCGCGAACGGGTCCCATTGCGATTCCTGGTAGGCGAGCGCCGCCAGGAACCGCCACTCGACGCCGGTCGCCGACTGCGCGTCCTCGAAGATGCGGCGGTACGCCGGCAGCACCGCCTTCAGGCGCTCCTGGAACACGCCGGCGTCGATGCGCGCCACCTGCTCGGCGTGCCCGAAGTAGCGGTCGGCGTAGCGCGCGAGCAAGCCGTCGTCGCGCGCCCTCGCGAAGAAGCGGGCGATCGCGTCGCGCCGGCCGGGACGCGCTGGCGCGACCGCCCACGCGAGGTCGCGCTTATCGCCGGCGACGAACGCGACGTCGAAGTCGAGGAACACGTTGCGCGCGGCCGCGGCGTCGGTCGACGGCACGACCGCGTAGTCGACGTCGCCGTCGGCCACCTGCGCGATCAGCGCGTCGGCGGACGGCAGCGTGAGCGCG
>JAYRNW010000066.1:0-9874 GCA_041911995.1 Casimicrobiaceae bacterium | reverse complement strand
GCCCGGCATGACGCTGATGAAGATGCCGCTGTTCTGCTGGACGTGGCTCGTCACCGCGTACCTGCTGATCGCCGTGATGCCGGTGCTGGCCGGCGCCGTCACGATGCTGCTGACCGACCGCCACTTCGGCACGTCGTTCTTCAACGCGGCGGGCGGCGGCGACCCGGTGCTGTTCCAGCACGTGTTCTGGTTCTTCGGCCACCCCGAGGTGTACATCATCATCCTGCCGGCGTTCGGGATCATCTCCGAGATCCTGCCGACGTTCTCGCGCAAGCCGCTGTTCGGCTACGCGTCGATGGTGTACGCGGTCGCCGCCATCGCGATCCTGTCGTTCATCGTCTGGGCGCACCACATGTTCACCGTCGGGCTACCGACCGCCGGGCTGCTGTTCTACATGTACGCGACGATGCTGATCGCCGTGCCCACCGGCGTGAAGGTGTTCAACTGGCTCGCGACGATGTGGAAGGGCTCGCTCACGTTCGAGACGCCGATGCTGTTCGCTCTGGGCTTCCTGTTCCTGTTCACGATGGGCGGGTTCACGGGGCTCGTCTGCTCGATCATGCCGGTCGACATCCAGATCCACGACACGTACTACGTCGTCGCGCACTTCCACTCCGTGATGGTGGCGGGCAGCCTGTTCGCGTTCTTCGGCGGCGCGTACTACTGGCTGCCGAAGTGGACCGGCACCATGTACGACGAGAAGGTCGGCAAGCTGCACTTCTGGCTGTCGCTCGTGTTCTTCAACGTCGCGTTCTTCCCGCAGCACTTCCTGGGGCTCGCCGGCATGCCGCGGCGCATCCCCGACTACGCGCAGCAGTTCGCGAACTGGAACATGATCTCGTCGATCGGCGCGTTCGGCTTCGGGCTGTCGCAGCTCGTGTTCCTGTACGCGGTCGTCAAGTGCATCCGCGGCCAGGGCGCGAAGGCGCCCGCCAAGCCGTGGGACGGCGGCACGACGCTCGAGTGGACGGTGCCGTCGCCGGCGCCCTACCACACGTTCGAGACGCCGCCCGTCGTCAAGTGACCGGCGCGACGGAACTGCCGGGGAACGCGATGGCCGCCCCCGCCGACCCGAAGGACGCCGCCGCCCGCGCGCGCGCGTCGGCCGTGCGCACGGCGCTGGTGCTGGCGTCGATCGCGCTGGTGTTCTTCTTCGGCATCATCGCGTCGCAGTGGATCGGCGGCGACCACGTCGGCATGAGCGTGCTCGGCGCCGCGGTGTTCCTGTTCCTGCTGCTCGGCATCGGGCGCCACCTGCGCAAGTGACGGCCCGGCGATGAACGCCACCGAAGCCTCCGCCGTGCGCGCTGGCAACCGCGGACTGGGGCGCCGACTCGCCGTGGTCGCCGTCGGCATGTTCGCGTTCGGCTACCTGCTGGTGCCCTTCTACGAACAGATCTGCCGCGTCACCGGGCTGCGCGACCTCGACCGCCCCGACGAGCCGGTCAGCACGCAGATCGACTACGCGCGGACCGTGCGCGTCGAGCTCGACGCGAACACGCGCGGGCTGCCGTGGACGTTCCGCGCGGTCGACCCGGTCGTCAGCGTGCATCCGGGCGCGGTCAACCAGGTCGTCTACGAGATCGCCAACGCGACCGGCCGGCCGCTGACCGGGCAGGCGGTCCCGAGCTACGGGCCGCGCGAGGCGGCGCAGTACTTCCAGAAGCTCGAGTGCTTCTGCTTCGCCACGCAGACGCTGCAGCCGGGCGAGGTGCGCCGGATGCCGGTCGTGTTCGTCATCGACCCGGCCGCGCCGCGCGACCTCGCGACGGTGACGCTGTCGTACACGTTTTTCGAGGTCGAGGGATCGACCGGCAGGAACCAGCAGAGCGGGGCCGTCGCGCCGACGCCGCCGGCCCGCGCGAGCACGGGCATCACCAAGAGGAGCGATTCATGAGCGCAGCCGCCAACGGCGCCAAGCCTTACTACTACGTCCCGCAGCCGTCGCACTGGCCGATCACGGGCTCGCTCGCGCTGCTGCTGATGGGCTCGGGCGCGGCGTTCTGGTTCAACGGCTATCCGGCCGGGCCGTGGATGACCGCGGTCGGCTTCGCGATCCTCGTGTTCATGATGTTCGGCTGGTTCGGCACCGTCATCGGCGAGTCCGAGCAGCGGCTGTACAACCGGAAGGTCGACCTGTCGTTCCGGTGGAGCATGAGCTGGTTCATCTTCTCCGAGGTCATGTTCTTCGCCGCGTTCTTCGGCGCGCTGTTCTACGTGCGCAACATCTCGGTCCCCGACTTGGGCAGCCTCGGCGCGAAGCTCGTGTGGCCGGACTACGCCGCGCAGTGGCCGACCAGCGGGCCCTACGAGAAGGGCAGCTTCACGCCGATGGGCGCGATCGGCATCCCGCTGCTCAACACGATCATCCTGCTGTCGTCGGGCGTGACGCTGACGATCGCGCACCACGCGCTCAAGGCCGGCCATCGCGGCGCGCTCAAGCTGTGGCTGTTCGCGACGATCGTGCTGGGCTTCACGTTCGTCGGGCTGCAGGCGTACGAGTACATGCACGCGTACTCGGAGATGAACCTCAAGCTGTCGACGGGCGTCTACGGCTCGACGTTCTTCATGCTGACCGGCTTCCACGGCCTGCACGTGACCGTCGGCGCGACGATGCTCACCGTGATGCTGTTCCGCGTGCTGCGCGGCCACTTCGACGCCGAGCACCACTTCGCGTTCGAGGCCTCGGCGTGGTACTGGCACTTCGTCGACGTCGTCTGGCTGCTGCTGTTCGTGCTCGTGTACTGGATGGTCTGACGGCGCGCGCCTCCCCCCAGAGGAGGGCGCGTCCTTGGGGCGGCCCGGCGGGCGCTGGTCCCCCCCGAAGCGCGCTGCGCGGGCGCTAGCGGATACCGCCGGCGCCGATCCAGCCCATCCAGTAGCTCAAGAGCAGGAACGCGATCAGGCTCACCGACAGCGCGACGCGCACGGTGAGCATCCAGACGACCCGCTTGCCGCGTCCGGCGTCGCGGTAGAGGAACACGAGCGCCGCGAACAGCGCGGCGACGATCGCGATCAGGACGGCGGCGACGACGATTCTCATGGCAGCGACGGCTTCCTTCCGGCCAGTGTAAAGAAAATGCCGCTCCCGTGCTCGCCACGCCGATGACCACTCCCGTGCCGCGCCGGCGCTTCGCGATCGCGCTGCTGCCCACGCTCGCCGCGTTCGCGGCGGTCGCGCTGTTCGTCGCCGCCGGCAACTGGCAGCGCGACCGGATGGAGCAGAAGCAGGCGCTGCGCGCGCAGCTCGACGCCGCGACGGCCACGCCCGCGGTGCCGCTGCCGCGCGCGACCGACTGGGACGCGCTGCGCTATCGTCCGGTCGTCGCCGCCGGCACGTTCGACGCGCGGCGCCAGTTCCTGCTCGACAACCGCGTGCGCGGCGGCCGCGCCGGCTACGAGGCGGTCGCGCCGCTCGCGCTCGACGACGGCCGCGTCGTGCTGGTCAACCGCGGCTGGGTCGCCGCGGGCGCCACGCGCGCCGACCTGCCGGCCGTGCCGCCGCCGGCGGGGCCGGTGCGCGTCGAAGGCCGCGTGAACGTCCCGCCCGCCGGCTACCTCGAGTTCGCGCGCGAGGGCGGCGCCGGCCCGGTCGTGCAGAACCTCGATCCCGGGCGCTTCGCGCAGGCCACGGGCGTGGCCGTGCTGCCGATCGTCGTCGAGCAGACGGCGCCGGTGGACGCCGCCGACACGCTCGCGCGCGAGTGGCCCGCCCCCGACTTCGGCGTCGAGCGCCACCGGATCTACATGCTGCAGTGGTACGCGTTCGCGGCGCTCGCGGGCGGCCTGTGGCTGTACTTCACGTTCGTGCGCAGGCGATGAGCGAGCCCGAGCCGCCGGCGTCCCCGCCGGCCGCGCCCCGCGGCAGCCGCCGCGCGCTGGTGCTGGTCGCGCTCGTGTGCATCGCGCCGGTCGCCGCGTCCTACGCGTTCTACTACCTGTTCCCGCGCGACCCGCAGGCGAACTATGGGCAGCTCCTGCCGACGCGGCCGGCGCCGGACGTGGCCGGCACCGCGCGGGACGGCGCGCCGTTCCGCCTTGCGGGCCTCGCGGGCAAGTGGGCGGTCGTGGTCGCCGCGCCCGGCGCGTGCGACGCCGGCTGCGCGCGCGCGCTGTACGCGACGCGGCAGGCCCGCACGATCCAGGGGCGCGAGATGGACCGCGTCGTGCGCGTGTGGCTCGTCACCGACGACGCCGCACCGCCGGCCGCGCTGCTGGCCGAGCATCCGGACCTGACGACGGCGCGCGTCGCGCCGGGCGCGCTCGCGGCATGGGGCGCCGGGGCGGATCGCATCTACGTCGTCGACCCGCTCGGCAACCTCGTGCTCGCCTTCCCGCGCGACCCCGACGTCAAGGCGATGGCCGGGGACCTGACGCGGTTGCTCAAGGCGTCGCGCATCGGGTGACGCACCGCCGCCGCGCCCGTGTAAAATCGACCCCCTTTTCGCCCGCTCCGCGCCCGCCGCCCCGCCATGACCACCCTCGCTCTCGCCGACGCCCGCCTGCGGCAGTTCCTGGCGCTCGCCAAGCCGCGCGTCGTGTCGCTGATCGTGTTCTGCGCGGTCATCGGCATGTTCCTGGCGTCGCCCGGGCTGCCGCCCGCGGGCGTCGTGTTCGTGGCGACCGTCGGCATCGCGCTGGTCGCCGGCGCCGCGGCGGCCGTCAACTGCCTCGTCGAGCAGAAGATCGACGCCGTGATGCAGCGCACGCGCTCGCGCCCGCTGCCGCGCGGCGAGTTGACGTCGCTGCAGACGCTGGTGTTCGCGGGCGCCGTCGGCGGCGCGGGGCTGTGGGTGCTGTTCCGCTTCGTCAACCCGCTGACCATGTGGCTGACGCTCGCGACGTTCGTCGGCTACGCCATCGTCTACACGGTGCTGCTCAAGCCCGCGACGCCGCAGAACATCGTGATCGGCGGCGCGTCCGGTGCGATGCCGCCGGTGCTGGGCTGGGCGGCGGTGGCCAACGACGTCGCGCCGGAAGCGCTGTTGCTGTTCCTCATCATCTTCGCGTGGACGCCGCCGCACTTCTGGTCGCTCGCGCTGTACCGGACGCAGGACTACGCGAAGGCGGGGCTGCCGATGCTGCCGGTGACGCACGGCCCGGCCTACACGCGGCTCATGATCGTGCTCTACACGGTCGCGCTCGTCGCCGTGTCGATGCTGCCGTTCGCGATCCGCATGAGCGGCGCCCTGTACCTCGCGGCAGCGCTGGCGCTGGGCGCGGCGTTCCTCGGCTACGCGGTCCGGCTGTACGTCCGCTACAGCGACGAGCTCGCGCGCGCGACGTTCCGCTACTCGATCGCATACCTCGCCGCGCTGTTCTCGGCGCTGCTGATCGACCACTACTGGCAGTGATGCGCCGCGCCGCGGCCCTCGTCGTCGCCGCGCTCGTGCTGGCCTGCCTCGCCGGCTGCGGCCCCGAGGCGCCGAAGTTCCAGTCGTCCGACGTCACCGGCTCGTCGTTCGGGCGCGACTTCGCGCTGACCGACCACCAGGGGAAGCCGCGCGCGCTCGCCGACTACCGCGGCAAGGCGGTCGTGCTGTTCTTCGGCTACACGCAGTGCCCGGACGTGTGCCCGACCACGCTGTCGACGCTCGCCGAGGCGATGAAGGCGATGGGCCCCGACGCCGACCGCGTGCAGGTGCTGTTCGTGACGGTCGACCCCGACCGCGACACGCAGGCGCTGCTCGCGCAGTACGTGCCGGCGTTCGACCCGCGGTTCGTCGGGCTGCGCGGCGACGCCGACGCGACCGAGCGCGTCGCGAAGGAGTTCAAGATCCTCTACCAGAAGCAGCCGGGCCCGACACCGTCCACGTACACGGTCGACCACTCGGCGGGCGTGTTCGTCTTCGATCCGCAGGGGCGCCTGCGCCTGTACGTCGGCCACGGCCGCGGCCCGGACGTGTACGTGCACGACCTGCGCGAGCTGCTGCGGGCGTCCGGCAAGTAGCCGCGGGTCGCACGGCGACGCGGATGACGCGCACGCAGGAACAGAGGTGGACGGTGGCGGTGCAACGGTGCTCCCGCCGCGCGCGGCGGCGCTCGCCGTGACGGACGTTCGCGGGCTGCTCGAGCAGGCGATCGCGCTGGAGCAGCGCGGCGACCGCGGCGGCGCGCGCGCCCTATGCGTGCGAGCGCTCGCGGCCGCGCCCGGCCATCCCGGCGCGCTGCTCAAGCTCGCGCTGCTCGACCAGGCCGAAGGCGACCTGCCTGCGGCGCGCGCGGGGCTTGCGCGCGCGCTCGCGGCGGCGCAGGCGGCGGGGATGCCGACGGCGCCGATCGCGCTGGCCGAAGGCCACGTGGCCGAAGCGCAGGGCGACGCGCAGGCCGCGGCGGACGCGTACGAACGTGCGCTCGCGGACCCGCGCACGCGGCCGCCGGCGTGCGACGGCCTCGCGCGGGCGGCGGTGCGCGTGGGCGGGCGCGACCGCGCGCTTGCGTGCTGCCGCGCGGGGCTCGCGGTCGCGCCGGCGCATCCGGGGCTCCTGTCCGCGCTCGCGCACGTGCTGAGGGCGGCCGGCGCGCTCGATGCGGCGGCCGACGCGTTCGCCGCGGCGGCGCAGGCGGCGCCGGACGCCGCCGCCGCATGGCTCGCGGCCGGCAACGCGTGCATGGAGCTCGAGATGGCGGGCATCTCGGCGCGCCACCGCGCGGCGGCGGACGCGGCGGCCCCGGAAGCGGCGGCCGATCCGCTGGCGCGCGCGATCGCGGCGTTCGCCCGCGCGGCGGCGCTCGCCCCCGACGCCGACGCGCCGCGGGCGCACCTCGCGATGGCCGCGCGCTACGCGTGCGCGTGGCCGCAGGCGGACGCGGCGATCGGCGCGCTCGCCGAGCACCATGCGGCGCGCCCGGCGCAATTCGCGTGCTCGCCGATGATCGCCGCGGCGCTGCTCGCGGACCCGCTCGCGCAGCGCGACGGCATCCGCGGCTGGGTGGCGGGCGCGCTGCCTGCACCGGCGCCGCGCGCGGCGCCGGCGGCGATCGCGCGGCGCGGCGACCGGCTGCGCGTCGGCTACCTGTCGTCCGACTTCCACGACCACGCGACCGCGCACCTGGCCGCCGGGCTGTTCGAGCATCACGACGCCGCGCGCGTCGAGACCTTCGCGTACGCGGCCGACGCCGACGACGGCAGCGCGATGCGGCAGCGGCTCGTGCGCGCGTTCGCGCACTGGCGCGACGTGCGCACGCTCGGCGACGCCGACGCGGCGCGCCGCATCGCCGCCGACGCGCTCGACGTGCTGGTCGAGCTCAAGGGCCACACGCACGGCACGCGCATCGAGATCCTCGCGCGGCGGCCGGCGCCCGTGCAGATCCACTACCTGGGATTCCCCGGGACGCTCGCGTACGACGCCGTGGACGCGCTGGTCGCCGACGACGTCGTCGCGCCCGCGGGCAGCGAGCCCGAGTTCGCCGAGGCGCTGCTGCGGCTGCCCGTCTGCTACCAGGCCAACGACCGCCGGCGGCCGGTGCCGGTCGCGCCGGCGCGCGCCGACGTCGGGCTGCCCGAGCGCGCGCTGGTGCTCGCGTGCTTCAACCAGGCGTACAAGATCACCGAGCCGTTCCTCGCCGCGTGGCTCGCGGCGCTGTCCGCGCACGCGGACGCCGTGCTGTGGCTCGCGGTCCCGCACGCGCTCGCGCGCCGCAACCTGCGCGGGCAGGCCGCGCGCGCGGGCGTCGCGCCCGAGCGCATCGTGTTCGCGCCGGTGGTGCCGCAGGCGGCGCACGTCGCGCGCCTCGCGTGCGCCGACCTGGCGCTCGACGTGCTGCCGTACGGGTCGCACACGTCGGGCAGCGACGCGCTGTGGGCCGGCGTGCCGCTGCTGACCTGCCGCGGCACGACGTTCGCCGGCCGCGTCGGCGCGAGCCTGCTGCACGCGGTCGGCCTGCCCGACCTCGTCGCGGAGACGCCCGCCGGGTACGCGCGCATGCTCGTCGAACTGTGCGGCGACCGCGCGCGGCTCGCGCACCATCGGCGCCACCTCGCGGCGGGAGGGACGACGCTCCCGCTCTTCTACCCGGGGGCGTTCACGGGCGCGTCCGCGGGGAGGCTCTAACGCGCGGCGAACCTGCGGCGGTGAAGCGGCGCGCGCGCGAAGCGCGCGGGCGCGCCCGGGAAGGCTACGCGCGCTTCTCGATCAGCTCGACCTTGTAGCCGTCGGGGTCCTCGACGAACGCGATCACCGTCGTGCCGCCCCTGACCGGGCCGGCCTCGCGCGTGACCTTGCCGCCGCGCGCGCGCACGGCCGCGCACGCGGCCGCGGCGTCGGGCACCGCGACGGCGACGTGGCCGTACCCGGTGCCGAGTTCGTAGCGATCGACGCCGTAGTTGTACGTGAGCTCGATCTCGGCGCCGCCGGGGTCGTCCGCGTAGCCGACGAACGCGAGCGTGTACTTCTGCTCGGGGCGGTCGGTCTTGCGCAGCAGTTGCATGCCGAGCACGCCGGTGTAGAAGGCGACCGCGCGGTCGAGGTCGCCGACGCGCAGCATCGTGTGCAGTAGCTTCATCGTCAGAGCTCGATCATCTCGAAGTCCTCCTTGCGCGCGCCGCATTCCGGGCACGACCAGTTGGGCGGGACGTCCTCCCACTTCGTGCCGGGCGCGATGCCTTCGTCGGGCGCGCCCACGGCCTCGTCGTAGATGAAGCCGCAGATCAGGCACATGAATTTTTTCATCGGATGCGGGCGCCGGGCACTGGAGTACACTGGCCGCAATTGTAGCGTGCGCGAAACCGGCGACTACGCGGGATGCGAACGAACGACGGCGCGGCCCGGCAACCACCGCGCGGCCGGGCGCGCCGCCGCCACCCTTCGCCGCCGGCCCGCGCGCACGCGCAGCGAACCAGGACCGCGATGGCCGACAGCGAAACCGGATTCCCACCCCTCGTGCTGACGTTCGCCGCGTCGGATCCCTCCGGCGGCGCCGGCGTGCAGGCCGACCTGCTGACGCTCGCCAGCATGGGCTGCCACCCGCTGTCGGTGATCACGGCGCTGACCGTGCAGGATTCGCTCGGCATCGAAGGCGTGCAGGCCGTCGATGCCGACTGGGTCGCCGACCAGGCGCGCTGCCTGCTCGAGGACATGCCGGTCGACGCGTTCAAGGTCGGCGTGCTCGGGAGCGTCGAAAACATCGCGGCGATCGCGGAGATCGTCGCCGACTACCCGGACGTGCCGCTGATCCTCGACCCGGTGCTCGCGTCCGGCCGCGGCGACGAGCTCGCGAGCGAGGAGATGACGCACGCGCTGCGCGAGCTCCTGCTGCCGCAGACGACCATCCTGACGCCGAACAGCCTCGAGGTGCGCCGGCTGTGCGACGGCGACGAGGACGACGAGCGTCCGCTCGACCAGTGCGCGGCGCGGCTGGTCGAGAAGGGCTGCGAGTTCGTGCTCGTCACCGGCACGCACGAGGCCACGCCGCAGGTCGTCAACACGCTGTACGGCAAGAGCGGCGTCGTGCGCACGGACACGTGGCCGCGGCTGCCGGGCACGTACCACGGGTCGGGCTGCACGCTCGCCTCGGCGATCGCGGCGATGCTCGCCAACGGCCTCGACCTCCCCGACGCCGTGCGCGAGGCGCAGGAGTACACGTGGCAGACGCTGCGCAAGGCGTATCGTCCCGGCATGGGGCAGTTCCTCCCCGACCGCCTGTTCTGGGCGCGCGAGGAGGCCGACGCGCACGGGGACGAGCCGCCGGCGCCGCGTGCCGCCGATGCCCGCGGCAGCCACTGAGCACGCCGACGGCGCCGCGCGGGGCTGGCCGCGCCGGTCCGGCCTCTCCGCGGTGCCGCCGGACGCGCCCGACACCGCGCGCCTCGCGGCGCGGGGCGCCGCCGCGATCGCCGGCGGCGCCCGCGCCGTCCAGTACCGGAACAAGGCGG
>JAYRNW010000065.1:0-2978 GCA_041911995.1 Casimicrobiaceae bacterium | reverse complement strand
TGCGGCCGGTGCTCGCGCGGCCGCCCGCCTGCTCGACCAGCATCGCCATCGGGTTGGCCTCGTACATGAGCCGCAGCCGGCCGGGCTTGGCCGGGTCCTTCGTGTCCTTCGGGTACATGAACAGGCCGCCGCGGACCAGGATCCGGTGCACTTCGGCCACGAGCGACGCGATCCAGCGCATGTTGAAGTCGGCGCCGCGCGGGCCCGTGCCGCCCTTCACGCACTCGTCGACGTAGCGCTGCACGGGCGGCTCCCAGAACCGTGCATTCGACGTGTTGATCGCGAATTCGCGCGTCTCCTCGGGGATGCGCATGTCCGGGTGCGTCAGCGTGAACGCGCCGATCTCGGGGTCGAGCGTGAAGCCGTGCACGCCGCGGCCCATCGTGACGACGAGCATGTCGGCCGGGCCGTACAGCGCGTACCCGGCGCAGATCTGCCGCGTACCCGGCTGCAGGAAATCGGCGACCGTCGGCTCGGTGACGCCCTCGGGCGCCGCCAGCACCGAGAAGATCGTGCCGACCGTCACGTTGACGTCGAGGTTCGACGAGCCGTCGAGCGGGTCGAACACGAGCAGGTAGCGGCCGCGCGGATATTGCGCCGGGATCGCGTACGGTGCGGGGAGCTCCTCGGAGGCCATCCCGCACAGCTGCCCGCCCCACTCGCAGCTGCGCAGCACGATGTCGTTGGCGACGACGTCGAGCGGCTTCTGCGTCTCGCCGTGCACGTTGGTCGTCGTCTCGACCTGCGGGGCGGCGTGCAGCGCGCCGCGCGAGACCGCCGACGCGATGTACTTGCACGCGGTCTGCACGTCGTTGAGCAGCGCGGTGAGCTGCGGGTCGGGCACCGCCATCCGCCGCTGCTCCTCGATGATGAACTTGGAAAACGTGGTCCGTCCGTGGTGCATCGCGTCGCTCCTGTCGCGGCGGTCAGGCGGGGGCGCGGCCGTCGCCGGGCGCGGTGTCGGTGAATACGCGGCTCGCCAGCAGGTCGGCGGCCGTGATCGTCTGCAGCGCGTCGCGGGTGACGGTGGCGCCGGCGCCGGCGAACAGCCGGCTCGCCTGCCGCAGCCGCGCGCGGTCGAGCGCGTTGCGGATCGACCGCGCATTGGCGAAGTTCGGGCGCGCCATCCGCCGCACGATGTAGTCGCGCAGCACGCCTTGCGCGTCCGGCGCGAGCCGGTAGTGCATGCCGGCGACCATCAGGTCGGCAATCGCGGCCAGCTCGTCGGCCGTGTAGTCGGGGAAGTCGATGTGGTGCGCGATCCGCGACGACATGCCCGGGTTGCTGCCGAAGAACGTGTCCATCCGGTCCTTGTAGCCGGCGAGGATCACGACCAGGTCGTCGCGCTGGTTCTCCATCACCTGCAGCAGGATCTCGATCGCCTCCTGCCCGTAGTCGCGCTCGTTCTCGGGCCGGTACAGGTAGTAGGCCTCGTCGATGAACAGCACGCCGCCCATCGCCTTCTTGAGCACCTCGCGCGTCTTCGGCGCCGTGTGGCCGATGTACTGGCCGACCAGGTCGTCGCGCGTGACCGCGACCAGATGGCCCTTCCGGACGTAGCCCAGCTTGTGGAGGATCGCCGCCATCTTGAGCGCGACCGTCGTCTTGCCGGTGCCGGGGTTGCCGGTGAAGCACATGTGCAGCGACGGCGGCCGCGTGTCGAGCCCGAGCGTGGCGCGCGCGCGGTCGACGGCGAGCAGCGCGGCGATGTCGCGGATGCGCGCCTTCACTGGCGCGAGGCCGACGAGCTCGCGGTCGAGGCCGTCGAGCAGCTCGAACACGCCGGCGTCGGCGCACAGCGCGTGCAGGTCGACGCCGTCGGGTGTCGCGGCCGGTGCCGTGGAGTCGGGCGTCATGGCGGTGCCTTCGCGTCGCTGCGTCAGTACCGCTTGCCCGCGGGCCGCTGCGCCGCGTAGCCGGTGGTCGCGTAGCGGAGGTTGCGGCCGGCGGCTTCCTGCCGCACGAGGCCGAAGCCGGGCTCGTCGGCCGGCCGGTTCACGATGAACGACAGCCGGATCGACTCGATGCCGCGCGTCGAGTCGAACGCGTTGACCTTGATGTAGTGGTTCGGGAACGCCTTGCGGCACGCCGTCACCTCCATCATGACGCCCGCGGCGTCCGTGAGCCCGAACATCGGCAGCCCGTGCATCTCCCAGTACGTGTTGCGCGGATGCGGGTCGTCCGTGTACTCGACCGCGCAGGCCCAGCCCTGGTCGAGCGCGTACTGGACCTGCGCCGCGATCTCGGCGTCGGTGAGGTCGGGCAGGAACGAGAACGTGCCTTGCGTGATGCGCATGTCGTGTCTCCTCTAGGCCGACGCCGTGGCGGTCGGCACGAAGTCGGGGGTGTCGGTCGACGCATAGTCGAACGTGACGTCCTTCCACGTCTCCAGCGCCTGCGCGAGCGGCGTGCACCAGCGTCCGGCGGCCGCGAGGATCTGCGGGCCCTCGCTCGCGATGTCGCGGCCCTCGTTGCGCGCCTTCACCATCGTCTCCAGCGCGACGCGGTTGGCCGTCGCGCCGGCCTGGATGCCGGCCGGGTGGCCGATCGTGCCGCCGCCGAACTGCAGCACGACGTCGTCGCCGAAGAGGCCGAGCAGCTGGTGCATCTGGCCCGCGTGGATGCCGCCGGAGGCGACCGGCATCACGCGGCGCAGGTCCGCCCAGTCCTGGTCGAAGAAGAGGCCGCGCTGCAGGTCCTGCCGCGTGTACGCGTCGCGGCAGACGTTGTAGTAGCCCTGCACGGTCATCGGGTCGCCTTCGAGCTTGCCGACCGCCGTCCCCGCGTGCAGGTGGTCCACGCCCGCGAGCCGCAGCCACTTCGCGATCACGCGGAACGACACGCCGTGGTTCTTCTGCCGCGTGTACGTGCCGTGGCCGGCGCGGTGCATGTGCAGGATCATGTCGTTGCGCCGCGCCCAGTTCGCCATCGACTGGATCGCCGTCCAGCCGACGACGAGGTCGATCATCACGATGCAC
>JAYRNW010000064.1:0-5211 GCA_041911995.1 Casimicrobiaceae bacterium | reverse complement strand
GCCTGGTGCGGCACGAACCGGGCCGCCGCCCAGACGAGCGCGGATCGGTGGGGGTGGTGGTGATTATCGCGGGGCCTAAACCGCGTTGCGCGGCGCGAAACGCGTTTTCGTCCCCAAGCAGTCAGCGAGAAAGGCTTCGGGCGGCCGGGCGCCTTTCTCGCAGCAAATTCAACGAAGCGCGCCGATCAGATGCCGCTTCGCGGCCCTTCAGCAGCGCGCGCATGCACGCTGACAGGCTCCGGCGAGCTCCAGTGCCCGCAGTAGTATCCAGTGCTCAAACGCGCGCCACTTGGCGTCAGGGCGCGCGACGCGCGGCGTCGCGCGCCCTGATTCCCAGCCGTGACAGAAATATGATCGGGAAGATACCGACGGCCACGATGGCCAGCGACGGCAGCGCCGCCTCGGCGAGGCGCTCGTCCTTCGCGAACAGGTAGGTCTGCGTGGCCAGCGTGTCGAAGTTGAACGGGCGCAGCACGAGCGTGGCCGGCAGCTCCTTCATCACGTCGACGAACGCGAGCAGCAGCGCGGCGGCGGCGCTTGGCGACAGCAGCGGCCGGTGGACGCGCCACAGCGTGCCCCAGACGCCTTCCCCCAGGCTGCGCGCGGCGGCATCCATGGCCGGTGTGATGCGCGCGAAGCCGGGCTCGATGCCGTTCCACGCGACGGCGAAGTAGCGGACGAGGTACGCGTAGATCAGCGCGAACGTCGTGCCGGTCAGCAGCAGGCCGGGCCCGCGGCCGTCGGCGCCGCGCAGCAGCGAAGCGAGCCCGTTGTCGACGGCGCCCAGCGGCAGCAGCACGCCGACGGCGAGCACGGTGCCCGGCACCGCGTACCCGAGCGTCAGCACGCGGCTGCCGACGCGCGTCGCGGCGCCCGGCGCCAGGCGAACCGCGTACGCGACGACCGTTGCGATCAGCACGGCGAGCGCCGCCGCGACGAGCGCGACGCGCAGGCTGTTCCACGCCCACGTGAAGAAACGCGCGGTCAGCGCGACGTCCGCCTCGCCGTAGACGAGGCGCAGCAGCAGCAGCACCGGTACGACGAAGCCCACGGCCAGCGGAATGGCGCACAGCGCGGTCGCGACGGCGGCGCGCGCGCCGGTCAGCCGCACGGGCGCGCGGCGCGCCGCCTGCCGGCCGCGCGCGCTCCCGTAGTGCCGCGCCGCGCCGCGCGACACGCGCTCCAGCGCGACGGCGCCGACGACGAAGACGAGCAGCGCGGTGGCGAGCTGCGCGGCCGCGGTGCGGTCGGAGAGCGAGAACCACGCGCGGTAGACGCCGGTCGTGAACGTGTCGACGGCGAAGTAGGCGACGGTCCCGTAGTCGGCGAGCGTCTCCATCAGCGCGAGCGCGATGCCGCCGGCGATGGCGGGGCGCGCGAGCGGCAGCTCGACGCGCCAGAACGCACGGCGGCGGTCGAGCCCGAGGGTGCGCGCCGCCTCGACGAGCGCCTCCGGCCGCTCGAGGAACGCCGTGCGCGCGAGCAGGTACACGTACGGGTACAGCGTGAACACGAACATGACCGCCGCGCCCTCGAGCGAGCGCACGTCGGGAAACCAGTAGTCGCCGTGCTTCCAGCCGAACGCGTCGCGCAGCGCCGACTGCACGGGGCCCGCGTACTGCAGGAAGTCGGTGTACGCGTACGCCATCACGTACGACGGCATCGCGAGCGGCAGCAGCAGCGCCCACTCGAAGACACCGCTGCCGGGAAAGCGGCGGCGCGCGACAAGCCAGCCGGCGGCGGTGCCGCCGATCGCGACACCCGCGCCGACCAGCACGACGAGCGCCAGCGTGTTGGCGACGTAGCGCGGCAGGACGGTCGCCGCGAGGTGCGCCCACGTGTCGCCGGCGCCGGACGCGAGCCCGCGCCCGACGATGGCCGCGACCGGCAGCACCGCCAGCAGCGCGAAGGTCACCGCGAGCGCGGCGAACCCGCGGCGGCTACCGTGCATCGGCGCCCGCGCGGGCCGGCGCAGGTCCGCGAAGAGCCGGAGCGTCGAACGCATCGCGCATGCCGCGCATTATAGGCACGCCCCGAGCGTATAATCGCGGCCGACGCGCGGCTCCGCAACGCGGTCGCCGCGCCCGACTCCTCGTCGCCGATGCGCATCCTCATCTCCAACGACGACGGCTATTTCGCGCCGGGCATCGAGCACCTCGCCGCCGCGCTCGCCAACCGCGCCGAGATCACGGTCGTCGCGCCGGAGCGCGACCGCAGCGGCGCGTCGAACTCGCTGACGCTCGACCGTCCGCTCGTCGTGCGGCGCGCGCCCAACGGCTTCCTGTTCGTCAACGGCACGCCGACCGACTGCGTCCACCTCGCGGTCACCGGGCTGCTCGAGCAGCGGCCGGACATGGTCATCTCGGGGATCAATCTGGGCGCCAACATGGGGGACGACACGATCTACTCGGGCACGGTCGCCGCCGCCACCGAAGGCTATCTGCTCGGCATCCCGTCGGTCGCGGTGTCGCTCGCGTCGAAGACGGCGCGGCACTTCGAGACCGCGGCCCAGATCGCCATGGACCTCGTCGACCGCCACGCGCGCGCGCCCGCCGGCCCGTGGCTGCTCAACGTCAACGTGCCCGACGTGCCGCGCGGCGAGTTGAAGGGCATCGCCGTGACGCGCCTCGGCCGTCGCCACAAGGCCGAGGACGTGATCCGCACGAAGAACCCGCGCGGGGAGACCGTGTACTGGGTCGGCGCCGCGGGCGCCGCCGCCGACGCCGGCGAGGGCACCGACTTCCACGCCGTCGCCACGAACCGCGTGTCGGTGACGCCGCTGCAGATCGACCTCACGCACCCGGAAGCCATGCCGGGCGTCGTGGACTGGCTCGCGCGGTGACGCGCCGGGCCGGATGACGGGGCGGGCACCGGCGATGGGAGCGGGCGGCGGGGACCGGCAGCGCGACGGGATCGGCATGACGTCGGCGCGGACCCGCGCGCGGATGATCGAGCGGCTGCGCGCGCAGGGGATCGCCGACGAGGAGGTGCTCGCGGCGATGAACGCGGTGCCGCGCCACGTGTTCGTCGACGAGGCGCTCGCGATCCGCGCCTACGACGACGTCCCGTTGCCGATCGGGCACGGGCAGACGATCTCGCAGCCGTGGGTCGTCGCGCGGATGTCCGAGCTCGCGCGCAACGGCCGCGACCTCGACGGCGTGCTCGAGATCGGCACCGGCTGCGGCTACCAGACGGCGGTCCTCGCGCACGTCGCGCGCCACGTCTACACGGTCGAGCGCATCGGCGCGCTGGTCGCGAAGGCGCGCCGGATGCTGACGTCGCTCAAGCTGCGCAACGTGTCGCTCAAGCACGGCGACGGCAGCCACGACCTGGGCGAGACGCTGAACGTCGACGCGATCGTCGTGACCGCCGGCGCGACGCACGTGCCCACCGCGCTGCTGCGGCATCTCAACCCCGGCGGGCGGATGGTGCTGCCGCTCGCGCAGGCAGGCGAGGAGCGGGGCACGCAGAAGCTCACGGTGCTCGACCTGACGCCCGCCGGCCTCCGGGAACAGACGCTCGATACGGTAAGATTCGTGCCGTTGCTGTCGGGACTGGCGTGAACGAAAGCGCGCCGTCCGCTGTCGATCCGTCGATGCCCGTCCGCGCCCTGCCTTCGTTGTCGCCGGTCCGCGTCGCGTCACTGCGTGTGGCGGTGCTCGCGCTCGCGGTCGCGGTGCTCGCCGGATGCGCGTCGCGCACGCGTGCGCCGGTGGAGGATCGCGCGGCCGCGCCGCCGAAGCCGCCGTCCGCAGCGGCCGTCGCGCCTGCGCCGGCGGCCACGCCGCCGGCCGCGGAGCCCGACTGGCGGCCGTCGACGTACACGGTCAAGCGCGGCGACACGCTCTACCAGATCGCGCTCGACCACGGCCTCGACTACCGCGAGCTCGCCGGCTGGAACAACATCGAGAACGTCAACCGGATCCTCGTCGGGCAGGTGCTGCGGCTCACCGCACCGGGCGACAACGGGGCCGCGGCATCCGGCGTGACCACCGCGCCGCTGCGCTCGGCCCCGGCGGTCGTCGAAGCGAAGCCCGGCACGGTGCCCGCCGCGGCACCCGCACCCCCGCCGCCCGCGGTCGCGCGCAATTCCGACACCTACAAGTCCTCGCCCAAGGCGCTGAAGGAGCCGTACTCCGAACAGGCGGTGCGCGACGTCACGCGCCTCGCGCAGGCGCCGCCCGAGCCGCCGGCGGTCGTCGCGGCCGCGCCCTCCGCACTGCCCAAGCCGGAGCCCAAGCCCGAGATTCCGCAGGTGCCCGCGAGCAACGGCGACGAGGAGGACCGCGTGGACTGGGTCTGGCCCGCGAAGGGCAGGATCGTCGGCACGTTCTCGGAGACCGCGAACCTGAAGGGCATCGACATCGCCGGCGCCGCGGGCCAGCCGGTCGTCGCCAGCGCCGCCGGCACCGTCGTCTACGCCGGCACCGGGCTGCGCGGCTACGGCAAGCTCGTCATCATCAAGCACAATCGCACGTACCTGTCCGCGTACGCGCACAACCGCGACCTCCTGGTCAAGGAGGGACAGACGGTGACGAAGGGACAGAAGATCGCGGAGATGGGCAACACCGACGCGACCGAGGTGAAGCTGCACTTCGAGATCCGGCGGCTGGGCAAGCCGATGGATCCGGTGCGCTACCTGCCGCCGGCGTAGCGGCGCGGCGCGCGGCCCCTCCCGCCATGACCCGCGACCCGCGCTCGCCGCCCGACGCCGATGCGCCGGAGGGCGCGCCGCCCGAGCCCGACCGCTATTCGGCCGACCTGCCGCTCGAGGAGCCGGAGGGTGGGCTCTCGGCGGACCTCGTCACCGACGTCACGCAGCTCTACCTGAACGACGTCGGGCAGCACGCGCTGCTGACACCGGCCGAGGAGCTCGCGTACGCGCGTGCGGCGCGCGCCGGCGACTTCGCGGCGCGCCAGACGATGATCGAGCGCAACCTGCGGCTCGTCGTCAGCATCGCGCGGCACTACGCGCACCGCGGCGTCGCGCTGCCGGACCTGATCGAGGAAGGGAACCTCGGCCTGATCCACGCGCTCGAGAAATTCGACCCCGAGCGCGGATTCCGCTTCACGACGTACGCGACGTGGTGGATCCGCCAGTCGATCGAGCGCGCGATCATGAACCAGTCGCGCACGATCAGGCTGCCGGCGCACGTCGTGAAGGAACTGAACGTCGTGCTGCGCGCGCTGCGCCACCTCGAGACGCACGCG
>JAYRNW010000063.1:0-4491 GCA_041911995.1 Casimicrobiaceae bacterium | reverse complement strand
GGTCCCAGATCGACTGCGCCGCCTTCACCGAGATCTGCTGGCCGACGATCGCGCGCGCGCGCGTCGTGAACGGGTCGCCGCGGCGCGCGAGGTGCACGCCCGGGTGCGCGGCGATCAGCCGCGCGAGCACCGCGTCGCGGCGCCCGAGGTCGCGCGTCGCGGCGTCCCAGTACGGCGGCTTCATCCGCGCGACCCGGCCGCGCGCAGTTGCGCGCGCCGGCGCCACGCCCATGCCGCGTGGCAGCGCCACGCGAGGCGCACGACCGTCCAGCCCGCGGCCGCGAGCGTCGTCGCGAGCAGCACCAGCCCGACCGCGAGCGGCTTGCCCATCTGTTCCATCCACGCGAGCAGTGCGGCGAGCCACTCGGACCATCCGGTCGCGGACGGCAACGTCGGGGCGATGCCGGGCGGCGCATCGGGAAAGAACAGCCGGCCGAACTCGTAGGCGATCACGTAGAGCGGCACGATGGTGAACGGATTCGTGTACAGCGTCGTGACGACGGCGACCGGGAAGTTCGCGCGGAAGACGAGGCAGCCGACGATCGCGCCGGCCACCTGCAGCGGCCCCGGGATGAGGCCGCAGAAGAGGCCGACCGCGACGGCGCGCGCGGCCGAGCGGCGGTTGAGGTGCCAGAGGTCCGGGTCGGCGAGCGCCGGGAAGTACCGGCGGACGGTCGGGTTGGCCATGATCCCGTCGACCGCCGGGCGGACCCGGGCCGTCAGGCGGGAGAACAGGCGGCGTAGCATGGGTTTGCCCGAAAATGTTACATTAGCAGGATTTGGTTTTTGGGCGGTTCGATGGCGAGGAACGGGGCAAAACGCGGCGTGAACGGCCGGATTCCGGGCGCCGGCGGCGCTGCGGTCCGTGCCGCCCGCGCCGCCTGCGTGCTCGCGTTCGCCGCGCTCGCGGCCGCCGCCGCGCACGGCGCCGCCGATCCGCGCAAGGTCGTCCGCGACGTGTTCCCGGTCGCCGAGACCGGCTTCGACCCCGCCGCCGTGCAGGACCTCTATTCGGCCGGCGTCATTCGCGCGATCTTCGAGACGCTCTACACGTACGACTACCTCGCGCGGCCCGCGAAGATCGTGCCGCAGGTCGCCGACGGCATGCCGCAGGTCGCCGACGACGGCCGCACGTACACGGTGCGCCTGAAGAAGGGCATCCGCTTCGCTTCCGATCACGCGTTCGGCGGCCGCGCGCGCGAGCTCACCGCCGCCGACGTCGTCTTCTCGTTCAAGCGCATCGCCGATCCGAAGCTGCGCTCGCCGTGGGCGTTCCTCGTCGACGGCAAGTTCGTCGGGCTGGACGAGGCGGCCGCGGCGGCGAAGAAGTCCGGCCGGTTCGACTACGACCGCGCGATCCCCGGCCTGGAGGCGGTCGATCGCTACACGGTGCGCTTCCGCATGAAGGACACCGACTACAACCTGCCGTACGTGCTGGCGCACGAGGCGGGGGCGATCGTCGCGCGCGAAGCGATCGAGAAGTACGCCGAGTCCGACGGCCGCGCGCTCGCCAACCCGGTCGGCACCGGGCCGTACCGGCTCGCGCAGTGGGTGCGCAGCTCGAAGATCGTGCTCGAGGCCAATCCCGACTTCCGCGGCTTCACGTGGGACTTCGCGCCGCAGCAGCCGGGCGACGACAAGCTCGTCGCGCAGATGAAGGGCAAGGCGATGCCGCAGGTCGGCCGCGTCGAGATCAGCGTCATCGAGGAGGACCAGGCGCGCTGGCTCGCGTTCCAGGGCGGCGAGCTCGACCTCATGAACATGGAAGGGCCGCTCGCGCCCAACGCGATCGGCGCCGACGGCAGGCGCCCGCCGGCGCTCGCCGCCCAGGGCGTGCGCCGCGCCCCCGTCGGCGGGCCCCCGGTGCCGGACATCTACTGGAACATGCTCGACCCGAAGATCGGCGGCCTCGCGAAGGAGAAGATCGCGCTGCGCCGCGCGCTCGCGCTTTCGTACAACGCGGCCGACGAGGTGCGCGTCGTGCTGAACGGGCAGGCGGTCGAGGCGGCGTACCCGATCCCGCCCGGTGTCGTCGGGCACGTGCCCGACTGGAAGAACTCGCTCGCCTACGACCCGCAGACCGCCAACGCGCTGCTCGACCGGTTCGGCTATCGGCGGGGTGCCGACGGCTGGCGCACGTGGCCCGACGGCAAGCCGCTCGTCGTTCCGTACGCGTCGCGGCCGGACACGCAGGACCGGCAGATCGAGGAGCTCGTGAAGAAGTCGTACGAGGCGATCGGCGTCCGGATGGAGAGCCGCAAGGAGAAGTTCCCGGAGCAGCTGAAGCAGGAGCGGCAGTGCCGGCTGCCGAGCCGCGAGGCCGCGTGGGTCGCCGACTATCCGGACGGCGACAACTTCATGCAGCTCTTCTACGGGCCGAACGCGTACCGGAGCAACGCCGCGTGCGCGGCGATCCCCGAATTCGACGCGCTGTACCGGAGATCGACGCGGCTGCCGCCGGGACCGGAGCGCGACCGGCTCTACCGCGAAATGACGCGCGTACTGGAAGCGTACGTGCCGCACCGGATGACGGTGTCGCGCTACCGCAACGAGCTGATCCAGCCGCGCGTCGAAGGCTACCGCAAGCACCCGATCCTGCCGTCGACGTGGCAGTACATCGACGTCGCGGCGAGCCCGAGCTGATGGTGGGTTGCGAGCAGAGCGAAGATCTTGAACCACGAAGAACACGAAGTGCTTGAGTAAGACGTCGATTGCGCAGGGCGAGGCACCGCGCGAAGCCCGGGAGGACCTGATTTCTTCGTGCGCTTCGTGTACTTCGTGTGCTTCGTGGTGAGTGCGGTTGCAGTTCGCAAAGGATTCAGGAGGAGAAGCGACGGCGCCCGGCGATCCCGGGCCGACCGCCGCCGGCAGGAGGCAGCAACCCGCACCGCGGCCGGTCGCCACCAGGGCCGGCCGCGGGCACTGCGGTACGCTTTGGATGGGGAGCGCGCGCCAGGCGCGCGATGCGAAGGCGTCCCGCGGGCGATCCCGCGCGGCGGCGCGAGGGAAGAAGAAGATGTGGGCTTACGTGTTCCGCAGGCTCTGGCAGATGGTGCCGACGATCGTCGGCGTCGTGCTGCTGGTGTTCGTCCTGTTCAACCTGTTCGGCGGCGACCCGGCCTACGTGCTCGCCGGCAAGATCTCCAATCCCGAGCAGATCGACAACATCCGGCGCCAGCTGGGCGTCGACCAGCCGTACTACGTCCAGCTCGGGATCTTCTTCCGGCAGATCCTGACCGCCGACTTCGGCGCGTCGTGGAGCACCAACGAGCCCGTCTCGCACATCCTGGCCACGCGGCTCGGGCCGTCGCTCACCGTGCTGGTGCCGCTGCTGGTGCTGGAGACGCTGATCGCGATCGGCTTGGCACTCGCCGTCGCCTACGTCCGCGGCTCGCTGACCGACCGCATGGTGATGATCGTCTGCACGGTCGGCCTGTCGATCTCGATCCTCGTCTATATCATCGTGTTCCAGTACGCGTTCGCGTACAAGCTGGGCTGGTTCCCCGTGCAGGGCTGGGGCAACGACTTCTGGGAAAACCTCGTCCGCTACGCGTCGCTGCCGATCCTGATCCTGCTCGTCGTCAGCATCGCGCCGAACCTGCGGCTCTACCGCACGTTCGTGCTCGACGAGATCAACCAGGACTACGTGCGCACGGCGCGCGCGAAGGGCCTGTCGGAGAACCGGATCATGTGGGTGCACGTGCTGCGCAACGCCTCGATCCCGATGATCACGCACGTGATGGCGGCGCTGCCGGGCCTGCTGATCGGCGCGTTCCTCGTCGAGCGTTTCTTCTCGATCCCCGGCATCGGGCGCGAGGTGATCCTCGCCGTCGAGCGCTCCGACTTCCCGGTCATCAAGGCGCTCACGGTGTACGTCGCGATCGCCACGATGGTGGCCAACCTGGCGGCCGACCTCATGTACAAGGCGGTCGACCCGCGGGTGCAGCTCAAGTGAACATGGCGACCAACCCGCCACCGCTCGCGGCGCGCCGCGAGATCCCGCACGTCGTCTCGCCGGGGCTGTGGACGCTCGCGTGGCGGCGCCTCGTGTCCGACAGCGTCGCGACGGTGTCGCTCGCGATCGTCGCCGCGTTCCTGCTGCTGGTGGCGCTGTCGGGTGCCGGCCTCGTCGCGAGCGATTGGGCGAGGGAGACCGGCGTCAACTACGCGCCGCCGACGTTCCTCGGGCCCGACGCCGAGCCGACCGCCGCGCCCGTGGCCGCCGGCGGCGACGCGGCGGGCGCTTCGGCGGTCGCGCCGCCGGCCGCCGCGTCCGACACGAAGGTCGTCGATCCGATCGGCGACGTGATCGCCGAGCTGAAGCGTGGCGCGCCGGCGAAGGCGGAGGCGCCGTCCGCCGCGACGCCGGGCGGCTTCGTCGACCCGCTGGCCGACGTGATGAAGGAGATCGAGGCGCGCAAGTCGGCGGCGGCGGCCGACGGCAAGTCGGTCGATCCGCTCGCCGACGTGATGAAGGACATCGAGGCCGGC
>JAYRNW010000062.1:0-3836 GCA_041911995.1 Casimicrobiaceae bacterium | reverse complement strand
CGCATCGACGCGCTGCTCGGCGAAGCGCACGCGGCCGCACGCGCGCAGATGCGCGAGGCGTTCGCCGTCGAGCGCAGGCGCGCCGCGGAACGCATCGCCGCCGCCCGTGCCGGACTCGCCACGCGGCGCCGCCTCTACGAGCAGCAGCGCGCCGCCGTACTGCTGGTGGCCGGGCTGGAACGCCTGCCGGAAACGCTGCGCGAGCGCTGGCGCGACGCCGCGGCGCGCGCCGCGGGGGTCGACGCCGTCGTCGACGCGGCGGTGGCCACGCTGCCGCGCACGGCGTGGCGGATCGCGCACCCGCCGGGCTGGCCGGCGCCCGAAGGGCAGGCACTCGTCGCACGGATCGACGCGCTGATCGAGCGCCCGCCCGTGCTGGTCGGCGAGCCCGCCATCGACGCCGGGCTGCGCATCGCGGCCGAAGGCAACGTGATCGACGGCACGCTGGCCGGCCTCGTCGCCGACCGCACGGCGATCGGCGCGCGCCTCCTCGGGCTCATCGAGGACATCCGGTGAGCGCCGCCCGCGCGGGAGTCCCATGAGCGTCGCGACGATCCGCTGGATCAGCGGCCCGGTGCTGCGCGCGAAGGCGCAAGGCCCGTTCGCGATGCGCGAGGCCGTCCGCGTCGGCGCGCAGGCGCTGCTGGGCGAGGTCGTGCGGCTCGACGGCGACGAGTTCGTCGCACAGGTGTACGAGGACACGACCGGCCTCAGGCCGGGCACGCAAATCGTCGGCGACGGCCTGCCGCTCGCCATCGCGCTCGGGCCCGCCCTCCTCGGCAACATCTTCGACGGCCTGCTGCGGCCGCTGTCGGGCACGGGCTCCACGCACGTCGCGCCGGGCATGCGCCCCGCTGCGCCGGCGGCCTTCGCGTTCGCGCCGACGGTGGCCGTCGGCGACTACGTGACCGGCGGCGCGATCTTCGGCGAGGCCACCGGCGCCTCCGGTCGCGTGCAGCGCTGCATCGCGCCGCCGGACGCGGCCGGCGCCGTGGTGCGCATCGCGGCCGTCGGACCGTATCTCGACAACGAGACCGTCTGCGTGCTCGACGCGGGTGGCGGCGCGCAGCGCGAGCTCGCGATGCGCCACCTGTGGCCGGTGCGCACGCCGCGCCCCGTGCGCGAGCGTCTGCCGACGACTGCGCCGCTCGTCACCGGCCAGCGCATCCTCGACAGCCTGTTCCCGGTCGCCAAGGGCGGCAAGGCGGCGATCCCCGGCGGCTTCGGCACCGGCAAGACCGTACTGCTCGAAGCGCTCGCCAAGGGCTGCGACGCCGACGTGATCGTGTACCTCGGCTGCGGCGAGCGCGGCAACGAGCTCGCCGGCGTGCTCGAGGAATTCCCGACGCTCACCGACCCGCTGACGGACCGCCCGCTGATGGAGCGCACCGTCATCATCGCCAACACGTCCAACATGCCGGTGGCCGCGCGCGAGGCGTCGATCTACAGCGCCGTCACCGTCGCCGAGTACTTCCGTGACCAGGGTCTCGCCGTTGCGCTGATGGCGGACTCGACGAGCCGCTGGGCCGAGGCGCTGCGCGAGGTGTCGGGCCGCTTCGGCGAACTGCCCGGCGAAGGCGGCTACCCGGCGTACCTGTCCTCGCGGCTCGCCGACTTCTACGAGCGCGCGGCGCTGGTCGAGACGCTGGGCGCCGGCACCGGGTCGGTCACGGTGATCGGCGCGATCAGCCCGCCGTCGGGCGACTTCTCGGAGCCGGTGACGAGCCACACGAAGCGCTACGTGAAGTCGTTCTGGACGCTCGACGTGAAGCGCGCGCAGGCGCGCTTCTACCCGGCCGTGCATCCGCTGTCGTCGTACGCGGAGGACGCGCTCGAGTTCGCGCCGTGGTGGGCGGCGCACGGCAACGGCCAGTGGTGGCGGCTGCGCCGGCGCTTCCTCACGCTGCTCGACGACGAGGCGCGCCTCGAGCGGATGGCGCGGATCATCGGCAAGGACGCGCTGCCGGTGCGCCAGCAGATGACGCTGTTCTGCGCCGAGCTCGTCAACGACGCGTTCCTGCGGCAGTCGGCATTCTCGGAAGTCGACCGCGTGTGCTCGCCGGCGCGGCAGGCGGCGATGATGCGGCTGCTCGACCGCTTCGTCGACCACGCCGAGGCCGCGGTGGCCGCCGGCATCCATCCGGACCGGCTGCGCGAGCTGCCGTCGCTGCGGCCGCTGCAGCGGATGGCCGAGGACGTCGGGGACGCGCAGATCGCGCGGCTCGCCGACCTCGAGGCCGCGCTCGACCGCGAGTTCGCCGACCTCCTCCACGCGGCGGAAAGCGCGCATGCGGCTGACGGTTGAAGGCGCGGCGGCCCGCCTCGAGGGCCCGATGCTGTTCCTGCGGCGCACGCTCGACGTCGGGCTGCACGACGCCGTCGAGGTGACCGGCGCCGACGGCCGCGCGCGGCTCGGGCGCATCGCGGCGCTCGACGACGCGTTCATGACGATCGAGGTGCTGGAGTCGACGTCGGGCCTCGCGCTCGCCGACACCGTCGTGCGCTTCCGCGGCGAGCCGCTGACGTTCGGGCTCTCGCCGGGCATCCTCGGCCGCGTGTTCGACGGCGTGGGCCGCGTGATCGACGGCGGCCCGCCGATTGCCGTGCGGCAGACGCATCCGATCGACGGCCTGCCTATCAACCCGTACGCGCGCGCCGGGCCGCGCGACTTCATCGAGACCGGCGTCACGGCGCTCGACCTCATGAACAGCCTCGTGCGCGGGCAGAAGCTGCCGCTGTTCTCGGGCGGCGGCCTGCCGCACGACCGCATCGCGATGGAGATCGCGCGCCACGCGCGGCTGCGCGGCGGCGCGGCGAAGGCGGCCGGCGCCGACTTCGCGATCGTGTTCGCCGGCATCGGCGTCCCTTACGACAGCGCCGAATTCTTCCGCAAGAGCCTCGAGCAGGGCGGCGCGCTCGAGCGCACGGCGCTGTTCCTCAACCTCGCGTCGGACTCGTCGACGCAGCGGCTGCTGACGCCGCGCTTCGCGCTGACCGCGGCCGAGTACCTGGCGTTCGTCGAGGGCAAGCACGTCCTCGCGATCCTCACCGACATGACGAACTACGCGGAGGCGCTGCGCGAGGTCAGCTCGTCGAAGGGCGAGATCCCGAGCCGCAAGGGCTTCCCAGGCTACCTGTACTCGGATCTCGCGAGCCTGTTCGAGCGCGCCGGCTGCATCCGCGGCAACGCAGGCACGCTCACGCAGCTGTCCATCCTCACGATGCCGGCCGACGACATCGGGCACCCGATCCCCGACCTCACCGGCTACATCACCGAAGGCCAGATCGTGCTGTCGCGCGACCTCGACCGCCGCGCCGTGTACCCGCCGATCGACGTGCTGCCGTCGCTGTCGCGGCTCATGAAGGACGGCACCGGCGGCCGGTACACGCACCCGGACCACCCGGCGCTGTCGTCGCAGCTGTACGCGGCGTACGCGCGCGCCGTGCAGGCGCGCGTGCTGGCGAGCGTCGTCGGCGAGGAAGGGCTCGCCCCGACCGACCGCCAGTACCTCGCGTTCGGCACCGCGTTCGAGGAACGCCTCGTGAGCCAGACCGGTGCGCGCACGCTCGAGCAGAGCATGGACGAGGGCTGGCGGCTGCTCGCGAGCCTGCCGCGCATCGAGCTGACCCGGCTGTCCGACGCGCAGATCGCGGCGCATCTCAAGGCTTCGTGACGGTGGATTTCACAAAGAGACGCAGAGGCGCAGAGAAGGCAATGAAACGCGACAAACGCTCTCAAGCCGTTCAAGTGGCTCTGCGTCTCCTGTGAAAGCCCTTCCCCGAACTTCGTGACGGTGGATTTCACAAAGAGACGCAGAGGCGCAGAGAAGGCAATG
>JAYRNW010000061.1:0-3688 GCA_041911995.1 Casimicrobiaceae bacterium | reverse complement strand
GCAAAGTCAATGAGCTCCGGCCCCAGCCGCTCCAGCGCCCACCCCGCCGGCGCCTCCTCCGCCTCCCGCGCCCCCTTCTGCAGCGCGTACCAGCGCACCCCCGCCACCTCCGCCAGCGGTGCCAGCTCCGCCAACGACAGCGAACGACCGCGGTCCGCCAGATGCGCAGGATTGCCGGCCCACACCAGCCCGACGTGCAGCGCGCCTTTCGTCCGGCCGACGCGCGCGCGCCAGCGCGTGCGGTCCGTGTCGTCCGCACGCAGGTAAGGCACGCGCGCCGGAATCGTCGCGAGCGTCGTGCCGAACGCCTTCGGCAGGCTCATGAGCGGACTCCAGTAATCGCAGTCGGCGCCTGCCGCGTGCGCGTGCAGCGCGAGCACGCGGTCGACGCCGGCGAACCCGCGCGCGAGGCGCTCGAGATCGGGCGCCACGGCGAGGTGCACGGTCGCGCCCAGCGCCTGCAGCGACGCCGCGTAGCGCGCGAACTGCACGACGTCGCCCACGCCCTGCTCGGCGCGCACGAGGACCGTGCGGCCGCGCACGTCCTGGCCGTCCCACGCGGGCCGGCCGACGGCGACCCGCCGTTCCAGGAAGTGCGCGGTGAGGCGCCGGAACTCGTAGCACCACCAGCCTTCCGGCAGTCGGCCCGCCGCCAGCAGCATGCGCGCATGCGCTTCGAGCGCGCGCGGCGAAGGATCGCGCGCCGCGAACCGCTCGATCACGGCGAGCGCTTCGTCGCCGCGGCCCGCGTCGTGCAGGCTCGCCGCGAAGTCGATCGCGCCGTCGCCGTCGTCGCCGCCGAGCTCCGCGGCACGGCGATGGGCGGCGAGCGCCTCGTGGCCACGATCCTCCCGGTCCAGCGCCACGCCGAGGAACGTGTGCGCGACCGCGCGATCCGGCGCGGCGTCGACCGCGCGGCGAAAATACGCTTCGGCGCCTTCCGGATCGCGTTGCTCCAGCCGGCAGCCGCCGGCGCCCACCAGCGCGTCGAAATGCGACGGGTGCGCGGCGAGCGCCGCGCCGTACGCAGCTTCCGCATCGCCGCGCCGGCCGGTGGCTTCGAGGACCACCGCCAGCAGCACCGCGGCCTCCGCGTCGTCCGGCGCACGCGCCAGCACGCTGCGCAGGCAGGCCTCGGCAGGCACGAACGCGCCGGCGCGAACGAATGCGCGACCGAGCTCGCACGTGGCGGGCGGTGCGGCGCTGCCATCGACGATGCGCGCGAGCGCGGCGCGCGCCTCGCGGGTGCGGCCCTCGCGCAGCAGGCGCTCGACGGGTGCGATGGCGAGCGACGCGCCGTCGGCACGGGGCGCGGCATCGGCAACGGCGGCGGTCGGCACCGCTTCGCGGCCGTTCGCCGGCGCCGGCGGCGGTCGCCGAGCGCCGAACAGCGCGCGGGTGAGGCTCATGCGCAGCGTCCCGCAGCGCGCAGCGCGCGCGCGGGGCGGACGGTCGTGGGAACACGGGCGCGTCGCATGGTAGAGAACCGGAATCGTGCGGGCGTCGAAGCCGCGGTCGATTGTGCCACGCCGATCGTCACGATCCGCGCCGGGTCGCGGCCGGAAAGAAAACGGGCCGCTTCCGCGGCCCGCCTCGTTGCGTGAAGTGAGAGCGACTTACGCGCGGCACGAGCCCGGCACGTACTTCGGGTTGCTGCCACGGCACGTCCAGTCGGGAATCGCGTTGCTGGTGAGCGCCGACGGCGTCAGCGTGACCGTCATGCCCTGCGCAGCACCAAGGGCCGCGTCGTTGGAGGTGACGACCGAGATCACGCCCGCCGCGACGCTCAGGCTCGCCACGTACTTCGAGCCGGTCGTCTGGCAGCCGGCCGCCGTCACGTCGGCGGGCAGCGAGCCGTTCGAGGCCGCGTATTCGGAGACCGCCGCCTTGCAGCCGCTGGCCGCGAGGATGGCTTCCGAGACCCGCGCGCGGATCGTGTAGTCCTGATACGCAGGCAGCGCGATGGCCGCCAGGATGCCGATGATCGCCACGACGATCATCAGTTCGATGAGCGTGAAGCCCTGTTGAATCCGTTTCATCTTCCTGTCTCCTTGATTGAGGGGCGAATCCAAAACCTCGGCACCCAGCGATGCTGGCCATACCGGAGCAAGCGATATGCCAAGTGCATTGGCCCGCCCGCACCGGTCGTCGGCGCCCGCCAAACCGTTGATTCAAATTCGTTTTCCGCCGACTGCCGGACGAACGGTCGATCCGGTCGGAGACCGCCGGCGCGCCTCGAGGCGAACTTCCGACGACCATTGCGCCGCAGCGGGGAACCCGGGGTGACGCGCAGCGGCACCCCGCGGCTGGCGGGGTCAGGGCGCGGCGGACAGCTCGAGGCGCACGCCGGCGACCTCGAACGTATCGCCTGGATGCAGCGGCGCCCCGCCGGCAGGCACGGCCGCACCGTTGATCCGCGGCGGCGCCGCACCTTCCAGCGGAACGAGCCGATAACCGCCGTCGACCTTCCGGACCACGGCGACCTGCACGCCCACCCGTCCGACCGAAAGCTCCGGCTTCGCGAACGCCATGCTGCGACCGGCGCTCGGACCCGACAGCACGCGCACGACCGGTCCTTGCGCCGGCGCCGCCGGGACCACGTCGGTCGCGACGACCGTGCCCGCCTCGTGCGCGGACACGCGGGCCGGGCGCAGCGGCGGCGACGGCGGTTGCGGAGCCGCCGGCGCAGCGGGGTGGGCAGCCTCGGCCGGCCTCGGCGCGCGCGCCGCGTGCCCGGGCGCCTCGGCGTCGGGCGCCGCCGCCCGCGCGAGCGGGGGCAGCGCGTGCTGCAGGTCCGCGTCGAGCGGCGTCGCGCGCGCACCGAACTGCGTGCGGCCGTCGCCGGCCGGCGGCACCGCCACCTGCGGCACCGCCGGCACGCCGTCGACGCGGTCCGCGAGGCCGCGCATCGCGTCGCGGGTGAGGTCGGGCGGCAGCGGATCCACCCTGGCGTCGTCGTCCGACCGGTACGTGAGCCGCTGGCGGCCGATGTCGATGACGTCGCGGTCCACGAGGAAGTGCTTGACGACGGCCTTGCCGTTGACGAGCGTGCCGTTGGTGCTGCCCAGGTCCTCGAGGAACGAATCGGCGAGGATCGTCATCACCGCCGCGTGCTCGCCCGACACCGCCGGATACGGCAGGCACAGGTCATTGTCCGCGCGGCGGCCGATCGTGATCCGCTCCTTGTCGAGCGGGACGTCCATCGTCGTCCCGTCCGCGAGGAACAGCACGAGCTTGCCCACGGAACTAGGCCTTCTTCCTGGCGAGCCAGCGCTGCGCCCACCCCGTCGTCGGCAGGAACTCCGGCGGCACGCGGACGAGGATCACCGAGATGTTGTCGCGGCCGCCGTTCTGGTTCGCGAGGTCGATCAGCTCCGCCGCGGCGACCGCGAGGTCGCTGCGCTTGTCGTCGACGATGCCGTGGATCACCTCGCCGTCGACCATGTCGGTGAGCCCGTCCGAGCACAGCAGGTAGATGTCGTTCGCCTCGATCCGGTACTCGGCGATGTCGGTGGGCACGATGGCCTCGATGCCCAGCGCGCGCGTGACGAGGTTCTTGTTGAGCGAGTAGCGCGCCTGCTCCGGCGTCAGCACGCCGCTGTCGATCTGCTCCTGCAGCAGCGAGTGGTCGCGCGTCAGCTGCTCGAACTTCTCGCCGCGCAGCCGGTAGCAGCGCGAGTCGCCGATG
>JAYRNW010000060.1:0-9576 GCA_041911995.1 Casimicrobiaceae bacterium | reverse complement strand
GGGGGGACGGGGGTGGGGTCGCCGCGGGGCATGCGGCGGGTTGTGGCTCCCTCCCCCGCGGGGGGGAGTGGGTGGGGGTGCGGGGTCCGCGGCGGCTGCGGCTCAAGGGGCTGGGGGTGGCTACACCACCTCCGGAGCAAATCGGCCGGCTCCGCCGGCGATTTGCCTCTGACTAGCTTCTCGTCAGGCTGTCAGCGTCCAGATTTTTCCAAGGGGTTGCGGGCGTTAGCCCTGCAACCCTTCTGACCTATTTAGACAACAGACAATTCAGCGTAAACCGGCGCGTGGTCGGAGGGCTTCTCGCCCTTGCGCGCGTTGCGGTCGATGCGGCTCGCGGTGCAGCGCGCGGCGAGCGGTGCGGACAGCAGCACGTGGTCGATGCGCAGCCCGCGGTTCTTCGGGAACGCGAGCTGCCGGTAGTCCCACCACGAGAACGTCTTCTCGGGCTGGTCGAACAGCCGGAAGCTGTCGACGAGGCCGGCGTCGAGCAGGCCGCGGAACGCGGCGCGCTCGGGCTCGGAGCACAGCACCTGGCCCTGCCACAGCGCCGGGTCGTGCACGTCGCGGTCCTCGGGGGCGACGTTGAAGTCGCCGGCCACGGCGAGCGCGGGGTTGCGCGCGAGCTCCGCGCGCAGCATGCCGGCGAGCGCCGCGAGCCACGCGAGCTTGTACCGGTACTTGTCCGAGTCGACGGCCTGCCCGTTCGGCACGTAGACACCCACGATGCGCATGCCGGCGACGGTCGCCGCGATCACGCGCTTCTGCTCGTCGGCGAAACCGTCGATGCCGATGCGCACGTCGGTGGCCGGCAGGCCGTCGCGCGCGAGGATCGCGACGCCGTTGTAGGTCTTCTGGCCCGCGTAGTGCGCGGCGTAGCCGGCCGCCGCGATCTCGGCGACCGGGAACTTCGCGTCCTCGAGCTTGGTTTCCTGCAGGCAGACGACGTCGGGACGCCGCTCGGCGAGCCACGCGAGCAGCCGCGGCAGGCGCACGTTCAGCGAGTTGACGTTCCAGGCGGCGACGAGCATGACGATGCGGCCGGCCCGCGGGCGCGGACCGATGGCAGGCGCGATCCGGCGCCCGCGTTACTTCGGATAGTCGCCGCCGCGCGCGGGCGGCGCCACCGAGCGCGCGCCCTCGGCCACGGGTGCGGGCGGCGGCTCGGGACTGCCCTTGCCGGCCGTAACGGCGCGCCGCGGCGCCGGGGTCTTCGGATAGCCGGCCTCGTCGAGCGTCGCCTGCCAGCGCGCCTCGTTGAAGCCCTTGACGATCAGCTTGTCGCCGACGGCGAGGACCGGCGCCTTCTCCTCGCCGGACAGTTCCTTGAGGCGCACGCGGCCCTGCTCGTCGGTCGCGACGTCCACCATCGAGAACGGAACGCCGCGCTTGTTGAGCAGCGCCTCCGCGCTCTGGCAGATCTCGCCGCAGTCGAACGAGAACAGCGTGACCGGGAACCGCTCGGCGGCCTGTTGCGCGGCCAGGCTCGGCTCGCTCGTCTCGACGAAGTTCGCGCCCATCCGCTTGGTCTGGACGTTCTTCACGTCGCCGGGCGGGGGACGGTCGGAGTAGACGACGCGGCCGTCCTTGTCGGTGTAGCGATAGACCTGCTGCGCCTGCGCCGAGGCGCCGGCGGCGACGGCCAGCGCGGCGAATCCGAGGGCGACGCGAAGGGTGAGCGTATGCATGGGCACCCCATCTACGGCGTGGTGACCATTCCATTATGCCGCAGGAGCGCGTCCAGTTGGGGCGGCCGGCCGCGGAAGGCCACGAACGACTCGAGGGCGGGACGGCTGCCGCCGCGCGCCAGCACTTCGTCCCGGAAGCGCGCGCCGGCCGCGGGCGACAGCACGCCCTCCTCCTCGAACAGGCTGAAGGCGTCCGCCGACAGCACCTCCGCCCACTGGTAGCTGTAGTAGCCGGCCGCGTAGCCGCCGGCGAACACGTGCGCGAACGACTGCATGAAGCGGTCGTAGGACGCGCGCGGGACGACGGCGACCTCCCGCCGGACGGCGTCGAGCAGCGCCTGCGGCGTGGCCCACGGCGCCGCGCCGGGGCCCTCGAACTGGTCGTGCAGCAGCATGTCGAAGAGCCCCATCTCGACCTGCCGCACCGTCGCCATGCCGCTCAGGAAATTCCGGGCGGCGAGCATCCGGTCGAAGAGCTCCCGCGGCAGCGGCGCGCCGGTGTCGACGTGGCGCGTCATGTGGCGCAGCACGTCCCACTCCCAGCAGAAGTTCTCCATGAACTGCGACGGCAGCTCGACGGCGTCCCACTCCACGCCCTGGATCCCGGACATGCCGGGGACGTCGACGCGCGTGAGCAGCTGGTGCAGGCCGTGCCCGAACTCGTGGAAGATCGTGATCACCTCGTCGTGCGTGAACGTCGCCGGCTTGCCGCCGACCGGCGCCGACAGGTTGCACGTCAGGTAGGCGACCGGGTGCTGGATCGCGCCGCGCACGCTGCGGCGGTTGATCGCATCGTCCATCCACGCGCCGCCCTGCTTGCCCTCGCGGGCGTAGAGGTCGAACCAGAATTCGCCGACGAGCGCATCGTTGCGGTCGACGATGCGGAAGAACCGCACCGCCGGATGCCAGGCCGGCGCGCTGCCCTCGACGACGCGCACGCCGTAGATCGTCTCGACCACGCGGAACAGGCCGGCCAGCACGACGTCCTCCGGCAGGTACTGGCGCACCTCCTGCTCGCTGTACGCGTAGCGCGCGGCCTTCAGCCGCTCGGAGGCGAACGCGACGTCCCACGGCGCGAGCTCGGGCAACCCGAGCGTTTCGCGCGCGAACGCCGTGACGTCGGCGTAGTCGCGCTCGGCGAACGGCTTCGCGCGGCGCGCGAGGTCGCGCAGGAACGCGACGACCTCGTCCGGGTCGCGCGCCATCTTCGGCACCAGCGAGACGTGCGCGTAGTTGCGGTAGCCCAGCAGGCGCGCGGCCTCGCGGCGCAGCTCGAGGATGCGCGCGATCACCGGCCCGTTGTCCCACTCCGGGTTCGCGCCGAGTTCCGAGCCGCGCGTCGCGTACCCTTCGTGCATCCGGCGGCGCAGGTCGCGGTCCTCCGCGTACTGCATGACCGGCAGGTAGCACGGCATGCGCAGCGTCAGCTTGAACCCGTCCTTGCCCTCGGCCTGCGCGGCGGCGCGCGCCGCCGCACGCACGTCGGCCGGGACGCCGGCGAGACCCGCCTCGTCGGCGACGTACAGCGCCCACGCGTTGGTCGCGTCCAGCAGGTGCTCCTCGAAGCGCGTGCCGAGCTCGGCGAGCTCCTCCTGCACGTCCTTGAAGCGCGCCTTGTCCGCGTCGGGCAGCTCCGCGCCGCCCAGCCGGAAGTCGCGCAGCTCGTTGTCGATCAGCCGGCGCTGCGCGGCGTCGAGGCGCTCGAACGCCGGCTGCTCGCGCAGCGCGCGGTACTTCGCGTACAGCCGCAGGTCCTGTGCCAGTTCCGTGTAGAACGCGACGACGCGCGGCAGGTTCGCGTTGTACGCGTCGCGCAGCGCCGGCGTATTGACGACGGCGTTCAGGTGGCGCACGGCGCTCCACGCGCGGTCGAACCGGTCGAGCGACTCGGCGAGCGGCTCGACGACGTCGTCCCACGTCGGCGCGGCCGCCGCGGTCGCGATGCGCTCGACGGTGGCGCGGCCGTCGGCGAGCAGCGCGTCGACGGCGGGCGTGACGTGCTCCGGGCGGATCGCGTCGAAGCGCGGCAGGCCGGAGAAGTCGAGCAGCGGATTGGTGCTGGCGTCCATCGGATGCGTCCTCGTGGGTTGCGGATTCGGGGGCGTCACGCCTCGTGGGCGTCGAGCGCGGCGTCGAGCGCTGCCAACTCCTCCGGCGTGCCCACGTTGGCCCAGGGGCCATCGTAGCGCTCGCCGGAGACGATGCCGCGCGCGATCCACTCGTGGTAGAGCGGAAGCAGTTTGAGCTTGACGCCGCGCGGGAGTTCCCTCAGCAGCGCCGTGTCGTAGAGGCCGATGTTGCCGAACGTGAGCATCGGCGCGCCGCCGCGCGCGACGCGCGCGCCGTCGAGCGCGAAGTCGCCGCGCGGGTGGAACGGCGGGTTCGGCACCAGCACGAGGTGCACGCGCGGCGGCGCGGAGGCGCTGGCCATCGCGTCGACGCGCGGGCGCAGCGCCGCGTAGTCGTACCGCGTCCAGATGTCGCCGGAGACGACGAGCAGCGGCCCCTCGGCGAGCAACGGCATCGCGGTCGCGATGCCGCCGGCCGTCTCCAGCGGCTCCGGCTCGAGCGACCACGCGATGCGCACGCCGAGCGCCGCGCCGTCGCCAAGCGCCGCCGTGAGCTGCGACGAGAGATGCGCCGCGTTGATCACGAGGTCGCGCCAGCCGGCGCGCGCGAGCGCCTCGATCTGCCAGACGATCAGCGGCTTCCCGCCGACGCGCAGCAGCGGCTTCGGCACCGCGTCGGACAGCGGTCGCATGCGCTCGCCGCGGCCGGCGGCGAGGATCATCGCCTGCGCCATGTCAGCGATGCCGGGGTGCCGCGCGGAGGCGGCGGGCGTGCGGTCGCGACATGCTAGAACGTGTAGCCGACCGTCGGCGCCCGATCCTCGAGCGCGTCGAGGAGGACGAGCAGCGGCGTCAACTCGCGGTAGCGTCCGCACGCGGCGCGCAGGTAGCGCATGACGAGCGGCATGTCCTGCACGTACGACGCCTTGCCGTCGCGGTGGCACAGCCGCGCGAAGATGCCGAGCACCTTGACCTGGCGCTGCACGCCCATCCACTCGAAGTCCCGCCAGAACACACCGAAGTCGCGGTCCACCGGAATGCCGGCGTCCCGCGCGCGCTCCCAGTAGCGGACCGCCCAGTCGATCTGGCGTTCCTCGTCCCACGCGATGTAGGCGTCGCGCAGCAGCGACACGAGGTCGTAGGTCACCGGGCCGTACACGGCGTCCTGGAAGTCGAGCACGCCGGGATTGGGCGCGCTCACCATCAGGTTGCGCGAGTGGTAGTCGCGGTGGACGAACACGCGCGGCTGCGCGAGGTTGTTGGCGAGCACCCGCGCGAACACGCGCTCGAGCGCCTGCCGCTGCCCGTCGTCGAGCGTGCGGCCCAGGTGGCGCGCGACGTACCAGTCGGGGAAGAGGTCGAGCTCGCGGCGCAGCAGCGCCTCGTCGTACGGCGGCAGCTCGCCTTCGCGCGACGTCTGCTGGAAGCGCACGAGCGCGTCGAGCGCGGCGCCGTAGAGTTCGGGCGCGCTGTCGGCGTCGAGCGCCGCGAGGTAGGTCGTGGTGCCGAGGTCGGTGAGCAGCAGGAAGCCGCGCGCGAGATCCTGCGCGAGCACCTGCGGCGCGTGCACGCCGGCCTCGCGCAGCAGGCGCGCGACGTGCACGAACGGCCGGCAGTTCTCCATCGGCGGCGGCGCGTCCATCGCGATCAGCGTCGTCGCCTCCGGCGCGATCGCGTGCGGCGCCGCGAGCGTCGCGCGGAAGTAGCGGCGGAAGCTCGCGTCCTCCGACGCGGGCGCGAGCGTGAACGCAGCGCCGTGGAGCGTCCGGGCGACCCAGTCGGCAAGCTCGGCGCGGCGCGGGTCCGCGGTGTCGGCATTCATCGGGATGAAGAAGCGGGCCGCGGTCGGCACCGGGCGCGCGCGTCGTCGGGCGCGGCGTCCGGGTCCGCCGGCGGCGACGGCAGGCGGCAAGCTAGAATGCGGCATTCTAGCAAAGCGCCCGACTCGTCCCATGAGGTTCCACCCGCACCGCTGGTCGTCGCTGGTCGCCCCGCTCGCCGCGACCGCGATCGCGGCGGCGGTGCCCGCGCCGTGCGCGGCGCAGGAGCTCTCGCTCAGGCTCGCGCACGAGATCGAACCCATCGTGGCGAGGCGCGCGGTGCGGGCGCCAGGCGCCGCCGACGGCGGCGACGGCGCGATGCCGCGCGTCGGCGACGCCACGGGCGCACCGGCGCTGCAGGCGCCGGCGGCGCGCCCCGCAGGCGCCGCGGCGGCGGGCGACGAGCGCGGTGCCGTGCACCTGCGTGCCGATCGCCTCGAGGGCGAAGCGGAGAAGCGCGTCGAGGCCGCGGGCAACGTCGAGCTGCGCGCGCGGCGCGAGACCGTGCTCGCCGACTGGCTGCAGTACGACATCGGCAACGACGAGGTCTGGGCCAAGGGTGACGTCCGCCTGCGCCGCGGCCTCGACTGGATCAGCGGCCCGGAGGTCAAGTACCAGCGCAGCCGCGAGATCGGGTACTTCTCCGAGCCGCGCTTCTACCTCTCCGACAACGCGTCGCACGGCACGGCGAAGGAGATCCGCTTCGCCGGCCCCGACCTCTACGAGGCGACGACGGCGCAGTACACGACCTGCGTGGCGCCGAACAACGACTGGTACATGCGCGCCGACGAGATCGAGGTGGACCGCCAGCGCCGCGTCGGCACGGCGCGCAGCGCGATGGTGTACTTCCTCGACGTGCCGGTCATGTACACGCCGTGGCTCGAGTTCCCGCTGTCCAACGAGCGCAAGTCGGGCTTCCTCACGCCGACGATCGGCTCCACGCAGATCCGCGGCTTCGAGTTCTCCGCGCCGTACTACTTCAACCTCGCGCCGAACTACGACGCGACCGTCACGCCGCGCATCATGACGCGCCGCGGCCTGCAGGTGGCCGCGCAGGGGCGCTACCTGTTCGACAACGCGGCCGGCGAGGCGATCGGCGAGGTCGTGCCCGAGGACCGCGTCACCGGCGACACGCGGTGGGCGTTCGCGTGGAAGCACAACCAGCAGCTCGCGCCGTGGCTCGCCGGGTACTTCAACTACAACCGCGTGTCCGACTCGCTCTACCTCGCCGACTTCTCCGACCGCGTCGCGGTCACGTCGCAGAAGACGCTGCCGCAGGAGTTCGGGCTCGTGGCGAACTACGGACCGCTGTCGGTCATCGCGCGCACGCAGACGTTCCAGACGCTGCAGGACCCGAACCCGGCGGCGGCAGTCGTGCCGCCGTACAACATGCTGCCGCAGGTCAAGGCCGGCCTCGCGGAGACGGATTGGCTCGGCCTCGCGTGGAGCGGCACCGCCGAGTACACGCGGTTCTCGCAGTCGGCGCTCAACCCGACCGGCGACCGCGCCTCGCTGTTTCCGTCGGCGCGCTGGCGGCGGCAGGGCAGCGCGTGGTTCGTCGACGCGCGCGCCGCCGTCGGACTGTGGGGCTACGACCTCAACCAGCCGACCGCCGGCATCCCGAGCGGCCGCGAGGGTGTGGCCGTGCCGATCGGCAGCCTCGACGCCGGCCTGGTCTTCGAGCGCGACTGGAGCCTGTTCGGCCGCGACTTCGTGCAGACGCTCGAGCCGCGCGCGATGTACACGTACATCCCGTTTCGCAGCCAGAACCAGCTGCCGGTGTTCGACACCGTGCAGGACGACTTCAACTTCACGCAGCTCTTCAGCGAGAACCGCTTCGTCGGCGGCGACCGCGTCGGCGACGCGAACCAGCTCGCGGTCGGCGTGACGTCGCGGCTGCTCGATCCGGCGACGGGCGCCGAGCGGTTCCGCGTGGCCGTCGGGCAGCGCTTCTATTTCGAGGACCAGCAGGTGTATCTGCCGGGGACGACGCCGCAGAAATCGGGGTCGTCGGACTTCCTCGTCGGCGCCGAGGGGCGGCTGGCCGAAGCGTGGACGATGATCGGCCTGCTGCAGTACGACTTCGGCACGTCGCAGGTCGACCGCTTCAACGTGGGGACGCGCTACGCGCCCTCGCCGGGCCGCGTCGTGAGCCTCATCTACCGCTACTCGCGGGAACTCGTGGACCAGGTCGGCGGTCAATCGCAGCTCAAGCAGACGTACCTGTCGGCGCAGTGGCCGCTGTCGGCCAACTGGACGTTCCTCGGGGCGTGGAACTACTCGATCCCGGACCGGAAGACGCTCGAGGCGGTGGCGGGGCTGGAGTACAATGGCGGGTGCTGGGTCCTGCGCGTGGTCGGGCAGCAACTGACCACGACGACCGAAACCACGACGCGCTCGATCTTCGTGCAGCTCGAGCTGAACGGGCTGGCGCGCGTGGGCACGAGTCCGCTCGAGCTGCTGCGGCGGACCGTCCCCGGATACGTGCGCACCAACGACCCCGCGATCCAGCAGCGCGACCGCAGCTTCGATCCGCTGCCCGAATTCTGAAGGAGCCGATCCGATGGCCCGCTGTCGTTCCCTCCTGCCGCTCGTCGCCGTCGTGACGGCGCTCTGCGCGGCGAGCGCCGCCGCGCAGCCGGCGACGTCCGGCAACATCCAGGTTCCGGGCGCGGGGCCGCGTCCGGCCGCACCCGCCCCGAAGCCCGCGGCGCCGGCACCGGCGCGCCCGGGCACCGCGACCGTGCCGCTCGACCGCGTGATCGCCGTCGTCAACGACGAGGCGCTGACGCAGTTCGAGCTCGACGAGCAGAAGCGCATCGTGCTCGCGCAGATGAAGTCGTCGAACGTGCGCCCGCCGCCGCCGGACGCGCTGGAGGCGCAGGTGCTGGAGCGCCTGATCGTCGAGCGCGCGCTGCTGCAGTTCGCGAAGGACAACGGCATCCGCGTCGACGACCAGATGGTCGAGCGGACGATCCTGCGCATCGCGCAGGAGAACAAGGTGACGCCGGAAGAGCTGCGGCGCGTGCTCGACCGCGAGAAGATCCCGTACGCGAAGTACCGCGAGGACATCCGGCGCGAGGTGACGATTCAGCGGCTGCGCGAGCGCGAGGTCGACAGCCGCGTGGCGGTGTCCGACGCGGAGGTCGACAACTACCTGGCCACGGTCGCGGCGCAGGCGGGCGGCGAGAACGAGTACCTGCTCGCGCACATCATGGTGGGCGTCCCCGACCAGGCGACGCCGGCGCAGATCGACGCGCGGCGGCGGCGCGCCGAGGAGGCGCTGGCGCAGGTCAAGGAAGGCAAGGAGTTCAGCCAGGTGGCCGCCGCGTACTCCGACGCGCAGGACGCGATCCAGGGCGGCGACTTGGGCTGGCGGACGCCGGCGCGGCTGCCGACGGTGTTCCAGTCCGCCATCCGCGACATGAACAAGGGCGACGTCTCGCCGGTGCTGCGCAGCCCGGGCGGCTTCCACATCGTGAAGCTCAACGACGTGCGCAGCCGCAACGCGCCGACGGTCGTCGAGCAGACGCACGCCCGCCACATCCTGGTCCGCGTCAACGAGACGACGTCGGAAAACGAGGCCAAGGCCAAGATCGAGCGCGTGCGCGACCGCATCGAGACCGGCGCGAAGTTCGCCGACCAGGCGCGCGTCAACTCCGAGGACGCGTCGTCCGGCAAGGGCGGCGATCTCGGCTGGATCAACCCGGGCGACACCGTGCCGGAGTTCGAGCAGGCGATGAACAAGCTCAAGATCGGCGAGATGTCGCAGCCGGTGCGCTCGCCGTTCGGCTGGCACATCATCGTCGTCGAGGAGCGCCGCACGCAGGACATCACGCAGGAGCGCAAGCGCGAGCAGGCGCGGGCGTCGATCCGCGCGCGCAAGTCGGACGACCAGTTCGGCGAGTTCATGCGCCAGGTCCGCGACAAGGCCTACGTCGAGTACAAGACGGACGACAAGTAAGCGTCCGCAAATCGCTGGCGCGGTCGCTTCGCGACCCG
>JAYRNW010000059.1:0-13983 GCA_041911995.1 Casimicrobiaceae bacterium | reverse complement strand
GGGGGGGGGCGGCCCGGCGCCGGGGGGCGCCGCGGGGCGCGGCCGCCGGCGGGCGCGACTTTCACGGACGCCCCCCAGGGGCGGCCCGCGGGGGCGCGCGGCGCCACCGCCATCCAGCGCTACAAGGGGCTGGGCGAGATGAACCCCGAGCAGTTGTGGGAGACGACGATGGACCCGAAGGTCCGGCGGCTCCTGCGCGTGCAGATCGAGGACGCGATCACGTCCGACGAGATCTTCTCGACGCTGATGGGCGAGGAGGTCGAGCCCCGGCGCGCGTTCATCGAGACCAACGCCCTCGGCGTGCGCAACCTCGACGTATGAGCGGAGAGCGACGGCCGCGCGCCGAGCCGGTTTACGATGTCGCCCGCAGCCGCACCTCGTGATCCGCAGCGGGGGACCGCCATGACCATCCGCACTCTGCTGGCCGCGCTCGCCGCGGCGCTCGCCGTCGCCGCGCCCGCGTACGCCGAGGAGGCGTGCAAGATGACGCAGATGGCGAAGCCGGCGCTGTCGCTCGCCGACATGTACAAGGAAGCCGACGCGCGGGCCCGGGCGTGGAAGCCCGACGCGAAGGTGGCGTCGATGAGCACCACGACGCTCGGCCTGCTCAAGCCCGACGGCACGGCGGCCTCGTGGCACCTCATCTTCTACTCGGAGGCCGCGAAGAGCTCGGTGTCGATCGACACGGCGAACGGCTACCTGACCTGCTCGGTCATCCCGGGCAGCGGCGGGCGGATGCCGGACTTGAAGCCCGACTTCTTCCGCGACGGCGCCGCGCTGTACGCGATCGCGAAGCAGAACGGCGAGGCGCTGTTCGCGCAGGGCTACGGCGTCATGGTCGGATCGGCGGTCGCGCCGAGCACGCGGCACACGACGTGGAACATCCAGTACCACAAGGACGGCGCGAAGGGCGGCAACCTGCTGGTGCTCGTCGACGCCAACACCGGCAAGGTCGAGCAGGTCATCCGGTAGCGGCGCGTGCCCGAACCGGCGCCGGCGCTGCGGCAGTTCCAGGCCACGCTCGCGGTGGCCACGCGCGGCCGCGGGCTGACCGAGATCACGTCGCGGGTCGCGGACACGTTGGGGCAATCGGGCCTCGACAGCGGCCTGCTGACGCTGTTCGTCCGCCACACGTCGGCGAGCCTCGTCGTGCAGGAGAACGCCGATCCGGCGGTGTGCGCCGACCTCGAGCGCTTCTTCGCGCGCCTGGTGCCCGACGGCGATGCGCTGTTCCGGCATCGCGACGAAGGCCCCGACGACATGCCGGCGCACGTGCGCGCGGCGCTCACGGCCGTACAGCTTTCGCTTCCGTTCGTCGACGGGCGCCTCGCGCTCGGGACGTGGCAGGGCATCTTCCTGTGGGAGCACCGGACGCGGCCGCACCGCCGCGAGGTGGCGCTGCACCTGCTGGGCCGCTGACGTAGGCCGGCGGCCGATTGTGTCCCGCGGCGCGCGAAGGTATCTTCTCGCCCCGGGGATCGGGCGGCCGCGGCGCGGCGCGTCGATCCGGCACGCACCGCACGGCGACCGCATGAGCAGCCTGTCCAGCAGCCTGTCGTTCTTCCTCGCGTGGTTCGGCGCGCCGGCGCAGGTCGGCGCGGTGATGCCGTCGAGCGCTGCGCTGGCCGACGCCATCACCGCCGAGATCACGCCGGCGTCGGCGCCCGTCATCGAGCTGGGACCGGGCACCGGCGCGGTGACGCGCGCGCTGCTGCGCCGCGGCGTGCCGGAGGAGCGGTTGGCGCTGGTCGAGCTGACCGGCAGGTTCGCACGGCGGCTGGAGGCGCACTTCCCGTCGGCGCGGGTGCTCAACATGGACGCGACGAAGCTCGCCGGTGTCGAGGTGTTCGCCGGCCAGCGCGCGGGCGCCGTCGTGTCCGGGCTGCCGCTGGTGCTGATGCCGCTGTGGGACGTGATGGGGGTGCTGAAGGGGGCGTTCCACCATCTGGCTCCGGGCGGCTGCTTCTACCAGTTCACGTACCGGCTGGGCCCGCCGATTCCGCCGGCGGTCCTCGCGCGGCTAGGGCTGCGCGCCGAGCGCATCGGCGGTACCCTCGCGAACGTGCCGCCGGCGTCGGTGTACCGGATCACCCGCCGGCGGTAGCCGCGCGAACTTGCGGCCGCGATTGCGCGTCCAACCGCGAATCGCTCGTCACGCCGGACGCCGACATGCACCGCCGCCCTGAGTACCACCGGGAGATCGAGGTCAGGCCCAGCCTGCGCAGCCAGGCGCTCAACGCGCTGCTGCGGCTGACGCTCGGCCGCCCGCTGTCGGACGACGACGACGTCATCGCGCTGCGGCGGCACTACGAGAAGCTCGACGCGCGCCAGTTCCGGGTCGCGCCGCCGCTCGAGCGCCGCCCGGTCGCGATCGGCGGCGTCGCCGGCGAGTGGGTCGTCGCCCCCGACGTGCGCGCCGAGCGCGTGGTGCTCTACCTGCATGGCGGGTCGTTCGCGTTCCGCTTTCCCAACGCGCACGCATCGCTCGCCGGCCGCATCTGCGGCCCGCTGCGCGCGCGGGCGCTCATCCCCGATTACCGCCTCGCCCCCGAGCACCCGTTCCCGGCGGCCGTGGAGGACTGCCACGCCGCCTACCGCGGCCTGCTGGCGCAGGGGCTCGATCCGCGCAACATCGTGCTCGCCGGCGACTCCGCCGGCGGCAACTTGGCGCTGGTGACGCTCCTCCGCGCGCGCGCCGCCGGGCTGCCGCTGCCGGCGTGCGCGGTGCTGCTGTCGCCCGCGCTCGACTGCACGATGGGCAGCCCCAGCATGGCGACGTTCGACGGCCGCGATCCGATGATCCGGCTCGCGAGCCTGCTCGTGCTGCGGCGGCTGTACGTGTCCTCGCCGCACCAGTACACCGATCCGCACGTGTCGCCGCTGTTCGCCGACTTCCGCGGCCTGCCGCCGCTGCTGTTCCAGGCCGGCACCACCGAGCTCCTGCGCGACGAGGCCACTCGCGCGGCGGACAGGGCGTTCGCCGCAGGGGTCGACGTCGAGCTCGAGCTGTGGCCCGGTGTCGCGCACGTGTTCCAGCTCGCGGGCTTCCTGCCCGAGGCGCGGCGCGCGATCGACCACATCGTGCGCTTCGTGCGCGCGCGCACCGGCTGGGGCGACGCAGGCGCTGCGCTTGCGGCGGCGGACTGAACGGCGCACGGAAGCGCCCCGGGACCTCCCCGAAGCGATTTTCTTTCCGGCGCGCGCTTGACCTTGGTCAACGCGGGCACGGACCGCAGCGCCACAATCGATTCGTAGACACTCGTGCGTGGGCCGTTGCTCGCCCCGCGACGCATCGGCCTGCGGTCAAGGAAAGGCCATGCGTACCATCGTCCGTTGCCTGCTCGCCGCCGCGAGCGGGATGATGGCGGGCGCGGCCGTCGCCGCCCCGTCCATCGCCGTCGAGTTCTACCACAGCGCCTACGGCAATTACTGCGTCGCGTCGTCGCCGGCGGAGATCGCCGCGCTCGATGCCGGCGTGCTGCCCGGATGGCGCCGCACCGGCGAGACGTTCGGCGTGCTCGACCTCGGGGCCGCCGGCTCCGCCAGCGTCTACCGGTTCTGGAGCGGGCAGACGTTCGCGCCCCGGAGCTCGCACTTCTATACGCCAATCGCCGCGGAGTGCGCGACTGTCATGGCGAACCGCGACTGGACGTTCGAGGGCGAGGTGTTCGCGCTGCGGCTGCCCGATGCCGCGGGTGCGTGTCCCACCGGCACGCTGCCGCTCTACCGGCTGTACAACAACGGCGCCTCCGGCGCGCCGAACCACCGGTACACGACGCGGCCCGAGATCCGCACGCAGATGCTGGCGGCGGGCTGGACCGCGGAGGGCGCGGGCGCGGGCGTGATCGGCTGCGCGCCGCCGGTCGTCGAGCCGCAGGCGATCACCGGCCGCGTGATCGACGGCACCATCGAGCTGGCGCTGGTCTGCGCCGACGCCAACCGCAACGGGCGCTGCGACGCGAGCGAGCCGCAGGCGTACACCGACACGGGCGGCGCCTACCGGCTCGCGGTCCCCGCGGCCGCCGCGGCGGCGCCGCTGGTGGCCGAGATCGTCGCCGGCCGGTCGCGCGACAGCGGGGAGCCGCAGGCGACCGTCGACGCCTCGTACCGGATGGCGTCCCCGGCGGCCGCGTACGGCACCGACATCACGCCGTTCTCGACCCTCGTCCACCTGACGGCGCAGGGCGACTACCGGCTCGGCGAGGACCTCGTGCGCGGCATCCTGGGATTGCCGCCGTACTACGACCTCAAGCTCGCCGCGCCCGCCGCCGCCGGATCGCTCAAGCAGTCGGTCGCGAAGGCCGTCGTCGTCGCGCTGAAGGCGAACGGGCTCGCGCTCGACCTCTCGGCGCGCGGCGCGCTCGCGAGCGTGATCGCGGCATTTCCGAGCGCATTGACCGACGTGCCGCAGCTGCGCATCGCGACGAAGGACGGCGTGCCGATCGTGTCGAAGGAGGAGTACGTCGACGCGACGTACGAGCTCACCAATCCCGCCGCCGCCGTGCCGACGGTGACGCTGAATGGGAAGATCCGCGGGCGCGGCCACTCGACGTGGGGCCAGCCCAAGAATCCGTACAAGGTCCAGTTCTCCAACGACACCAAGTACGCGGCGATCGCCGACGTGCTCGGGATGAAGAAGCAGCGCAACTGGGCGCTGCTCGCCGACTGGTTCGACCGGTCGCTGATCCGCAACAAGCTGGCGCTCTCGCTGGGCGGCAGCAGCGTCTTCAACGACGGCCTCAAGTGGACGCCGGCCGGGCAGCACGTCGAAGTCTGGCTCAACGACGATTACGTCGGCGTCTACCTGCTGACCGAGGACATCCGCATCGACCCCGCGCGGCTGAACCTCCGGAAGATGAGCACCAATCCGGCGACCGGCGAGGTCGACGGCGGCTACATCGTCGAGGTGGATTCGCGCCTCGACTGCTACAACGGCACGGACTTCAGCCTGCAGGTGGTGACGGCCGCGCAGGTGCCCATCTGCATCGACACGCCCGACGAGGCGGCGATCACGCCGGACCAGCTCGCCTACGTGAAGAAGCTGCTCGCGGAAGTCGAGGCCGACCTCTACGGACCGCGAAAGCTCGCGGGCATCCACCAAGCGAGCTACGCCGACTGGTACCTGCTGCAGGAGTTCGTCCGCAACAACGACGCGCTCTTCATCTCCAGCGACTTCATGTGGAAGGACACGGCGGCCGCGGCCGATCCGAGGGACCGGCTGCTCAACATGGGCCCGCTCTGGGACTTCGACCGCAGCGCCGGCAACGTCAACTACTTCGACAACTGGCTCACGTGGGGTTGCTGGGTCAGCAAGCCCTACATCCCCAACTGGTTCAGCCGGCTGCTCGACAGCCCCGACTTCCTCGCGCTGACGCTCGGGCGCTGGAAGCAGAAGCGGGCGGCGCTGGAGACCTTCGTCAACGTCAGCATCGACACGTTCGAGCGCCGGCTCGCCGCCGCGCAGCAGCGCAACTTCGCGCGCTGGCCGATCTTCGACCTGCCGCTCACCAACTACTACGTGTTCGCGAACCACGCCGAGGAAGTCGCGTTCGTGCGGCGGTTCCTGAACGAGCGGATGGCGTGGCTCGACTATGCGTTCACCGGTCCGTATGAATTCGAACGGGAATGCAAGTAGCAGCGGATCCGGCCCGGCGCGCGCGCCGCTGCGCAGGCATCGCCGCTGGCTGGCTGTCGCGCTCGGCACGTTGCTGCCGTACGCCGTGGCGGCCGCGGCGCCGACCGCCGTCGAGTATTACCACGCGGCCTACGGCCACTACTTCGTGACGGCGTCGGTGCAGGAGATCGCGAAGCTCGACGCCGGCGCGATCGGCGGCTGGCAACGCACCGGCGAGGCGTTCGGCGTGCAGGACGTCGGGACCGCCGGGACGGCGAACGTGTGCCGCTTCTGGACGGGGCAGACGTTCGCGCCGAAGAGCTCGCACTTCTACACGCCGTTCGCCGCGGAGTGCGCGACGGTGAAGGGCAACCGCGACTGGACGTTCGAGGGTGAGGTGTTCGCGTTCGCGCTTGCCGACGCGAACGGCGGCTGCGCCGGCGCGACGGTGCCGCTCTACCGGTTGTACAACGACGGCCGGTCGGGCGCACCGAACCACCGCTACACGACGCGCCTCGCGACGCGCGCGCAGATGCTCTCGCAGGGGTGGATCGCCGAGGGCTCCGGCATCGGCGTGATCGGCTGCGTGGCGCCGGTGCCGACGACCGTCGTCGCGGCCGGCGACATCGCGCAGTGCTTCAACGGCCCGGCGGCCGGGAGCGGTGCGGCGAAGACCGCCGCGCTCGTCGGTCCCGCCGACGGCATCGTGCTCACGCTGGGCGACCACGCGTACGAGGACGGGACGCCCACCGAGTTCGCGAACTGCTTCCACCCGACGTGGGGCGCGGTCAAGGACCGGATCCACCCCGTTCCGGGCAACCACGACTACTACACGGCCAACGCCGAAGGGTACTTCGGGTACTTCGGCGCGCAGGCCGGCCCCGACCGCCGCGGCTACTACAGTTTCGACTACGCGGGCTGGCATTTCATCGCGCTCAACAGCCTCGCCGACGTGTCGGCGCAGTCGGCGCAGTACGCGTGGCTGGCGGCCGATCTCGCCAGGTCGGCCGACGTGACGTGCACGATCGCGTACTGGCACTATCCGGCGTTCAATTCCGGCGCGAACTACGGCAGCGTCACGGCGATGCGGCCGTTCTTCGCCGCGCTGCACGCGGCCGGCGTGGAAATGGTGCTGTCCGGGCACGAGCACATCTACGAGCGGTTCGCGCCGCAGGCCGCCGACGGCACGCTCGACCTCGCGCGCGGTGTCCGCCAGTTCGTCGTCGGGACCGGCGGCCACGAGTTCAACCCGCTCGGGCCGCCGCTGCCGAACAGCGAGTTCCGGCAGAACGCGAAGTGGGGCGTGCTGCGGCTGACGCTGGGCGGCGGCGAGTACGCCTGGCAGTTCGTGCCGGCCGGCGGCGGCGCGCCGCTCGACGCCGGCACCGGCGCCTGCCACCGCTGAAGTCCCCGGCCGACTGCCATCGGTTCGCCACGATCGCTCGTCGGTTCTCCCGCATTGCGCCGTTCGCGCCGGCATGGTTGGTGATCTAATGCGCATCGGCGCCGCGCGCATCCGGCCGCGCGGCCGCCGCCTGCCGTCACGCCGGAACGACGCGAGGTCCCTGGCATGACGCTGCTCCGGTTCCCGTCACCCTCCCGCGCGCTGCACGCGCTCGCCGCCGCCGCGCTCGGCGTCGCCGCCGCGCTGCACGCGCAGCCGGTCGAGTTCTTCAGCCCGCAGGGCGAAGTGAAGGGCGTGCGCCAGGTCGCCGCGCGCTTCGCGCAGCCGATGGTCGCGTTCGGCGATCCGCGGCTGCCCGACCCGTTCACCGTCGACTGCGCCGAGAAAGGCACCGGGCGCTGGGCGGACACGCGCAACTGGGTGTACGACTTCGCGCGCGACCTGCCGGCCGGCGTGCGCTGCACGTTCACGCTGAAGGCGGGGCTCGCCGACGCCGCGGGCAAGCCGGTCGAAGGCGGGCAGCGCTTCGCGTTCTCGACCGGGGGCCCGGCGATCCTGCGCAGCCTGCCGTGGGAAGGCAGCCGCATCGACGAGAACCAGGTGTTCGTGCTGGGGCTCGACGCGCCGGTGAAGCCGGAGACCATCGTCGCCAACGCGCACTGCATTGCGGCCGGCGTCAACGAGGAGATCGGCGTGCGCCTCGTCACCGGCAGCGAGCGCCGGACGATCCTCGACAACCGCAAGTCGTTCGCCGCGTCGTACCTGCGCGTGCTGCTGCTCGACGGTGACGAGGGCCGCACGCGCGGCTTCCTGTTCCGCCTGCCGGCCACGGGCAGCGACCAGGACAAGTTCCTGCGGCTGCGCGACGCGCCCGATTCGCCGCTCGTCACGCTCGCCTGCGCGCGCACGCTGCCGCAGGGCGCCGACGTGAAGCTCGTCTGGGGCAAGGGCATCGCGGCCACCACCGGCGTGGCGACGTCGTCGGTGCAGGCGCTCGCGTTCAAGGTGCGGCCGGCGTTCCGCGCGTCGTTCTCCTGCGAGCGCGTCAACCGCGACGCGCAGTGCATCCCGATCCTGCCGCTGACGGTGAACTTCACGGCACCCATCGCGAAGGCGGACGCGCAGCGGATCCGGCTCGTCGACGCCGCCGGGAAGGCGTGGCCGGCGACGCTGCCGAAGGACACGGGGGAGGGCATCGACACGGTGTCGTTCGGACCGGGGCTGCCGGAGAAGTCGGCGTTCCGCATCGAGCTGCCGGACGGCCTCAAGGACGACGCCGGCCGCACGCTCGCCAACGCGCGGTCGTTTCCGCTTGCCGTGCGCACCGACGAGAACCCGCCGCTCGCCAAGTTCGCCGCCGACTTCGGCATCCTCGAGCGCGTGCTGCCGGGCAACGAGACGCCGCTCCTGCCGGTGACGGTGCGCAACGTCGAGCCGGTTCTGCCGGGCGAGGTCGCGGCGGTCCGCGCGGCGGCGGCGGCGGCGAAGGACGCGCCGATCCCCGGGCAGGTCGCGCAGGTGAAGCGCGGCGACGAGATGCAGGTCGTCGCGTGGCTGCGCCGGCTCGCGGTCGCCAACAAGATCGAGCGCGAGTACGACGACAAGACCGAGAAGTGGACGGTCAAGCGCAACGGCTTCGCGAGCTCGGTGTTCCGGCCGGGCGACGTGAAGACGCGCATTTCCGTGCCCAAGCCGGGCGGCGCCAAGGCGTTCGAGGTCGTCGGCATTCCGCTGAAGGAGGCGGGCTTCTACGTGGTCGAGCTCGCGAGCCCGAAGCTGGGCGCCGCGCTGCTCGGCGCGCCGAAGCCGTTCTACGTGCGCGCGGCGGTGCTCGTCACCAACCTCGGCGTGCACGTGAAGCTCGGCCGCGAGTCGTCGCTCGTGTGGGTGACGCAACTGGCCGACGCGGCGCCGGTCGCCAACGCCGAGGTCGTCGTGCGCGACTGCGGCGGCAAGGTGCACTGGGAAGGGCGCACCGACGCCGCGGGCATCGCGCGCGTCGCGAAGGCGCTGCCGGAGCGCGAGAGCCTGCCGTCGTGCGCGACCGAGGAAGGGATGCGCGAATACTTCGTGACCGCGCGGACGGAAGGCGACACCGCGTTCGCGTTCACGAGCTGGGGCGAGGGCATCGCGCCGTGGCGGTTCAACGTGCCGACCGGCAGCTACAACGGGCCGTACCTCGCGCACGCGGTGCTCGACCGGTCGCTGGTCCGCGGCGGCGAGACCGTCTCGATGAAGCTCTTCGTGCGCCAGCAGACGGGCGCGGGCTTCGCGCTGCCGCCGCGCCGCGCGCTGGAGGACACGCTGACGATCCGGCACTTGGGCTCCGAGCAGGAGTACGAGGTCCCGGTGCGCTGGAGCGGCGGCGCCACGCCGGCCGCCGGCGAGGCGTCGTTCGCCGTGCCGAAGGACGCCTACACCGGCACGTACCAGATCCTCGTCAACGACACGCTGGCGCCCAACGCGAAGGAGGCGCAGGAGCGGGTCGCCGGCACGTTCCGCGTCGAGGCGTTCCGTGTGCCGCTGATGCGCGCGCGGCTGCAGGCCGTCGGAGCGCCGTTGGTCAATCCGGGTGCCGTCGACTTCGACGTGCAGGTCAACTACCTCGCGGGCGGCGGCGCCGGCGGGCTGCCGGTCACGCTGCGCACGCAGGTCGAGGGCAAGCGCGTGACGTTCGCCGACTACGACGACTGGACGTTCGCCGGCGGCGACGTGAAGGAGGGGCGCGACGAACAGGGCGATTCGGCTGCGCGCTTCGACGGCTCCGTGTTCGCCGACCCGGACATGGACGAGCCCGACGCTTCCGGCGCGCCGCCGGCGCAGCGGGGCACCGCGCTGCCGCTGACGCTCGACGCGTCCGGCGGCGCGCGCGCGCGCGTCACCAACGTCGAGAAGGCGGGCGAGCCGCGCGAGATGGTCGCCGAGCTCGAATACCGCGATCCCAACGGCGAGACGCTGACCGCGGCCACGCGCGTCGCGCTGTGGCCGGCGAAGGTCGTGCTCGGCATCAAGCCGGACAGCTGGGTCGCGTCGAAGGAGCGCCTCAAGTTCGCGGTCGTCGCGCTCGACCTGGCCGGCAAGCCGGTCGCGGGCGTGCGCGTGGCGACCGACGCGTTCAAGCGCGAGTACTTCTCGCACCGGCGGCGGCTGATCGGCGGCTTCTACGCGTACGAGCACGGCACCGACACGACGCGCGCGGGCGACCTGTGCACCGGCACCACCGACCGGTTGGGGCTCCTGATCTGCGAGATGCCGCCGCCTGCGACCGGCAACCTGATCCTGCGCGCGCGCGCCGCCGACGCGGACGGCCGGCCCGCCGTCGCGCGGGCGGACGCGTGGGTGGCCACCGAGGACGACCAGTGGCTCGCCGCCTCCGACAACGACCGCATCGACCTCCTGCCGGAGAAGAAGCGCTACGAGCCGGGGGCCGTGGCGCGGCTGCAGGTGCGCTCGCCGTTCAAGGAGGCCACGGTGCTGGTGACGATCGAGCGCGAGGGCGTGCTCGACGCGTTCGTGACGACGCTGAACCGCGGCCAGCCGGTGCTCGAGGTGCCGATGAAGGGCAACTATGCGCCGAACGTGTTCGTGTCGGCGTTCCTCGTGCGCGGGCGCATCGGCGGCGTCGCGCCCACCGCGCTCGTCGACCTCGCGAAGCCGGCGTTCCGGATGGGTCTCGCGGAACTCAAGGTCGGCTGGCAGGCGCACGAGCTCGGCGTGAAGGTGACACCCGCGCGCGACGTGTACAAGGTGCGCGACAAGGCGACGGCGACGATCGCGGTGCGCCGGCCCGACGGCAGCGCGCCGCCCAAGGGCAGCGAGGTGGCGCTGGCGGCCGTCGACGAGGGGCTGCTCGAGCTCTTGCCCAACGACTCGTGGAAGCTCCTCGATGCGATGATGGCGCGCCGCGGCGACGAGGTCGACACGGCGACCGCGCAGATGCAGGTGATCGGCAAGCGCCACTTCGGGCGCAAGGCCGTGCCGGCGGGCGGCGGCGGCGGCCGCGCGTCGTCGCGCGAGCTCTTCGACACGCTGCTCGTGTGGAAGGCGCGCGTGCCGCTCGACGACGCCGGCAACGCGACCGTCGAGATCCCGCTCAACGACTCGCTGACGAGCTTCCGCATCGTCGCGGTCGCCTCGGCCGGCACCGGGCTCTTCGGCACCGGCGCCGCGTCGATCCGCTCCACCCAGGACCTGATGCTGCTGTCCGGCCTGCCGCCGCTCGTGCGCGACGGCGACCGCTACCGCGCCACGTTCACCGTGCGCAACGCGTCGGCGCGGCCGATGGACGTCGCGGTCGAGGCGCGCGTGACGGCGGCCGGCGCGCCGGCGCCCGCGCTCGATCCGCGCACGGTGACGCTGGCACCGGGGCAGGCGCGCACGGTGGACTGGGAGATGACCGCGCCCACGGGCGCCCCGGCGCTCGACTGGCAGGTCGCCGCCGCCGAGCGTAACGCGCCGGCCGACGCGGCCGCGGCGCGCGACGCGCTGAAGGTCGCGCAGCGCGTGGTGCCGGCGGTGCCGGACCGCACGTACCAGGCGACGCTCTTCCAGCTCGACGCGCCGCGCAGCGAGCCCGTGCAGCGGCCCGCGGACGCGATCGCCGGCCGTGGCGGCGTCAACGTGCAGGTGCAGGCGAAGCTCGCCGGCGAGCTGCCCGGCGTGCGCGACTTCCTGTCGCGCTATCCGTTCACGTGCTTCGAGCAGCGTGCGTCGATTGCCGTGGGCCTGCGCGACGCCGCGCGCTGGAGCGCGGTGATGGCGAGCCTGCCCGACCACCTCGACCGCGACGGCCTCGTCAAGTTCTGGCCGATCATGCGCGACGGCGACGACGCGCTGACCGCGTACGTGCTGTCGATCGCGACGGAGGCGGGCTACGCGATTCCCGAGCGCGAGCGCGCCCGGATGGAGCAGGCGCTCATCGGCTTCGTCGAGGGGCGCGTGCTGCGCAATTCGGCGCTGCCGACCGCCGACCTCGCCATCCGCAAGATCGCGGCGCTGGAGGCGCTGTCGCGCCGCGCCGAGCCGTTCAACGCCAAGTGGCTGGACAGCGTCGCGCTGGAGCCCAACCTGTGGCCGACGTCGGCGGTGATCGACTGGTACCTGATCCTCAAGCGCCAGCCGAAGCTGCCGCGCCACGACGAGCGGATCAAGGCGGCCGAGCAGATCCTGCGCGCGCGCCTGAACTTCCAGGGCACGACGCTGGGCTTCTCGACCGAGAAGACCGACGCGCTGTGGTGGCTCATGATCTCGGCGGACTCCAACGCCAACAAGCTGATCGTCGCGCTCGCCGACGTGCCCGCGTGGAAGGACGACGTGCCGCGGCTCGTGCGCGGCACGCTGTCGCGGATGCAGCGCGGCCGCTGGAACACGACGGTCGCCAATGCATGGGGCGTGGTCGCGCTCGCGAAGTTCTCGGCGCGCTTCGAGACGACCCCCGTGACCGGCACGACGGTGGCCACGCTTGTCGACCGCTCGTTCTCGCATGCGTGGAAGCCGGCCGACGCCGCGAAGACGTTCGCCGAACGGCTGCCGTGGCCCGACGGCCCGCAGACGGCGACGATGCGCCACGACGGCACCGGCGCGCCGTGGATCACGCTGCAAAGCATCGCGGCGATTCCGCTGACGAGCCCGCTCGCGAGCGGCTACCGCGTGACGCGCACGGTGACGCCGGTCCGCCAGCAGACGCCGGGCACGTGGCGGCAGGGCGACGTCGCGCGCGTGCGGCTGGAGGTCGACGCGCAGTCGGACATGGCGTGGGTCGTCCTCGACGACCCGCTGCCGGCCGGCAGCACGGCCCTCGGCCCCGGGCGTGGCCGCGAGTCGACGCACCCCACCCACGGCGAGCGGCGGCAGGGGACCGTGTGGCCGGCGTTCGAGGAGCGCACGTTCGCGGCGTTTCGCGCCTATTACCGCTACGTGCCGAAGGGCCGCTTCGTCGTCGAGTACACGGTGCGGCTCGACAACCCCGGTGCGTTCAACCTGCCGGCGACGCGCGTGGAGGCGATGTACGCGCCCGAGATGTTCGGCGAGGCGCCGAACGCCGCGTGGAGCGTCGCGCCGTGATGCGCGGCGTGCGCTGCGTCGCGTGCGCGGGCCTGTGGCTCGCCGCCGCCGCGGCGCAGGCGGGTGCGCCGCCGCCGTCGTTCGCCGACGTGCGGGCGGCGCACGTGTCGTCGGAGGCACTGCTCGTCGACCGCCACGGCGCGCCGCTGTCCGAAGTGCGCGCCGACGCGCACGTGCGGCGGCTGGAATGGGTGGCGCTCGCCGACGTGTCGCCCGCGCTCGCCGCCGCGCTGGTCGCCGGCGAGGACAAGCGCTTCTACGACCACGGCGGTGTGGACTGGCCGGGCCTCGCGGTCGCCGCGTGGGACAGCGTCTGGCGCACGCTCGACGGCCGGCGGCCGCGCGGCGGCTCCACGCTGACGATGCAGCTGGCGGCCATGCTCGACCCGGCGCTGCGGCCCGGCGGCCGCGAGCCGCGGACGCTTGCGCAGAAGTGGGACCAGGCGGAAACCGCGCTCGCCATCGAGAAGACGTGGAGCAAGCGCGAGATCCTCGAGGCTTACGTCAACCTGTCGGCGTACCGCGGCGAACTGACCGGCCTGCGCGCGGCGGCGCAGGGCCTCTTCGGCAAGGCGCCGAGCGGCATCGACGCGCGCGAGGCGGCGATCCTCGTCGCGCTGCTGCGCGCGCCGGCGGCCAAGCCCGCGCTGGTCGCGCAGCGTGCCTGCGCCGTCGCGGCCGCCGTCGATCCGGGCGCCGCCTGCGAGCCGGTCCGCGCGCTGGCGTCCGTCGCGCTGGCCGGCGGCTACCGGCTGCCGCCGCGCGTGAACCTGGCGCCGCACGTCGCGGCGAAGGCGGCGAAGGCGCCGGGCGCGCGCATCGCGACCACGCTCGACGCCGCGCTGCAGGCGTACGCGGCGGCCACGCTGCGCGACCACCTGGCCGAGCTCGCGGGCCGCGG
>JAYRNW010000058.1:0-11313 GCA_041911995.1 Casimicrobiaceae bacterium | reverse complement strand
CGCAAGATCATCGTCGACACCTACGGCGGCGCGGCGCCGCACGGCGGCGGCGCGTTCTCGGGCAAGGACCCGTCGAAGGTCGACCGGTCGGCCGCGTACGCGGCGCGCTACGTCGCGAAGAACGTCGTCGCGGCGGGCCTCGCGCGGCAGTGCCAGGTGCAGGTCGCCTACGCGATCGGCGTCGCGAAGCCGATGAACGTGACCGTCTACACGGAAGGCACCGGCAAGATTCCGGACGAGAAGATCGCGCAGCTCGTGAGCGCCCATTTCGACCTGCGCCCGAAGGGCATCATCCAGATGCTCGACCTGCTGCGCCCGATCTACCGCAAGACGGCGGCGTACGGGCACTTCGGTCGCGACGAGCCGGAGTTCACGTGGGAAAGCACCGATCGGGCCGACGCCCTGCGCGCGGCGGCGGGATTGTGAGCGCGGACTTGCGGCGCCTGGCCGTCCCGGTCGTCGCGGCAGCGGTGCTCGCCGCCTGCGCGGCGCCGGCGCCGAGCGCACCGGCCGCACCGGCCGCACCGGCCGCCGCACCGGCCGCCGCGCCGAGCGCCGCGCCGAGCGCGCCCGCCCCGAGGGCGATCTTTCCGCCGCCGGACTCGGCGAAGAACGTCGAGCTCGACAACGCCGCCGACGGCACGCGCGTCGCGCTCGCGCGCGGCGCCGAGGTCAAGATCCTGCTCGACGCCAACCCGACGACGGGCTTCCAGTGGCAGCTGCCCGCCAACCTGCCGCCGGAGCTGGAGCAGATCGGCGAGCGGATCTACGTCGGCAAGGGCGCGGACCCGCGGATGGTGGGCGCCGGCGGCGTCAACGTCTTCCGGTTTCGCGGCGTGCAGGCCGGACAGGCCGTGCTGCAGCTCGAGTACCGCCGGGCGTGGGAGACCGGCGTGCCGGCCGCGAAGACCGCCCGCTACACGATCGCCGTCGAATAGGCGGGTTGCGCGCCGCGGCCCGCGCGCGGCAGACTAGGGCCCACGAACCGCGCAAGGAGCACCGCGATGACCCCTCACCCCTGCAACCGGATGCACGCGACGCTGGCGCTGGCGGCCGCGTGCGGCCTCGCCTCCTGCGCGTCGATCTCGCGTGACGAGGTCGCGGCCCCGCCGGACGGCGGTGCAGTCGCGATGCGCGCCGGCAATCCGCTGGTGGTGAGCCTGCCGCCCGACCCGGCCTCCGGTTACGGCTGGGTGCTGAAGTCGGGCAGCCCCAATCTCGCGCTCATCGGCGGGCCGGACTTCACGCCGGCCCCGAAGCCGCCGGGACTCGTCGGCGTCGCCGACACGACCGCGTTCCGGTTCCGTGCGCTGGCCCGCGGGGAGGCGACGCTGGAGTTCGCGTGGGTCGCCCCGCCCGGGCAGCCGGCCGCGCCGGCGCGGACGATCCGCTACGACGTGACGATCGACCCGCCGCTGCCGACGATCGGCGACCTGCTGCGCACCGGTGACAGGGACGAGCAAGGTGCTGTAAAATATCGGTTTTTCTGACCACCCGCGCGCCGCCGCAAAGCCGGCGCGACACCGGACCCCACAAGGAGCACGCATGGCCGAACGTTCCCGCACCCGTCGCAACACGCTCGAGCGGCGTTGCCTTCCGAAGACCTTCAAGCGCATGTTCGTCGGCGCGCCGAAAGGCATCTTCAAGATGCTGGAGAAAATCAAGAAGAACTGACGCGCCGGCACCGCCGACGCGATGGCAGGGCCGCCCGCGGGCGGCCCTTTGCCTTTTCCGGCGCGGCCCGGCATCGTTCGCGTAACGCCCGCGCGCCACCGATGCCCTTCGCCTACTACGACCGACTCTCGCCCGCCCGGCAGGCGATCTACCGCCGCAGCGATGCGATCGGCGCGGTCGATCTACCCGCGGGCGCTCCGGTGACGGCGCCGGTCGCCGCAATCGGCGCCGCGCTTCCGGCCGGCGACCGCGCGACCCTGCAGCGCGCGACGCAGGCGCTGGTCGATGCGCTCGTCGCGGGGTTCGCCGTCCCGCCGATCGAACTGCGCGTGCTGGCCGTGCGCCCGTCGGACCTCGACGGCGAGCTGCACGGCCTCTACGAGCCCGACGAGGACCGCGCCGTCGCGCGCATCACCGTGTGGATGCGCACGGCACAGAAGAGGCAGGTCGTCGCGTTCCGGTCGTACGTGCGCACCGTCGTCCACGAATTCCTGCACCACCTCGACTACGAGCACTTCGAGCTGCCCGAGACGTTCCACACGGAGGGCTTCTACAAGCGCGAGTCGAGCCTCGCCAACGCGCTGTTCGCGACCATCGGGGCCGTGGCGGCGACCGCCGCCGGTGGCGCCGCGAATCAGGCGCGCGACGCCGTCAGGCGGCGATAGGCGAGGCCGGCGGCCGCGACGTCGGCGAGCCCCACGCCCACCGACTTGAACAGCACGACGTCGCCGCCTTCGCGCGGCGGCGCGGCCGTGCCGGCGAGCGCTTCGCCGAGCTCGACGACCGGCACGCGGGCGCGCACGCGCGGATCGGCGCGCACCAGGTCGCCGGCCTCGGCGAGCGTCTGCGCGCGCCACTCGACGACGACCAGCGCCGCGCGCTCGAGCAGCGCGTCGTCGGTCTCGCGCGTGTCGGGCCGGCTCGAGCCGACGGCCGCGACGAACGTGCCCGGCGCGACCCACGCGCCGTCGAACAGCGGCTCCGCGGCGCGCGTCGCGGTGACCACGAGGTCGGCATCGCGCAGCGCGTCGCGCGCGTCGGCGACGCGCACGTCGCAGCCCGTGCGACGCAGGCTCGCGGCGAATTCGTCGGCGGGGCCGCGCGACACGATGCGCACCGACCGCAGCGGGAACGCGGCGGCCAGCGCGGCCGCGTGCGCGCGTGCCTGCGTGCCGGTGCCGAACAGCGCGAGCGTGCCGGCGTCGGCGCGCGCGTAGCGGCGCGCGGCGAGCGTGGTGACCGCCGCCGTGCGCCGCAGCGTGATCGCGCCGGCGTCGAACGTCGCGAGCGGTGCGCCGGTCTGTGCGGAGAACAGCACGATCACGAACGAGAAGCGGCCGGCGATCGTCGTGTAGACCTTGGCGCCGGCCACGCCGCCGCCGGGCCACACGGCGCCCAGCGACGAGAGCTTCACCGCGCCGCAATCGGTGCGCACGCGCGGCTGCATCGCCGCCGCGCCGCCCGCGAACTCGCGAAACGCGCGGGCGAGCTCGCCCGCCAGGTCCGCGCCGGCCAGCGCGGCGTCGACCGCCGCGTCGTCGTAGTGCGTCACGCCGACCGGCCGCGCGCCGGCGGCGCAGACGCGGCCGCGAGCGCGGCGTCGGCGGCGAGTCGCACGTGGCGCGTGGCGAGCAGCGCCGCGAGCTCCTCGTCGCCTTCGATCACGGCGGCGAGGATGCGCGAGTGCTCGTCCCAGTCCTGCACGGCGCGGGTGGCCGTGTTGCGCGCGAAGACGATGCCGGTGCGCTCGCGCAGCGTGCGCATGATGTCCCACAGGATCGCGTTGCCGCCGGCCTGCGCGAGCTTGTCGTGGAACTCGCCGTTCAGCCGCACGAGGTCGGCGACGCTGCGCGCCTGCGCGGCGCGGTTGCCGTCGGCCAGCACCGCGCGCAGCTCGGCGACGATGCCGGGCTCGCGGTGGCGCGCGGCCAGCCGCGCGTTCAACCCCTCGAGCGTCGCGCGCACCTCGACGAGATCGTTGGCCATCGCGGACGACACGGCGGCGACCGACGCGCCGCGGTTCGGGCGCACGTCGACCAGCCCGTCGCCGGCGAGCGTGCGCAGCGCCTCGCGGATCGGCACGCGCGAGATGCCGAGCTCCGTGGACAGCCGGTCCTCGACCAGCCGGTCGCCGGGCTGGTAGCGGCCGGTGAGGATGGCGCGCCGCAGCGTCTCCGCCGCGAGGCTGCCGAGCGGGACGTGGTCGGGATTGGCGGCAAGCCGCAGCGCCGGTGCGCGCTTGCGCGCGGGGTCACTTGCGGGCGGCGTGCGCTTGGTCATCGTCTTCCTTGCAGGAACTGGCGCCGGTCATCGCTGCTGCCAGAGCAGCACCAGCGCCGACACCGCGGACACGGCGAGCACGATCGCGCGCACGGCCTTCGGGTCGACGCGCCGCGACAGCGGCGTCGACAGCGCGAAGCCCAGCGCCATCGGCGCGAGCAGCAGCAGGCCGAGCCGCAGGTCCGCCGCGGCGAAGCGCCCGGCCCAGCCGAGCACGGCGAGCGACACCAGCCCGCCGCCGAACAGGAACGCACCCATCGTCGCGCGCAGCCGCGCCGGCGCGACGTGCTGCAACGCGATGCCCATCGGCGGTGCGCCGACGGCAGTGATCGTTCCCATGAAGCCGGAGCCGAAGCCCGCCACCGCGAGCGCGGTCGGCGTCGCGCGCACGCGCCAGCCGGTGACCGACAGCGCGACCGCCGCGAGGATCAGCAGCGCGAAGGCGACCGCGAACGCGGAGCGCGGTGCGAGCCCGACGACGAGCCCCGCAGCGACCGCCCCGGGCACGCGGCCGCCGAGCGCGACCGCCGCGCCGCGCCAGTCGACGTGCGCCGCCTCGCGCAGCGTGACGAGGAGCGACACCGCGACGCCCACGACGAGCAATGGCCCGGGCACGAGGTCCGGTCGCACCAGCGCGACGATCGGCGCCGCGAACATCGCGAAGCCCAGTCCGCCGGTGCCCTGGATCAGCGCGCCGACGAGGACGGCGGCGGCGCAGACGAAGAGCGCGGGATCCGCGAGCGCGTCCATGCCGCGAAAGCCGCGCGCGCCGCGCCGGCGCCCGTCACTCGGGCGAGATGTTGTTCTGCTGGATCACCTTCGTCCAGCGCTCGCGGTTCTCGGCGAGCCACGCGGCCGACTGCTTCGGGTCGAGGTTGGTCGCCGCGTAGTCCGCGATGCGGTTCTTCTCCTGCACGTCCGGCTGCGCCATCGCCTTCAGGAGCTCGCGGCTCAGGAGCTGCACGACGTCGTCGGGCGTTCCGGCCGGCGCCATCAGCGCGTACGCGAACGCCACGTCGAACCCCGGATAGCCCGACTCGGCGATCGTCGGCACGTCGGGCGCGAGCGGCGAGCGCTTGCCGCTCGACACGGCGAGCGCGCGCAGCTTGCCTTCCTTCACGTGCGGCAGCACGCCGGTCGTCACCGCGAACAGCATGTCGAGGCGGCCGCCGAGCGCGTCGACCACCGACTGGCCCGTGCCCTTGTACGGGATGTGCGTCATGCTGGCGCCGGCGGTGGCGAGGAAGTACGCGGACACGAGGTGGCTGGGCGAGCCGTTGCCGCCGGAGCCGTAGGAGAGCTGCTTCTGCTTCGACAGCGCGATCAGCTCCGCCACGTTGTTGGCCGGCACCGACGGATGCACGGTCAGCATCTGGCCGTACGTCACCGGCACCGAGATCGCGACGAAGTCCTTGACCGGGTCGAACGGCAGCTTCTTGTACAGGCCCGGGTTCACGGTGAACGTGGTGTCGATCGCGAACAGAAGCGTGTAGCCGTCCGGCGGCGACTTCGCGACCAGCTCGGCCGCGATGTTGCCGCCGGCACCCGCCTTGTTCTCGATGACGATCGGCTGCTTCAGCGACGCCGACATCTTCTCCGCGAGGATGCGCACGAACGTGTCGAGCGGCCCCGGCACCGTGCTGACCACCATCTTGATCGGCTTGTTCGGGTACGGCTGGGCGGCGCCCGGCAGCGGCAGCAGCAGGCAGGCCGTCAGCAGGACCAGCGTCGGCAGGAATCTCATCGCAGTGGCTCCTCGGGGTGAAGGTCGCGTCATGGCGCGGCCAAGTATACGGTCTTGATCTGCGTGTAGAAGTCCATCACGTTCGCGCCGGCCTGCTCCTTCGCCGCCTGGTTGCTCGAGTGCCGGAAGCCGCCGAACGGCGCATTGAGCGCGACGCCGGTCGTCGGCGCGTTGACCTTGACCACCCCGCTGTCGACCTCGCGCGCGACGCGCAGCACCGCGGCGAGGTCGTTGGTCACGACCGACGTCGCGAGCCCGTACTCGGTGTCGTTGGCGAGCGCGATCGCCTCGTCGAGCGTGGCGAAGCCGCGCACGGCAACCACCGGACCGAAGATCTCCTCGCGCAGCAGCCGGCTGCCCGCCGGGACGTCGGAGAACACCGTGGGCCGCACGAAGTGGCCGCGCTCCATGCCCGGGCCCGTCGCGCGCTCGCCGCCGGCGACGACGCGCGCGCCCTCGGCGCGCCCGACGTCGATGTACGCCCGCACCTTGTCGAACTGCGCGCGGCTCGCGAGCGGCCCCATCTGGACGCCCGGCGCCGTGCCGGGGCCCACGCGGATCGCGTCGGCCGCCTGCGCGAGGCGCGCGGTCAGCCGCTCGCGCAGCGGCTCGGCGACGAACACGCGGCTCGTGCCGGTGCACGCCTGACCGGTCAGGCCGAACGCGCCGCGCTGGACGATCGCGGCCGCGCGCTCGACGTCGGCGTCGGCGAGCACCAGCGTCGCGTTCTTGCCGCCCATCTCGAGCTGGCAGCGCGTGTCGGTGGACAGCGCGGCCTGGATCTCGCGGCCGACCGCGTACGAGCCCGTGAACGTCAGCGCGTTCACGCGGCGGTCGGCGGTGATCGCGCGGCCGACCTGCGCGCCGCGGCCGTGCACGAGCGCGAGCAGGTCCGGCGGCACGCCGGCCTCGAGCAGCACCTCGGTCAGCCGCTGGCCCATCAGCGGTGCGACCTCGGAGGGCTTGAACAGCACGCCGTTGCCGGCGGCGAGGGCCGGCGCGATCTTGCGCGCCGCCATCGACAGCGGAAAGTTCCACGGCGTGATCACGGCGACGACGCCGACCGGGCCGCGCAGCGACAGCACGAACTGGCCCGCCTCCGCCGCGTACGTCTCGCCCTTGAGCCGCAGCGCCTCGCCCGCGTAGAGCCGGAAGTTGGCGGCGATCCGCCGCGCCTCCATGCGCGCCTCGTCGAGCGTCTTGCCCTCCTCGCGCGTCAGCTCGGCGGCGATCGCGTCGGCGCGCGCCGCCATCACGTCGGCCGCCTTCTCGAGCACGGCGGCGCGCGCCTCGGGACTGCGCGCGGCCCACGCCGGCCACGCGCGCGCGACCGCCGTCACCGCGGCGTCGACGTCGCGCGCGTCGGAGTCGGGAAACGTGCCGACGAGGTCGTCCTCGTCCGCCGGGTTGCGGTCGTCGAACGTCGCGCCGCCGGCGGCCGGCCGCCATTGCCCGGCGACGTGGTTGGCGTACGCGGTCACGGCGGCGCGGTCAGCGGCCGAGCGAGCGCATGAACGCGGCGATGCCGGCCTCGCACACGGCGATGTCCTGCTCGCCGTTGCCGCCGGAGGCCGCGACGGACCCCACGCACTCGCCGTCGACGAAGATCGGGAAGCCGCCGACGAACACGGTGAAGCGGCCTTCGTGCTGCGTGAAGATGCCGAAGGCTTCCTCGCCGGGCAGCGCGTTCTTGTAGTTGTGCGTCGGCTTGCGGTGGCCGGCCGCGGTGAACGCCTTGTTCATCGCGATCTGCACGCTCGTCACCTTGCCGCCGGTGAGGCGGCGCAGCGCGATCGGGTAGCCGGCGTTGTCGGCCACGCAGAGCACCTCGGGAACCCCGAGTTCCTCCGCTTTCCGCTGCGCGGCGTCGAGGATCAGGTGCGCTTCGTCCAGCGTCAGCGTTTGGTACTGGTGCATCGTGTCCCTTTCGGCAGTGGCGGCGAGTCGGCGGCGGCGCGTCGCCGCGGGCGATCGATCGCCCGCGGCATGTTCGGCGGCTCGCTACGCGGCCTTCTTCTGTTCGGCCACGCCCGGCGCGAGGAACTTCCGGTACAGGCCGTCGAGGTAGAGCCGGCGCATCATCGCCGCCTCGCGCACGAGGCCGACGCACGTCGCCTGCTGCTCCGGCGTCGTCGCGTACTTCTCGACGATCTCGTAGCCGCGGTCGCCATGCTCCTGGTCGGCGACGATGTGCAGCGTGAAGAACGTCACCTCGTCCTCGGTGAACCCGTACTTCTCGAGGAGCGGCGGCGTGGTCTTGCTGTAGATCGCCGGCACCTGCGACTCCAGCCCGACGAGCAGGCCCGACAGCGCCTCGACGAACGGCCGCGTCGACTGCCGGTGGCACCAGCTCTGCAGACCGAGCGTCTCCGGCAGCAGGCCGCCGTCCTTCTGCGCGTCGAGCACCTCCTGCTTGGGCATCCCGCAGGTCTCGGCGAACTCGAGCAGCAGCGCCGAGTGGCGGACCGGCTCGAAGTCGGCGCTGCCGACGAAGCCCTCCTCCTCGGTGATGTTCTCGAGCAGGAAGTGCTGGACGTCCCAGTGCGGGCAGTTCGCGTAGACGGTCGCGAGCCACTCGGAGAAGTGGCTGACGTAGTGGTAGTGCTGCTTCACCCACTCGCCCAGCAGCCTGCGGTCGAGCTTGCCGGTGGTCCACGCCTCGCTCCACGGATGGACGGCGGAGTGGCGCTGGTTGATGGCATCCTCGAGGGCGAGGCGGAACGGGCTCTTGACCATGACGGCCTCCGTAGGCAGGTGGACGGGACGGGAGCGGGAGTCGCGTTTTGTATACTATTTGCTTTTTGTCAATTACGCAAGCCCGATGCCCGCGTAGCATCGCACCGGGAGGTGCTGTTGCCGCAACGGCCATATCGTATACAATGCGCGGCAGCTGATCCCCCACTACGGCCGCCCGCATGTCCGTCGTCCTCACCGCCGCGAGCTACACCGAAGGCGACGCCTTCCAGGCCGAGAAGCGCACGGTGTTCGCCACGGCGTGGCTGCCGGTCTGCCACGGCGGACAGCTGCCGGCCGCGGGCGACTACTCGGCGAACACGATCGGCGGCTGGCCGGTGTTCGCGGTCCGCGGCGCGGACGGCGCGCTGCGCGCGTTCCGCAACGTGTGCCGGCACCAGAACATGCAGGTGGTCGAGAAGCCCGCCGGCCGCTGCGACGTCCTGCGCTGCCGCTATCACGGCTGGACGTACGACCTGGCCGGGCGCTTCGTCACGGCGCCGGATCCGGTCGCGCCGGCCGATCGTGCGTCGCCGGCCAACCACCTGCAGCCGCTACCCACCGCCGACGTGCACGGCGTCGTGCTGTTCACGTTGGGTCCCGCGACCACGCCCGCGCCCGAAGCCGCGACGCCGCTGTTCGCCCGCGCCGGCGCCGCGACGTACGCCGGCACCGCGACCGCGGAGATCGGCTGCAACTGGAAGACGTATCTCGAGCTGCGGCTCGCCGCGGCCGGCGCCGACGCGCCGGACTGCCTGTGGCCGCTGCTGCTCGCGCACGAGGACGCCGACGGCGTCGTCGTCGAGCAGGTGGTCCCGCGCACGTTCCTGCGCACGCGCGTCGTCTACCACCGGCTCGCGGCGGGCGCCGCGGCGCCGCCGCAGCGGATCGCGGACACGCTCAAGGCCGAGGCCGAGGCGCTGCAGGCGGCGCGCGCGGCCGGGACGATGGCCGCGACGGCGGGACGCGTCGCCGGGTTCCACGCGCGGCTCGCGGCGGCGCTCGCCGCCGATCCGGGCACGGCTTCGTAGTCCCCGGCGGTGGATACGTTTGCACTCACGCTGCTCGGCAGCCACGCGGTGGCCGAGGGCACGACCGCGTTCCGCTTCGCGAAGCCGCCGGGATTCGCGTTCGCGCCCGGCCAGTACGTCGACTTCTCGCTCGCCGCGCCGAGCGCGCCGGACCCGGCGGGCAACCTGCGGTCGTTCTCGCTCGCGAGCGCGCCGGACGACGACGACCTGACGATCGCCACGCGGATGCGCGGCACTCCGTTCAAGCGCGACCTCGCGGCGCTGGCGCCCGGCGCGGCCGTGCGTGCGAGCGGGCCGTACGGCGAGCTCGTGCTCGCCGACGACGCACAGCCGGTGGTGCTCGTCGCCGGCGGCATCGGCATCACGCCGTTCCGGTCGATGCTGCGCGACGCCGCGCGGCGCGGCGACCCGCGCAGCTTCACGCTGCTGTACGGCAACCGCACGCCGCAGGCGACCGCGTGGTACGCGGAGTGGGACGCGCTCGCCGCGCGTCTGCCGCGCCTCGCGGTCGTCCACTGCATGTCCGAGCCCGCCGCCGCCGTGCCGCCGTGGACCGGCGAAACGGGATTCGTCGACGAAAAGCTCGTCGCGCGCCACGTCGCGGATCCTTCGGCGCCCGTCTGGTACGTCGTCGGGCCGCCGGCGATGACCGCCGCCGTGCGCGACGTGCTCGCGAACCTCGGCGTCGACGACGCCGCCGTGCGCGTCGAGGACTTCGCCGGCTATTGACGCGGCCGCCACGCCGGGGCGCGCCCGGCGATTCCCGGCGCCGCCCGGATGCGCTAGAATCGCGCCTCGCAGCCCCGAGGAGCGTTGCAACCCGGATCGCCGGGCCAGGCTCGGGGCGTTCCACCCATCGAACCGCGCTCGTTGAACCGCGATCCGCCCGCGGGGTGACGAGGCAGCGCACGCACCGCCCTCATCGCCGCGGCGAGTCGCTCGACAAGGAGTGACGCATGAACGCCGTGACCGAATCGCAGAACTTCACCGACTTCCACGTCGCCGACCTGGCGCTCGCCGACTGGGGCCGCAAGGAGATCGCGATCGCGCAGACCGAGATGCCCGGCCTGATGGCGATCCGCGAGGAGTTCGCCCCCGAGCAGCCGCTGCGCGGCGCGCGCATCGCCGGATCGCTGCACATGACGATCCAGACGGCGGTGCTGATCGAGACGCTGCAGGCGCTGGGCGCCGAGGTGCGCTGGGCGTCGTGCAACATCTACTCGACGCAGGACCACGCGGCCGCCGCCATCGCGGCGCGCGGCACGCCGGTGTTCGCGTTCAAGGGCGAGTCGCTGCCGGAGTACTGGGAATTCACGCACCGCATCTTCGAGTGGCAGGACGGCGGCACGCCGAACATGATCCTCGACGACGGCGGCGACGCGACGCTGCTCGTGCACCTGGGCACGCAGGCGGAGACCGACCCGTCGTGCCTCGCGCACCCGACCAGCGAGGAGGAGACCGCGCTGTTCGCCGCGATCCGCGGACGGCTCGCGAAGGACCCGAAGTTCTACTCGCGGATCCGGGCGGCGATCCGCGGCGTGACCGAGGAGACGACGACCGGCGTCAAGCGGCTGTACACGATGCACAAGGAAGGCCGCCTCGGCTTTCCCGCGATCAACGTCAACGACTCGGTGACGAAGTCGAAGTTCGACAACCTCTACGGCTGCCGCGAGTCGCTGGTCGACGGCATCAAGCGCGCGACCGACGTGATGGTCGCCGGCAAGATCGCCGTCGTCGCGGGCTACGGCGACGTCGGCAAGGGCAGCGCGCAGGCGCTGCGCGCGCTCTCGGCCCAGGTGTGGATCACCGAGATCGACCCGATCTGCGCGCTGCAGGCGGCGATGGAAGGCT
>JAYRNW010000057.1:0-4480 GCA_041911995.1 Casimicrobiaceae bacterium | reverse complement strand
GCCCCAAGGGCGCGCCCCCCTCTGGGGGGAGGCGCGCGCAGCGCGCCTCGGGGGGAGACTTCCTACCGTGCCGGCTTCGCCTCCGCGGCCGTCCGCACGTCGCCCCGGGCGAAGGCCGCGGGGGCCTTGGCGTCGGGCTTCGCGTCCGGCTTGGCCTCGGCCTTGCCGCCCGCCGCCGCGGCGACCCGCCCGGCCGGCGCGCCGACCGTCACGTCGCCGCGAATCTTCTCGAGCCGCTTGGCGCCGATGCCCTTGACCTGCTTCAGGTCGTCGACCGACTTGAAGGGCCCATTCGCCTTGCGATAGTCGACGATCGCCTGCGCCTTCACCGGCCCGATGCCGGGCAGGCCGACGAGCTCGTCCCGGCTCGCGGTGTTGATGTTGACGGCCGCCGCGGCGACCGCGATCGTGAAGAGCTGCGCGGCGACGGCCAGCGCGAATGCCCGGAACAGCTTGCCCATGGTCTTCCTCCGTACGTGAGTGGCGAGTCCGCCGCCTCGCGCCGCGTGGACAACCGGCCATGCGGCGGGCAGCGCTCGCTCACGTTACGGCGGGACCCGAGGTGCCTGCCATCAGCCGTTCGACGTAGCGCGGCACGCCCTCCTCGACGCCCGCCATCGGCACGTGGCAACCCGCGCCGCGCAGCGCCGTCAGGTCGGCCTGCGTGTAGTTCTGGTACTTGCCGACGAGCTGCGGCGGGAACGCGACGTACTCGATCGCGCCGTCGCGGACGAGCTCGGCGAGCGTGGCCGGTGCCGCGCCGTCGGCCGCGCGGCACGCGTTGATCGTCGCGACCGCGACGTCGTTGAACGTCTGCGCGCGACCGGTGCCGAGGTTGAAGATGCCCGAGCGCTCCGGATGGTCGAGGAAGTCGAGGTTGACCCTGACGACGTCGGCGACCGACACGAAGTCGCGCCGCTGCTCGCCGTCCGCGTAGCCGCCGGACCCCGCGAACAGCCGGACGCGGCCGTCGGCGCGGTACTGGTGGAAGAAGTGGAACGCCACCGACGCCATCCGCCCCTTGTGCTGCTCGCGCGGGCCGTAGACGTTGAAGTAGCGGAACCCCGCGATCTGCGCCGTGCGCTCGGGCAGCACGCGGCGCACGCGCTCGTCGAACAGGAATTTCGAGTACCCGTACACGTTGAGCGGCGCTTCGTGCTCGCGGCGCTCGACGAACGCGGCGCTGCCGCCGTACACCGCGGCGCTCGACGCGTACAGGAACGGGATGTCGTTGTCCTGGCAGTGGTCGAGCAGCGTGACCGAGTACCGGTAGTTGTTGCGCATCATGTAGCGGCCGTCGGTCTCCATCGTGTCGGAGCACGCGCCCTGGTGCAGGATCGCCGCGATGTCGTCCTCGAAGTCGCCGGCGGCGAGACGCGCGAGGAACTCGTCCTTGTCGAGGTAGTCGGCGATCGCGCAGTCGGCGAGGTTGCGGAACTTGTCTGCGGACGTGAGGTTGTCGACGGCGATGACGTCCGTCTCGCCGCGGTCGTTCAGGCCGCGGACCAGGTTCGACCCCACGAAGCCGGCGGCGCCGGTGACGACGGTGTACACGGTGGTCTCCTACAGTTCGAGGTCGATGCCGCCGACCTCGCTCGTGACGAACGGCACGCGCGGCGCGACGGCGCACAAGAGCTCGTAGCCGACGGTCGCCGCCGCGCTCGCGACGTCGTCGACCGGCAGGCCCTCGCCCCACAGCACCACGGGGCTGCCGACGCGCGCCTCCGGCACGTCGGTGAGGTCGACGGTGAGCATGTCCATCGACGGCCGGCCCGCCATGCGGACCTTGCGGCCGCACACGAGGACCGGCGTGCCGTTCGGCGCGTGGCGCGGGTAGCCGTCCGCGTAGCCGCATGCGACGACGCCGACGCGGTGCGGGCGCGACGCCGTGTAGGTCGCGCCGTAGCCGACGCTGTCGTTCGCCTTCAGCTCCTGCACGCCGATCAGCGCCGAGCGCAGCGTCATCACCGGGCGCAGGCCCAGCATGTCGGCGGTGTCGTACGGAAACGGCGTCGCACCGTAGAGCATGATGCCGGGCCGCACGATGTCGCCGCCCACCTCGGGGAACCGGACGATGCCGGCCGAATTGGCGAGCGACCGCGGATACGGCAGCCCGCGGCACGCGCTCTCGAACACGGCGATCGGCTCGGCGATGCCGTCGTCCTCGTCGGCGCGCGCGAAGTGCATCATCAGCCGCAGCGCCGCGACCGACGGCGACGACGACAGCCGCGCGCACGCGGTCGCGACGTCGGCGGGCCGGAAGCCCAGCCGGTTCATGCCGGTGTTGACCTTGACGAACACCTCGAGCGGCCGCGCCAGCACGGCGGTCTCGAGCATCCGCACCTGCTCCATGTCGTGCACGACGGTCGCGAGCCGCCGCTGCGCGAACTCGGGCAGCTCGCTCTCGGCGAAAAACCCCTCGAGCATCAAGATGCGCCGCGTGTAGCGCCGCTCGCGCAGTTCGTAGGCCGCCTCGGGCTCCACCAGCGCGAGGCCGTGCGCGTCCTCGAGCGCCGGCAGCACGCGCGCGAGCCCGTGGCCGTACGCGTTCGCCTTGACGACCGCGAGCACCTGCGCGCCCGGCGCCTTCTCGCGGACGCGTGCCACGTTGGCGCGCAGCGCGGCCAAGTTGACCTGGGCGAGCAGCGGGCGGGCCATGCGGCGGTGGTCGGAGAGGGTTCGGTCGGCCGGGATCGCGCTTCGCCTGCCGCCGGCGCCGACCGTCGCGCCGACCGGCCGCCGGCTACGGGTCCCGCGCGCAATCATGGTATAAAGCGCGGGCCGCGCGACGACAGCCATTATAACCATCCGATCGGCGCGGACCCCCCGGCCCGCCCGGAGGCAGCGGGGCTCTTCCCCGGCGCACGGCAGCGTGGACCTTTGAGGACATGAAGGCCGGTTTCTACACGATCATGGCGGCGCAGTTCTTCTCGTCGCTCGCCGACAACGCGCTGCTGATCGCCGCCATCGCACTGCTGACGATGCAGCAGTCGCCGGACTGGATGACCCCCGCGCTGCAGCAGTGCTTCGTGGTTTCCTACGTCATCCTCGCGCCGCTGGTCGGCGCGTTCGCCGACTCGATGCCGAAGGGTCGCGTGATGCTGATCACCAACGCCATCAAGGTCGTCGGCTGCCTGATGATGCTGGTCGGCGTCCACCCGCTCTACGCGTACGCGGTGGTCGGCCTGGGCGCCGCCGCGTACTCGCCGGCGAAATACGGCATCCTGACCGAGCTGCTCCCGGCCAACCAGCTCGTCGCCGCCAACGGCTGGATCGAGGGCACGACCGTCGGCTCGATCGTGCTCGGCGTCCTGATGGGCGGGTTGCTGATCAGCGCGAAGGTGTCGACGTTCCTGCTGGGCTTCGACCTGCCGGTGATCGACACGGGCATCGACACGCCGCCCGAGGTCGCGATCCTCGTGATCACGTTCTTCTACGTGATCGCCGCCGTGTTCAACTGGTACATCCCCGACACCGGCGTCGACCACCGGATCCCGAGCCGGAACCCGTTCTACCTGGTCCGCGAGTTCTCGCACTGCGTCGTGCTCCTCTGGCGCGACAAGCTGGGCCAGATCTCGCTCGCGACCACGACGCTGTTCTGGGGCGCGGGCGCGACGCTCAAGTTCATCGTGCTCGCCTGGGCCGCGCGCGCGCTCGGCTTCGACCTGTCGCAGGGGTCGTATCTCACGGGCGTCGTGGCCGTCGGCATCGCGATCGGCGCGGTCCTCGCGGCGCGGTTCGTCGCGCTGCGCAAGTCCACGACGGTCCTGCCCATCGGCGTCGCCATGGGCCTCATCGTCATCACGATGATCTTCGTCCGCAACCTGCCGGTGGCGATCGTGGTGATGATCCTGATCGGCGCCTGCGCCGGCTTCTTCGTCGTCCCGATGAACGCGCTGCTGCAGCACCGCGGCCACGTGCTGATGGGCGCCGGCCACTCGATCGCCGTGCAGAACTTCAACGAGAACATCGGCATCCTCGTGATGGTCGGGCTCTACGCGCTGATGGTCAACGAAGGCATCAGCGTGAACCGCGCCATCGTGATCTTCGGGCTGTTCATGTCCGCCGCGATGCTGCTCGTGCTGTGGCGGCACATCCACAACCAGTCGAAGGCCGACTCGCTGCGCCTCATCCCCGAAGAAGGCGACGGGCGACACTAACGGTTTCAAAACGCTGCGCGTTTTGAAACCGACGGCAGTCAGCACGGAAAGCTTGGGGCGGCCCGGCGCTTTCCGTGCGGTAAAGGCCACGAAGCGCGCCGATCGCAGGTCGCTTCGCTCCCCGCTCGGTAGCGCGCGCATGCGGACTGACAGCCTTCGATCACCGACGAGGATTCGCGATCGCTGCCCCCTCACCCCAGCCCTCTCCCCGCCGCAGTGGCAAGGGCGCGTAATGGCGGCATAACGCACCTGTTCGCAGGGGCGTGGGGCGCGCCTGCGCGCGCGGCGGGACGGGCGCGCCGCGGGCGAAGATAGGGGGG
>JAYRNW010000056.1:0-4008 GCA_041911995.1 Casimicrobiaceae bacterium | reverse complement strand
GTTTCAGTCGGCCTGCTTCCTCAGGAACGCCGGGATCTCGGAGGCGTCGAACGCCGGCGCGGCACCGGTGGCCGGCGCCGCGCGACCCTTGCGCATCACGGCCGGCGCGTCGAGCCGGTCGTAGTCGATCGTCTCGACCGTCATCCCCAGCCCGTCGGTGCCGGTGCGCGCCTCGACGACCGTCGTCTCGAGCACCTCGAGCCGCGGCGGCCGCTTCGCCGCCGTCGCCGCGCCGCCCAGCCCCGTCGCGATCATCGTGACGCGCAGGTCGTCGCCCATCGCCTCGTCGATCACCGTGCCCACGATCACCATCGCGTCCTCGGCCGTGAACTCCTTGATCGTGTTCATGACCTCGTAGTACTCCTTCATCTTGAGGCCCGCCGATGCCGTGACGTTGACCAGCACGCCGCGCGCGCCGGCGAGGTTCACGTCCTCGAGCAACGGGCTGCGCACCGCCTGCTCGGCGGCGAGCCGCCCGCGCTCGATCCCGCCGGCGGTGGCCGATCCCATCATCGCCATCCCGACCTCGCCCATCACCGTGCGCACGTCGGCGAAGTCGACGTTGACGAGCCCGGGGTTGTTGATGACCTCGGCGATGCCGGCGACCGCGCCGCGCAGCACGTCGTTGGCGGCGGCGTACGCCGCGAGCAGCGGGATGTCGTCGCCCAGCACGTCGATCAGCTTGTCGTTGGGGATGATGATCAGCGAGTCGACCTTCTTGCCGAGCTCCTCGATGCCGGCCTGCGCGACCTTCTGCCGCTTGCCCTCGAAGCGGAACGGCCGCGTCACGACCGCCACGGTCAGGATGCCCATGCTCTTCGCGATGTCGGCGATCACCGGCGCGGCGCCGGTGCCGGTCCCTCCGCCCATGCCCGCGGTGATGAACAGCATGTCGGCGCCGCCGATCATCTCGGAGATCCGGTCGCGGTCCTCCATCGCGGCGTCGCGGCCGATCTCGGGCTTGGCGCCGGCGCCCAGGCCGCGCGTGAGCGTCGACCCCAGCTGCAGCTGCGTGCGCGCCGTCGAGCGCTTGAGCGCCTGCGCGTCGGTGTTGGCGCAGATGAACTCCACGCCCGCGAGGCCGCGGTCGATCATGTGCTCGACGGCGTTGCCGCCGCAGCCGCCGACGCCGATGACCTTGATGACCGCGCCTTCTTCCTGCGCCTGATCGATGATTTCAAACATGGTGTGCTCCTTTTCCCGTCGGGTTCGAACCAAGTTGATTGCGTGTTCCGGATCTCGATGCCTGTCGTCGTCGTATTCGGTGGGAAGCCACGCGCGGCGGGCCGGAGCCGCGGTGGCGCTCCCCGGTGTCGTCGGGCGCGCGCGGGATCGTCCCCGCCCGCGCGCGCGCTAGAAGTTCGCCTTGAACCATTGCTTCATCCTCTCGGCCGCGCCGCCGATGCCGGCGACCTGCGCCCGCGCCGCTTGCCCGCGCAGGTACTGCTCGCGCCCCTCGAGCAGCAGCCCGACGGCGGTCGCGTAGCGGGGGCTGCGCACGACGTCGGCCAGCCCGCCCATGTACACGGGCGTCCCGACGCGCACCGGCATGTGGAAGACCTCCTCGCCCAGCTCGGTGATGCCGGCGAGCAGCGCCGAGCCGCCGGTCACCACGATCCCCGACGAGATCATTTCCTCGAACCCGCTGCGGCGCACCTCGGACTGCACGAACTGGAACAGCTCCTCGATGCGCGGCTCGATCACCTCGGTCAGCATCGGACGCGACAGCTTCCGCGGCGCGCGCTCGCCCACGCCCGGCACCTCGATGACGTCGTTCGGGTCGGCCAGCTGGCGCAGCGCGCAGCCGTAGCGGACCTTGAGCTCCTCGGCGTCCTTGGTCGGCGTGCGCAGCGTCATCGCGATGTCGTTGGTGACCTGGTCGCCGGCGATGGGGATCACCGCCGTGTGGCGGATCGCGCCGCCGGCGTAGACGGCGATGTCCGACGTGCCGCCGCCGATGTCGATCAGGCACACGCCAAGGTCCTTCTCGTCCTCCGACAGCACCGCGGCCGCCGAGGCCAGCGGCTGCAGGATCACGTCGCGCACCTCGAGGCCGCAGCGGCGGATGCACTTGGTGACGTTCTCGACCGCGGACACGGCGCCGGTGACGATGTGCACGTCGACCTCGAGGCGCACGCCGCTCATGCCGAGCGGCTCGCGCACGTCCTCCTGCCCGTCGATCGTGAAGCCCTGCGGCACGATGTGCAGGATCTGCTGGTCGTTCGGGATCGGGATCGCCTTCGCGGTCTCGACGACGCGGTCGATGTCGGCCTGCGTGACCTCCTTCTCCTTGATCGCGACCATGCCGTGCGACGAGTAGCAGCGGATGTGGCTGCCGGCGATCCCGGTCGTGACCTCGCGGATCTGGCAGTCGGCCATCAGCTCGACCTCCTCGAGCACGCGCTGGATCGACGCCATCGTCGCCTCGATGTTGACGACGACGCCCTTCTTGAGGCCGCGCGAAGGCTGCGACCCCAGCCCGATCACGTTGAGCTCGCCGCCGGCGCCCACCTCGGCGACGATCGCGACGATCTTCGACGTGCCGATGTCGAGACCGACGATCACGTTCTTGCTGTCCTTCACCATCTGCCGTTCCTTCGCTGCCTGTCGGTCATGCCTTCGGCCTGCCCGCCTTCTCGCGGAACGCCGGAATGCGCGCCGCGAAGCCGTTCCGGTAGCGCAGGTCCACTGCCTCGACGCGCGTGCCGGCACGCGCGAGCGCGCCGAGCGTGCGGCCGTGCGCCGCCACGAAGCGCGCGAGGCGCGCGTCCGGGTCTTCGCGCGGCAGGTCGATCGTCAGCGGGCCGGCGGGCCCGGTCGCGCCGATCTGCCAGCCGCCTCGCGGCGACAGCCGCAGGTGCGACAGCGTCAGCGCGAGCGGCCGCAGCGCGTCCGACCACGCGCGGTAGCGCGCGGCGACGTCGCCGGCACGCCCATCGGGCCCCTCGAAGCGCGGCAGCTCGGCCGCGGACTGCGCGGCGAACACCTCGCCGCGCGTGCTGACCAGCGCGCTGTCGTTCCACCGGGCGAGCGGCTCGTGCTCGGCCACGGCGACCTCCAGCCGGTGCGGCCACTGCCGGCGCAGCGCGACGCTGCGCACCCACGGCACTTGGGCGAGCGCCTCGCGCGCGCGGTCGAGGTCCATCGTGAAGAAGGTCCCGGCCAGCTCCTCGCGGATCACCGCCTCGAGATGCGCGGCGCTCGCGCGCTCGAGCGGCGTCGTCACGACGACCTCGCGGAACGCGAACCAGGGCTGCCGCACGACCCACGCGACGGCGACCCACGCGAGGCAGACGGCCGTGATCGCGGCCAGCGTGGCGGCGAGCGCGTTCATCTGTCGCGTGTCATCCCACATGGGTGTCTTTGAGGATCTCGACACACAGGTCCGGGAACGCGATGCCGGCCTGCCGTGCCGCCATCGGCACCAGGCTGTGCCCGGTCATGCCGGGCGACGTGTTCACCTCGAGCAGCGAATACGTGTCGTCGTCGCGCAGGATGAGGTCGAGCCGGCCCCAGCCGCGGCAGCCGACGACGTCGAACGCGCGCAGCGCCGTCGCGCGGATCTCCATCTCCTGCGCTTCCGGCAGCCCCGCCGGGCAGAAGTACTTCGTCTCGTCGGAGAAGTACTTCGCGTGGTAGTCGTAGTTGCCCTGCGGCGCCTCGATGCGGATCAGCGGCAGCGCGCGGCCGTTGACGATCGACGCCGTCAGCTCGCGGCCGGCGACGAACTCCTCGACCAGCACCAGCGGGTCGTGCTTCGCCGCCAGCGCGTACGCGGCGGCGAGCTCGCCGCCGTCGACCTTCGCGACCTTCGTCAGGCCGATCGTCGAGCCCTCACGCGCCGGCTTGACGATCAGCGGCAGGCCGAGCTCGGCCACGAGGCGCATCCAGTCTGTCGCAGCGTCCACGACGCGATAGCGCGGCGTGGGAATGCCGGCCGCGAGCCACACGAGCTTGGTGCGCCACTTGTCCATCGCCAGCGCGGAGGCCATCACGCCGCTGCCGGTG
>JAYRNW010000055.1:0-4861 GCA_041911995.1 Casimicrobiaceae bacterium | reverse complement strand
GCGCTCGCCGGCGCGCTGCTGTTCGCGTTCTTCGACGCGATGCAGCTGCGGCTATCGCAGGGCGGCGGCGAGGGCGTGCCCTACCAGGTGTACCTGATGCTGCCGTACGTGCTGTCGATCCTCGCGCTGGTGCTCGTCGCGCGCCGCGCGACGTATCCGCAGGCGCTGATGAAGCCGTACCGCAGGGGCGAGCGGTAGCGCGCCCGGCCGAGCGCCGTCCCGCTGCGCGGGCGCGCAAGGGCGATGCTCGTTTCCCGCGCGAATGCGTATAGTGGCACCTTTGCAGCGGCGAAGCGCACGCCATGGGCACCGACACGCAACCGGCGAAGCACATCCGGCTGACCTCGCACCCGCACGAGGGCGCGTACGGCGCGCTGCCGATCCGCTGGGGCGCGCCGGATCCGCAGGAGCGCGGCCCGGTCGTCGGCAGCACGGCCAACCGCAGCCAGCGCAACGTCATCGGCACGCACAGCGGATCGTACGGCGTCTACCGCGCGCTCGCGGTCGCGGCAGGCGCGCTGATGCGCGGCCACAAGCCCGACCTCACGAACACGCTGCCGACCGACCCGATCGGGCCGTACCCGGCGTGGGGCGACCCGGAGAAGATCGTGTCGATGGATCCGTTCGGCGCGGTCGTCGCCGACGTGTTCGGCGACGAGATCGCCGAAGGCTACGACATCCGCCCGACGATCGCGGTGACCAAGGCGCACATCGACATGCCCGAGGTGCACCGCGCGATGGCCGCCGGCCGGCTCGCGGCCGACGGCCGCATCCTGCTGCCCAACGGCTCGGCCGTCGTGACCAAGGCGGCGATCGAGCCGGTGTGGTGGCTGCCCGGCGTGGCGAAGCGCTTCGGGTGCGGCGAGGCGGACCTGCGGCGCGCGCTCTTCGAGGAGACGGGCGGCATGTACCCGGAGCTCGTGACGCGCGGCGACCTCGACGTGTTCCTGCCGCCGATCGGAGGGCAGACGGCGTACGTGTTCGGCGATCCGCGCGACCTCGCCGATCCGGCGGTGACGCTGACGGCGCGCGTGCACGACGAGTGCAACGGTTCCGACGTGTTCGGGTCGGACATCTGCACGTGCCGGCCGTACCTCACGCACGCGATCGAGGAGTGCATCCGCGGCGCCCAGCAGGGCGGCGTCGGCCTCGTCGTCTACTGCCGCAAGGAAGGCCGCGCGCTGGGCGAGGTGACCAAGTTCCTCGTGTACAACGCGCGCAAGCGGCAGGAGGGCGGCGACTCGGCGTCCAATTACTTCCTGCGCACCGAATGCGTGGCCGGCGTGCAGGACATGCGGTTCCAGGAGCTGATGCCCGACGTGCTGCACTGGTTCGGCATCCGCCGCATCCACCGGCTGGTGTCGATGAGCAACCTCAAGTTCGACGCGATCGTCGGCGCCGGCATCGCGGTGGACGAGCGCATCAAGATCCCCGACGACCTCGTGCCCGCCGACGCGCGCGTCGAGATGGACGCGAAGAAGGCCGCCGGCTACTTCGCCGACGGCGACGTCCCCGACGCGGACCGGCTCGCGCAGACGAAGGGCCGCACGTTGTGACGATCGCGGTCGCGCCGTCGCCGGCCGCCGCGCTGCTGTCGACGGCGGCGGTGCGCGAGCGCTGCGGCAACGTCGCCGCCGCCGTCACCGCGGGGCGATCGCGCCACTTTCGCATCGACCGCGCGCGGCTCGCCGAGGCGGCCGAGCGCGTGGCGGACGTCACGCGCCGCCGCTATCCGACGCTGGCAATTCCCTATCACAGCCGCTGGCGCCACTTCGAGGCGGGCGACGTTGATCGGCACGTGGAGCTCGCGCGTGCGCTCGCGGGGCGCAGCCGTGCCGAGCGCGCACGTGCGGAGATCGACTTGGCGGTGGTCAGCGTGCTGCTCGACGCCGGCGCGGGCGCGGCGTGGCGCTACGACGAGAGTGAAACCGGCAAGCGCTTCACGCGCTCGGAGGGGCTCGGCGTGGCGAGCTTCCGCGCGTTCGTGCAGGGCGCTTTCTCCGCGACACCGGGCGACCCGCTGCGCGTCGACGCCGCGGCGCTCGCACAGGTCGACGCCGCGCGGCTCGCCGCGCTGTTCCAGGTCGGTCCCGCCAATCCGCTGGTCGGCCTCGAAGGGCGCGCCGCGCTGCTGCGGCGCCTGGCGGCCGCGCTGACGCGCGAGCGCGGCGTGTTCGGCGCGCGCGCGCGACCGGGAGCACTGTACGACACGCTGTCCGCGGACGGCACGCGCGCCACGCTCGGCGCCGTGGCGCTGTTGCATGCGTTGCTCGAAGGGTTGGGGTCGATCTGGCCGGCCGGCAGCACGCTCGATGGCGTCACGCTGGGCGACGCGTGGCGGCATCTGCACGCGGGCGGCAGCGGTCCGACCGCGGGCTGGGTTCCGTTCCACAAGCTGTCGCAATGGCTCGCGTACTCGCTGTTCGAGCCGTTCGAGCGCGCCGGCGTCGCGGTCACCGGACGCGACGACCTGACCGCGCTCCCCGAGTACCGCAACGGCGGGCTGCTGCTCGACACCTGCGTGCTCGCGCTGCGCGACGCCGCGGCTGCGCGCGCCGTGCACGCGGTTGGCGGCGAGCTCGTCGTGGAGTGGCGCGCGCTCACCGTCGCGCTGATCGACGAGCTGGCGCCCCTCGTGCGCGCGCGGCTCGACCGCCCCGACCTGCCGCTCGCCTGCATCCTCGAAGGCGGCACGTGGGCCGCCGGCCGCGAGCTCGCGCAGGCGCTGCGCGGCGGCGATCCGCCGCTCGCGGTCGCGAGCGACGGGACCGTGTTCTGAACCACCCCGGGATTCACGAGGAGAGCCTTCGCATGCCGACGAACGTCCACGTGTTCGACCATCCGCTCGTCCAGCACAAGCTCACGCTGCTGCGCAAGAAGGAGACCAGCACGACGAGCTTCCGCCGGCTGCTGAACGAGATCGGCGCGCTGATGGCCTACGAGGTCACGCGCGAGATGCCGATGCACGACGTGATGATCCAGACGCCGCTGGAGACGATGAACTCCAGGCTCATCGACGGCAAGAAGCTCGTGTTCGTGCCGATCCTGCGCGCGGGGATGGGCCTGCTCGACGGCTTCCTGACCGTCGTGCCGGGCGCGCGCGTCGGCCACGTCGGGCTGTACCGCGACCCGAAGACGCTGGTCGCGGTCGAGTACTACTTCAAGATGCCGGGCGGGATGTCCGAGCGCGACGCGATCGTGCTCGACCCGATGCTCGCGACGGGCAATTCCGCCGTCGCCGCCGTCGAGCGCCTGAAGGAGGCGAAGCCGCGGTCGATCCGCTTCGTGTGCCTCGTCTCGTGCCCCGAGGGCATCCGCAACTTCCAGCGGGCGCATCCGGACGTGCCGATCTTCACGGCGGCCGTCGACCGCGAGCTGAACGACCACGGCTACATCCTGCCGGGGCTGGGCGACGCCGGCGACCGGATCTTCGGCACCAAATGACCGCCGACCTGCTCGTCCGCAACGCGACGCTGCCCGACGGGCGCGCGGAGGTCGACGTGCTCGTCGCCGGCGGGCGCATCGTCGACGTGGCGCGCCGGATCGACGCCGCCGCCGCGCAGACGCTCGATGCCGCCGGCCAATTGCTGACGCCGCCGTTCGTGGACGCGCACTTCCACATGGACGCGACGCTGTCGTACGGGCTGCCGCGCGTCAACGCCAGCGGGACGCTGCTCGAGGGCATCGCGCTGTGGGGCGAGTTGAAGCCGCTGCTCACGCAGGAGGCGATCGTCGAGCGGGCGCTCGCCTACTGCGACTGGGCGGTCGGCAAGGGGCTGCTCGCGATCCGCTCGCACGTCGACGTCTGCGATCCGCGATTGCTCGCGGTGGAGGCGCTGCTGCACGTCCGCGAGCGCGTCAAGCCGTACCTCGACCTGCAGCTGGTCGCGTTCCCGCAGGACGGCCTGCTGCGCAGCCCCGGCGCGCTCGACCTCCTGAAGCGCGCGCTGGCGATGGGGGTGGACGTCGTCGGTGGCATCCCGCACTTCGAGCGCACGATGGCCGACGGTGCGGAGAGCGTGCGGCTCCTGTGCGAGCTCGCGGCCGAGCAGGGTCGGCTCGTCGACATGCACTGCGACGAGACCGACGACCCGCTGTCGCGCCACGTCGAGACGCTGGCGATGCACGCGCAGCGGCTCGGCCTGCAGGGGCGCGTGACGGGGTCGCACCTGACGTCGATGCACTCGATGGACAACTACTACGTGTCGAAGCTGATCCCGCTGCTGCGCGAGGCCGGCGTGTCGGCGGTCGCCAATCCGCTGATCAACATCACGATCCAGGGCCGGCACGACACGTACCCGAAGCGCCGCGGCATGACGCGCGTGCCGGAGCTGATGGCCGCCGGCATCGACGTCGCGTTCGGCCACGACTGCGTGATGGACCCGTGGTATTCGCTGGGCAGCGGCGACATGCTGGAAGTCGCCGCGATGGGCCTGCACGTCGCGCAGATGACGGGCCAGGACGCGATGCGCGCGTGCTTCGCCGCGGTGACCGTCAACGCGGCCCGGATCCTGCATCTCGACGGGTACGGCATCGCGCCGGACCGCCGCGCCGACTTCGTGCTGCTGCAGGCGCGCGACCCGGTCGAGGCGATCCGGCTGCGCGCGACGCGGCTCGCCGTCGTCCGTGGCGGGAAGATCGTCGCGCGCACGCCGGCGGCGACCGCGGCGCTCGCCCTGCCGGGGCGGCCGGAGCGCGTCGACTGGACGCTGCGGCGCTGATTCCCTCGTGCGCGCGGCACCGCGGTTGCGGCGCCGCGCTCCGCGTCACCGCCGCCGGTTCGCCGGCGGCAGGTCGTTCGCGAACACGATCCTGCCCGCGCCACCACGAAACGTCGACGGCGGCGCCTTGATCGGCCCGT
>JAYRNW010000054.1:0-21793 GCA_041911995.1 Casimicrobiaceae bacterium | reverse complement strand
TGGGGCGGCGAGCGGCGCGTGTACGCGGCGATCAAGTTCTTCCTGTACACGCTGCTGGGCTCGCTGCTGATGCTGGTGGCGTTCGTCTACCTGTACCAGAAGTCGGGCAGCTTCGCGCTCGCCGACTGGTACGAGCTGCCGCTGGCGCTGCCCGCGCAGGTCCTGATCTTCGTCGCGTTCTTCGCGGCGTTCGCGGTCAAGGTGCCGATGTGGCCGGTGCACACGTGGCTGCCCGACGCGCACCCGGAGGCGCCGACCGGCGGCTCGGTCGTGCTCGCGGCGATCACGCTCAAGATCGGCGCGTACGGCTTCGTCCGCTTCATCCTGCCGATCCTGCCCGACGCCAGCCGCTACCTGTCCGGGTTCGTGATCGTGCTGTCGCTGATCGCCGTCGTGTACATCGGATTCGTGGCGCTCGCGCAGGCGGACATGAAGCGGCTGATCGCGTATTCGTCGATCTCGCACATGGGGTTCGTGACGCTGGGCTTCTTCCTGTTCAGCGTGCAGGGCGCCGAGGGCGCGCTGGCGCAGATGCTGTCGCACGGGTTCGTGTCCGCCGCGATGTTCCTGTGCGTCGGCGTGCTGTACGACCGGATGCACACGCACCTGATCGCCGACTTCGGCGGCGTCGCCAACACGATGCCGAAGTTCGCCGCGTTCGTCATGCTGTTCTCGATGGCCAACGCCGGGCTGCCGGCGACGTCGGGGTTCGTCGGCGAGTTCCTGGTGATCCTGGCCGCGGTCAAGGTGAACTTCTGGATCGCCTTCCTCGCGGCGACGTCGCTGATCCTGGGCGCCGCGTACACGCTGTGGATGTACAAGCGCGTCATCTACGGCGACGTCGCCAACGCGAACGTCGCCGCGCTGCCGGACCTGAGCCGCCGCGAGTTCTGGCTGCTCGCGACGCTGGCGGCGGCCGTGCTGTTCATGGGCGTCTGGCCCAAGCCCTTCATCGACGTGATGCACGTGTCGGTCGTCGACCTGCTCGCGCACGTCGCGAAAAGCAAGCTCTGACCGGGCGCGACCGCCATGACCCCGAACCTCCTGCCCGTCCTGCCCGAGATCGTCGTCCTCGCGGGCGCGTCGATCATCCTGCTCGTCGACCTCGCGGTCTCCGACGCCCGCCGCCACGTCAGCTACTGGCTGACGCAGTTCACGCTGCTGCTGGCGGCCAGCGTGACCGTCCGGACGATGAACATCGACGTCGTGCGGGCGATGAACGACCTCGTCGTCGACGACCTCGTCGCGGATTTCCTGCGCCTGTTCTCCTTCGTCTCCGTCTCGCTGGTGCTGTTCTACTCGCGCGGCTACCTGGCGGCGCGCGGGCTGTTCCGCGGCGAGCTGTTCGTGCTGGTCCTGTTCGCGCTGCTCGGCATGCAGGTGCTGATCACCGCCAACCACTTCCTGACGCTCTACCTCGGGCTCGAGCTCATGTCGCTGTCGCTGTACGCGCTGGTCGCGATGCAGCGCGACGAGCGGGCGCCGGCCGAGGCCGCGATGAAGTACTTCGTGCTGGGCGCGCTCGCGTCCGGGTTCCTGCTGTACGGGATGTCGATGATCTACGGCGCCACCGGGTCGCTCGAGATCGGGCGGGTCGCGCAGGCGGTGCTGCGCGGCAGCGAGAACGGCGTGCTGCTGACCTTCGGCCTCGTGTTCGTCGTGTCCGCCGTCGCGTTCAAGCTGGGCGTCGTGCCCTACCACATGTGGGTGCCCGACGTGTACCACGGCGCGCCGACCGCGATCACGCTGCTGATCGGCACGGCGCCCGAGTTCGCGGCGTTCGCGATGATCCTGCGGCTGCTGGCCGGGGCGCTGGGCGGCGCGGAGGCGAGCTGGCAGGGGATGCTCGTCGTGCTGACCGTGCTGTCGGTCACGTTCGGCCACGTCGTCGCCATCGCGCAGACGAACCTGAAGCGGATGCTCGCGTACTCGACGATCGCGAACATGGGCTACGTGCTGATGGGGTTCCTGGCGGCCGACGTGACCGGCTACTCCGCCGCCATGTTCTACATGGTCGCCTACGTGCTGACGAGCCTCGCGTCCTTCGGCATGATCCTGCTGCTGTCGCGCAAGGGATTCGAGTCCGACCGGCTCGAGGACCTCAAGGGCCTGAACGCCCGCTCGCCGTGGTGGGCGTTCGTCATGCTGCTCGTGATGTTCTCTCTGGCCGGCATGCCGCCGACGATCGGCTTCTACGCCAAGCTGCTCGTGCTGCAGGCGGCGGTCAAGGCCGGCTACGTGTGGCTCGCCGTCGTCGGCGTCGTCGCGGCGCTGGTCGGCGCGTTCTACTACCTGCGGATCGTCAAGATCATGTACTTCGACGAGCCCGTCGACCGGTCGCCGATCGAGGCGCGCGGCGACGCCCGCGTGCTGCTGTCCGCCAACGGCCTCGCGCTGCTGCTGTTCGGCATCCTGCCGCAGCCGCTGATGGGGCTGTGCGCCGTCGCCCTGGTGCAGTCGCAGTACTACTGACGCGGCGCGGCCGCGCGCGCCCCGCGCCCGGCGCGTGCTAACATGGCCGCCTTCCCCGGCTGACCGTCATGCGCGTCGGATTCTTCGTCACCTGCCTCGTCGACCTCATGCGGCCGTCGATCGGCTTCGCGGCGCTGAAGCTCCTCGAGGCGGGCGGCGCCGACGTCTACGTGCCTCCCGGCCAGACGTGCTGCGGCCAGCCGGCGTACAACTCCGGCGACCGCGCCGACACGATCGCGCTCGCGCGCAAGGTGGTCGCCGAGTTCGAGGGCTGCGACTACCTGGTCGCGCCGTCGGGCTCGTGCAGCGGGATGATCCGGACGCACTACCCGGAGCTCTTCGCCGACGACCCGGCGATGCTCGCGCGCGTGCAGGCGCTCGCGGCGCGCACGCACGAGCTGACCGACTTCCTCGTCGACGTGCTGAAGCTCGACCGCGTCCCGGGGCGGTTCCGCGGCAGGATCACCTACCACGACAGCTGCGCGGGCCTGCGCGAGATGGGCGTCAAGGCGCAGCCGCGCGCGCTGCTCGCGAAGATGGAAGGCGTGGAGCTGACCGAGATGGCCGAATGCGAGATGTGCTGCGGCTTCGGCGGCACGTTCTCGATCAAGTTCGGCGAGATCTCGGCGCGGCTCGCCGACAACAAGTGCCAGCACGTGCAGAACGCGGGCGTGGACGCCGTCGTGCTGGGCGACCTGGGCTGCATGCTGAACATCGAGGGCCGGCTGCGCCGCCGCGGCGACGCGAAGACGCAGGTGCTGCACGTCGCCGAGGTGCTCGCCGGCGAGGAGCCGGGCGGGAAATCCTGAACCACGAAGGGCACGAAGGGTACGAAGAACGGCAGGAAGTGCGAACGGACCCGGTTCTCTTCGTGTCCTTCGTGCACTTCGTGGTTCAAGGTCTTCAGGCAGGAGGCGGGATGCAAGTCGCGTCGATGCACTTCAAGGAACGCGCGAACCAGCGCCTCGGCGACGAGGTGCTGCGGGGCAACCTCGCCAAGATCAAGGGCAAGTTCGTCAGCAACCGGAAGAAGTCGCTCGTCGAGCTCGACGACTTCGAGGCCACGCGCGACGCGGGGAAGGCGATCCGCCAGCGCGCGCTCGACGACCTCGACGTCTGGCTCGAGCGCTTCGAGCAGAGCGCCGCCGCGCGCGGCGCCACCGTGCTGTTCGCGCAGACGCCGGCCGAGATCAACAAGCTGGTCCTCGAGATCGCCGCGCGCCACGGCGTGCGCAAGATCATCAAGTCGAAGTCGATGGTGTCCGAGGAGTCGGCGCTCGACCACGCGATCGAGGGCGCCGGGCTCACCGTCGTCGAGACCGACCTCGGCGAGTACATCCTGCAGATCAACGACTACGAGCCGCCGTCGCACATCATCGGGCCCGCGCTGCACAAGACGAAGGAGGAGGTCGCCGAGCTCTTCCACCGCAGGCACGGCACGCCGAAGAAGGACGTGATCGAGGACCTGTGCCTCGAGGCGCGGCAGGTGCTGCGCGAGCACTACCTGACGGCCGACATGGGCATCTCGGGCGGCAACTTCTTCGTCGCCGAGACGGGCTCGGTCGTGCTCGTGACCAACGAGGGCAACGCGACGCTGACGACGACGCTGCCCAGGGTGCACGTCGCGATCTCGGGCATCGAGAAGATCGTGCCCACGCTGGAGGACGTCGCGACGCTGATGCGGCTGCTGCCGCGCTCGGCCACCGGCCAGTCGATCAGCAACTACGTCGACATCCTGACCGGGCCGAAGGGCGCCGGCGAGTTCCACGGCGTCGACCACATGTACTTCATCGTCGTCGACAGCGGGCGCTCGGAGGTGCTGGGCAGCGACGTGCGCGAGGCGCTGCGCTGCATCCGCTGCGGCGCGTGCATGAACCACTGTCCGGTCTACCAGAACATCGGCGGGCACTCGTACGGCTGGGTCTACCCCGGCCCGATCGGCTCGATCCTGACGCCGATGTACGTCGGACTCGAGAACGCGCTCGACCTGCCGCAGGCGTCGACGATGTGCAACCAGTGCGGCGTCGTCTGCCCGGTGCGCATCCCGCTGCCGGACCTGCAGCGCAAGCTGCGCGAGCGCGAGTTCGCGGAAGACCTGCGGCCGTGGTACGAGCGCGCGGCGCTGCGCGCCTGGGCGTGGTTCGCGCTGCGGCCCGCGCTCTACGCGCTCGCCGCGAAGCTCGGCGTGCGCCTGCTGCGCACGATGGCGGGCCCGGACGGCATGATCCGCAAGCTGCCGCTCGCCGGGGCGGGCTGGACGCTGGGCCGCGACATGCGGGCGCCGGCCGGCCGCACGTTCCGCGAGCTCTACGCTCGGGGCCGCGGCGCGGGCGGGGGAGGACGCGCATGAACGCCCCGCACGGCGGCAACCTCGCGCTGCCGCGGCTGTCGCGTCGCGCCGAGTCGCTCGGCACGGAGAACGCGTTCGTCGTGCTGGCCGAGGTCAATGCGCTGGTCCGCGCGGGCCGCGACGTCGTGTCGTTCTGCATCGGCCAGCCGGACTTCCCGACGCCGGACCACGTGCAGGAGGCGGCGATCGCGGCGATCCGCGCGGGCAAGCACGGCTACACGCCTAGCGCCGGCATCGACGAGCTGCGCGCCGCGGCGGCGCAGGACCTCTCCGCGCGCCGCGGCCTCGCCATCGCGCCGGACGACGTCGTGGTCGGCGCCGGCGCCAAGCCGTTCATCGCCTACACGATCGCGTCGGTCACCGACTACGGCGCCGGCGACGAGGTCATCTACCCGGTGCCGGGCTTCCCGATCTACGAGTCGCAGATCGCGGCCAACGGCGCGGTGCCGGTGCCGATCTTCCTGCGCGAGGCGCGCGGCTTCGCGTTCGACCCGGCCGAGCTCGAGGCGAAGATCACGGCCAAGACGCGGCTCCTCATCCTCAACGCGCCGCAGAACCCCACCGGCGGCGTGCTCGACCGCGAGAACCTCGACGCGATCGCCGCGATCCTCGCGCGCCACCCGCAGGTCTGGGTGTTCGCCGACGAAATCTACTCGCGGCTCGTCTACGACGGCCGCTTCGAGTCGCTGGCCACGCGGCCGGGGATGCTGGAGCGCACGATCATCAGCGACGGCGCGTCGAAGACGTGGGCGATGACCGGCTGGCGGATCGGCTACGTGGCCAACCGCGCGCTGGCGCCGGTGTTCACGCGCTGGATCACCAACACGGAGTCGTGCGCGTCGCAGATCTCGCAATGGGCGGCCGTGGCCGCGATCACCGGCCCGCAGGACGCGGCGGCGCACATGCTGGCGCGCTTCCGCGAGCGCCGCGACCTCATCGTGCGGCTCTTGAACGACGTGCCGGGCATCACGTGCGCGGCGCCCGGCGGTGCGTTCTATGCGTGGCCGAACGTCACCGAGGCCTGCCGGCTCACCGGCTGCGCCGACTCCGAGGCGTTCCGCAAGCGGCTGCTGCACGAGGCCGGCATCGCGGTGCTCGCCGACATCCACTTCGGCCGGCGCGTCCCCGGCGACGGCCAGCACATCCGCTTCTCGTACGCGACGTCGGACGAGGCGATCGAGCGCGGCGTCGCGCGGCTCGCCGACTTCGTGCGCAAGGGCGGCGGCCGATGAGCGCCGCGGCGAGCCCGGCGCCGGCCGTGGAGGCCCCATGATCGACGACAACCGGGCGTCGCGCGACGCCGTGCTCGCGCGCGTGCGCAAGGCCCTGGGACGCACGGGTCCCGCCGACGCCGCGCGCGCCGCCGCCGACGCCTACATCGCGGCGAAGGCGCACGGCCCGCGGCCGGCGATGCCGGCGGACCTCGTCACGCGCTTCCTGCAGCGGGCGACCGACATGGCGAGCACCGTCGAGCGCGTCGCGACCGTGGCGGAGGTGCCGGCCGCCGTGGCGCGGTACCTCGACGCGCTGCAGCTGCCGCCGGCGCTCGCGGCGCAGAAGTCGCACGAGGGCGTCTGCTGGCCCGAACTCGCGCAGCTCGACTGGGCCGGCGCGGGGCTCGCCGTCGAGCCGCGCCCGACCGTAGGCCACGACCGCCTGGGCATCACCGGCTGCTTCTGCGCGATCGCCGAGACCGGCACGCTGGTGTTCCTGTCCGGCGCCGACACGCCGACGGCGACCACGCTGCTGCCCGATACGCACGTCGCGGTGGTCGCCGCCGACCGCGTCGTGTCCGGCATGGAGGAGGCGTTCGCGCTGATCCGCGCCGAGCGTGGGTCGCTGCCGCGCGCGGTCAACATGATCTCCGGCCCGTCGCGCACCGGCGACATCGAGCAGACGATCGTGCTCGGCGCGCACGGCCCGTACCGCGTGCACATCCTGCTGGTGGGCTGACGCCGGCCGCCGTCAGAGCACGAGCCAGCCGACGGCCGCGAGTAGCGGCAGCATCGGCACCGCCACGCGTGCGAGGTAGCCGAAGAACGTCGGCATCGCGATGCCGCGGTCCTCGGCGATCGCCTTGATCATGAAGTTAGGCGCGTTGCCGACGTAGGTCAGCGCGCCGAAGTACACGGCGCCCATCGAGATCGCGATCAGCGTCGACTTGAGCGGGCCCATCAGCGCCGGCGCGTCGCCGCCGGCGAGGTTGAAGAACACGAGGTACGTCGGCGCGTTGTCGAGGAACGCCGACAGGAGCCCCGTCGCCCAGAAGTACATCGTGTCGTGCGGCGTGCCGTCGGCCCGCGCCACGAGCGCGACGAGGCCGGCCAGCGCGCCGTCGCGGCCGGCCTGCAGGATCGCGATGACCGGGAAGATCGTGACGAAGATGCACGCGAAGAGCTTCGCGACCTCGACGATCGGCGCCCAGTGGAACACGTTGTGCTCGCGCACGGCGCGCGGCGTGACGGCGAGCGAGACGAGCGCGAGCGCGACGAGCAGCACGTCGCGCAGCAGCGCCGGCAGCGGCACCTCCGTGCCCCACACGTCGAACGCGATCCCCGGCTTCCACATGCCGGACATCAGGACGGCCGCCACGACGCCGCCGAGCAGCAGCAGGTTGCGCGCGCCTTCGATCCGGACCGGCCCGCGCGCGACCTCCGGCGCGACGGGTACAGGCTCGTGCCGCGCGCACCAGGCATCGGCGACGTAGAACACGACGAGCAGCGCGCCGGCCAGCAGGACCGTCGGCAGGGCGAGCGCGCCGGTCGTCCAGAAGAACTCGACGCCCTTCAGAAAGCCGATGAAGAGCGGCGGATCGCCGAGCGGCGTCAGTGCACCGCCGACGTTGCCGACCAGCAGGATGAAGAAGATCACGACGTGGACGCGGTGCCGGCGTCCCTCGTTGCCGGCGAGCAGCGGCCGGATCAGCAGCATCGACGCGCCGGTGGTGCCCATCAGGCTCGCGAGCGCGGCGCCCAGCGCCAGCAGCAGCGTGTTGGACAGCGGCGTGCCGGCGACGCGGCCGCGCACGCAGATGCCGCCGGCGATCGTGTAGAGCGCGAAGATGACCGTGACGAACGGCACGAACTCGCGCACGATCGCGTGGACGAAGTGGTGCCACGCCGCGCCCGCGCCGAAGACCGCGGCGAAGGGGACGAGCAGCCCCGCTGCCCACGCGGCCGCGATCTTGCCGTAGTGGTCGTGCCAGGCGCGCGGGGACGCGAGCGGCACCAGCGCGATCGACAGCAGCAGGCCCGCGAACGGCAGCCCCCACGGCAGCGCGAGCGCGGCGCCGTCGAACGTGCCGCCGGCCGCGCGCGCCGGTGCGGCCAGCGCGAGCGGCGCGAGGGCCGCGGCCCAGCGCCGAAGACGGGAAAGGCGGTCACACACGGCCCGATGATACCGTCCGCGGCACGCGGGCCCGCCAGCGCCCGCCAGGCCGCCCCAAGGGCGCGTTCCCACTCGGTCACGCCGGCGGCCGGCGCCCGCGCAGCATGCCCGCGTAGACGCCCGGTGTCGAACCCGCGATGTCCACGGCGCCAACGCTCTTCGCATAGAACGCCGCCGGCCCGACGCCGCCGACGATCGCGTATGCGTAGCCTGCGTCGCGCTGCGCGTGCAGCGCGGCCAGCAGCAGCGCGCGGCCGACGCCGCGGCCGCGCTCGGGCTCGGCGACGCCCTCGGGGCCGAAGAAGTTGCGGCAGGTCACGTCGTGGCAGGCGAAGCCGACGAGCGCGTCGCCGCGCGCGGCCACGAAGCAGCGCACGGGCAGGTGCGCGAACGCCGCCTCGACCTCGGCCGCGGCCGACGCGAAGCGCGCACGGACCCAGTCGACGACGACCGGCTTCTCGGGAGGCAGTGCGCGGCGGACGGCGACGCCGTGCGCGGCGCAGGCGGCGAGCGCCGCCGCGAGGTCCGGCAGCGCGTACAGCCGCACCAGCATGTCGTGCATGCCGCGATCCTGCGCGCGCCCGGATGGCTAGCGCGGCTCCGGGTCACTCGCGGGCACGTCGACCGACGCGCGGCCGTCGGCGCGATGATCGCCGACCCCCGGCAGCGGCACGTGTGCGACGGCGAACTCGTGGCGCGTCGCCGCCGCGTGACCGTGCGAAACCCAGATCGCGCACGCCGTGATCGCGATCAGTCCGGCCAGCAGCTCCTTCGACGCGCGCATCTCGTTCCTTTCCGGTGCCGGCCGCGGGTGGGGCCTGCGCATGTTACGCCGCGCGGGCGGTCGCCGGTAGGGGCGCGCCCTTGGGGCGACCCGGCGGGCTGGATGGTCCCCCCGAAGCGCGCGTTGCGCGCCTCCCCCCAAGGGGGCGCGCCCTTGGGGCGACCCGGCGGGCGCCGGCAGGCGGTCGGAGTTCGGACCGAACCCGATCGGCCCATGTCATCCCGACCGCAGGGTGGGATCTGCTTTCCCGCGTATCGCGCTGTCCCTTCGCAACGGCAGGTCCCTCGCTGCGCTCGGGATGTCACTGACGCACGCGTTGCGCGCGTCCCCGAAGCGGGCGCGCGCTCCGGGCGCCAGCTAGCGGTCGACGGGCATGCCGTCGACGCGCGTGATCCCGTCGCGCGCGACGAGCGCGAGCGCGCAGGTCGAGTGACTCGGCATGTCGGGGGCGACGACGACGCTGGTCTTCAAATGGCCGTCGTCGACCTTGAGGTCGCGGACGCGCACGACGCTGCTCCGGCGCGCGGCGACCAGCACGAAGTGGCGCTTGAAGTCGACGGCGGGGATCTCGCCCTTGACCTGGCAGAGCGCCCACACCTGCGCCAGCGCCTGCGGCGTCGTGACCGTCGGCAACAGCGGCGGCGGCACGCCCTGCGGAACGCGCCCGGACCAGGTCTTGACCGGCGTGACGGCCCTGGCGTCCGCGAGCGCCGGCGCGCCGCCGTCACCGAGGGCGGCCGCGGCGGCCAAGGCGAGCGCCAGCGCGGCGCGGGTCGTGCGCGTAGGAGGGCAGGCCATCCGCGATTCTAGCGTGCCCGGCGGATGTCTTCGTCGCCATCGACGGAGCGCGCGGCACGGCGCCGGACGATGCCGGGCGAATCGCCGGCGGTCGCGCGGGCGGGCCGCGTCACTGTGCCGCCACCGGCTCCCACCGTCCGCTGCGCTCGGACCGGAACAGCGCGTCGATGACGCGCATGTTCGCGATCGCGTCCTCCACGCCGTAGGGCAGCGGGATCTCGCCGCGCACGGCGCGCGAGAACGCCTCGCCCTGCAGCGTGTACTGGTCGCTCTCGGGAAGGGTCTCGGTGACGATGCCCGCGCCGGCGAGCGACGTGCAGTCGTCCATCGAGAGGTGCGTCGCGGCGCCCTGCGGCGCGTTGAAGGGGATGTGGAGCTCGATGCGGCCCCGCGTACCGCAGAGCTGGATGCGCTGGTACGGCGCGATCTGCGTCGCGACCGTGAAGTCGAGCCGGTGGCCGTCGCCGAAGTCGAGGAGCCCGCTCGTCAGCCGGTCGGTGCCGAACGCGGGGTCGCGGTCGACGAGCGCGATCGCGCGCGTCGGCTCGGCGTCGAGGAAGTAGCGGCCGGCGACGACCGCGTAGCAGCCGATGTCGTACAGGCCGCCGCCGCCGATGTCCGCGCGGTTGCGGACGTTCGCGGGGTCGACGTTGTGGTACGCGAAGAAGACCTGCACGGCGCGCAGCGTGCCGATGCGCCCGCCGCGCACGAGCTCGCGCGCGCGCAGCCACTGCGGGTGGAAGCGGACCATGAACGCCTCGGCGATCAGCACGCGGCCGGCGGCGGCGCGCAGCTGCGCGGCCTCCGCGGCGTTCATCGCGATCGGCTTCTCGCACAGCACGTGCTTGCCCGCGGCCGCCGCCTGCAGCGTCAACGGCACGTGCAGGTGGTTGGGCAGCGGGTTGTAGACGGCCTCGATCTCCGGGTCGGCGAGCAGCGCCTCGTAGGAGCCGTACGCCTTCGGGATCGCGAGCGCGTCGGCCGTCCGGCGCGCGAGGTCCGCGTCGCGCGACGCGATCGCGCGGACCTCGACGAGCGGGCACTTGCGCATGCCGGGCAGCACGCGCTCGCGCGCGATCTTCGCCGTGCCGAGCACGCCCCAGACGACCTTCTTCATCACCGTTCCACTGGAAGTGCGGCCGCCTGCATCCCGTGACGCGGCGAGCGGGCGCGGTTGCGCGTCAGGCGCGCTTGCGGTGCGGCCGGTAGCGCTCCGCGCACGCGATGATCTGCGCGGTGGTCGGAAACTCGAGGCACACGCGCGGATCGGCGGCGGACGGCAACGGGTAGTCGGCGACCGGCCGCCCCTCGACGACCTTCTGGTACGGCACGGCCGGTTTCTCGGGCGCGGGCGGCGGCGTCACCGGGGCCATCGTCCCCTGCACGGGCTGCGCCGCGAGCGCCGCGCTGAGGGCGGCGGCGGCCGTTGCGAGCAGGGTGAGCGCGAGACGTCTCATGCAATTCCTCCATGCGACCGGCCGACGGCCGCCCCGACGCGCTAGTCGCGGAACTCCTCGATGATCTGCTGGACGCGGGCACGGTCGGCCAGGAACGCGTCGATGCACGACGGATCGAAGTGCTTGCCGCGCTGGCTCTTCAGGAATTCGATGCCCTCGTCCATGTCCCACGCGTGCTTGTACGGCCGCTCGCTCACCAGCGCGTCGAACACGTCGGCGACCGCCACGACGCGCGCGACGAGCGGGATGTCCTCGCCGTGCAGGCCATTCGGGTAGCCGGAGCCGTCGTACTTCTCGTGGTGCCCGAGCGCGATGATCGCGCCCATCGACAGGTACTTCGACGGGCTGCCCTTGAGGATGTCGTAGCCGATGCGCGGGTGCGTCTTCATGAGCTCGATCTCCTCGCGCGACAGCGGGCCTTCCTTCAGCAGCACCGCGTCCGGGATGCCGATCTTGCCGATGTCGTGCATCGGCGCGGCGACCTCGAGCACGTGCACGGTCTCGGCGCCCAGGCCGAGGTGCGCGCCGATCAGCGCCGAGTAGCGCGCCATCCGCACGAGGTGGTTGCCCGTCGTGCGGTCGCGGAACTCGCCGGCCTTAGCGAGCTTGGCCAGCGTCTCGAGCTCGCGCTCGTGGATCTCCGACACCGACTTGTCGACCTGGTACTGCAGCACGCGCGCCTGGTCGGACAGCACGATCTTGTGACGGCGCAGCTCGAGCAGGTTCGCGCAGCGCGCGCGCGTCTCGTGCTCGTCGAGCGGCTTGATCAGGAAGTCGGTGGCGCCCGCCTCGAGCGCGTCGTAGCGGATCTTGCGGTCGTCGACGACCGTGATGACCACGATGGGGACGTCGACGCAGTGGGGCAGCGCGCGGATCTGCTTGACGAGCTCGATGCCGTCGAACTCGGGCAGCTTGTAGTCGGTGAGGACGATGTCGACGCGGTTGTTGCGCGCGAACTCGAGCGCGCGCGACGGCGTGTCGAAGAGCTCCAGGTTGAGCTTGCCATCGATCTGCCGGACGATCTCGGCCAGCAGCAGGCGGCTCGAGAAGAGATCGTCGACGATCAGGACCGTGTTGCGCTGCGCCCGCGCGAACGCGAGCTCGGACACGACCCCTGATCCCGGGACCGCCGGGCGGAGCTGAGCGCTCATGGGCTTCCCCCCTAGCTGTTTCATCGCGTACGCCCCCGCTTCCCCTGCAAGAACAATGCCATGCGCACCGGCGGTGGCCTCGCGGCGCCCGCATTCGGGGCATCGGTTCGCGTTTCACCTCAGTCAGCGATTTGTAGTCTACGTCTTCGTCCCGCGCCCTGCATTGACGCCCAACAAAAAAGCCGGTTCCCTTAGCAGAGGAACCGGCCCCGAATCCACCGAGTGTGCCAATGGTCGGGGCGAGAAGATTCGAACTTCCGACCCCCTGCACCCCATGCAGGTGCGCTACCAGGCTGCGCTACGCCCCGACCGAGCCGCGGATTATACCGGCAGCGGGCCGTTACGACGAGCGCAGCAGGTGTCGGATTTCCTCCAGCTCCTGCCGGATTTCGGCAGGCTCCAGCGTGTCCTCGGGCGCGACGGCGACGACGGTCGCGCTGCTCGTCGTCGCCCGCGCCGCCGCGCGCGGCTCGGCAGCCTCCGTCTCGAGCCGGTGCCGTGCGCCGTTGATCGTGAATCCCTGCTCGTACAGCAGGTCGCGGATGCGCCGGATGAGCAGGACCTCGTGATGCTGATAGTAGCGCCGGTTGCCGCGCCGCTTGACCGGCTTCAACTGCGCGAACTCCTGCTCCCAGTAGCGGAGCACGTGCGGCTTCACCGCACACAGGTCGCTCACCTCGCCAATCGTGAAGTAGCGCTTGGCGGGGATCGGCGGCAGTTCGGAGTTAGCTCGGCTGGGATCCGGCATGGTTCGCGGCTTCGACCATGGCCTTCAGTTTCTGCGATGCGTGGAACGTCACGACGCGGCGCGCGGTGATCGGGATCTCCTCGCCGGTCTTCGGGTTGCGCCCGGGCCGCTGCGGCTTCTCGCGCAGCTGGAAGTTGCCGAAGCCGGACAGCTTCACCGATTCGCCGGCTTCGAGCGCGATGCGCACTTCCTCGAAAAAACGTTCCACCATGTCCTTCGCTTCGCGCTTGTTGAGACCGAGCTGCTCGAAGAGCAGGTCGGCGAGTTCGGCTTTGGTGAGCGTCATCGAAAACCCTACCGGCGAAGCGTGGCGCCGAACTTCTCGCGCGCGACGGCGAGCAGCTGCGCTTCCGTCGCGTCGATGTCGGCGTCCGTCAAAGTACGGGAAGTATCCTGCATAAGCACCAGAATCGCAAGGCTTTTCCGACCTTCCGTCAGCCCGGGGCCGCGGTAGACGTCGAAGAGCGCCAGCGAGATCACGTGCGGCGGCTTCGCGCGCTCCAGCGCGTCCAGCAGCCCCTGCGCCGGCACGTCGTCGGCGACCACGAGCGCCAGGTCGCGGCGCACGACCGGCAGCCGCGACACGGGCACGCCGGCCGGCAGCCGGCCTTCCGAGAGTGCGGCGAGCGCGACGTCGAACACCACCGGCGCCTTCGGCAGCTCGAAGTGACGCACGAGGCGCGGGTGCAGCTCGCCCAGCCAGCCGGCGACCTGCCCGTCGATCAGGATCTCGGCCGCGCGCCCCGGATGCAGCGCCGGATGCGCGGCGCGCCGCGTCTCGACGCGCCGCGGCGCCGCGAGCGCCTCGACGTCGCCCTTGACGTCGAATACGTCGACGTCGCGCGCAGGCGCGCCCCACTGCTCGGGCATCGCCCCCCCGAACGCGAGGCCGGCCAGCCGCAGCGGCTGGTCGTAGCCCGGGCCGCGGCGATGGAACACGCGGCCCAGCTCGAACACGCGTACGCGCGACGCCTTGCGGTTGACGTTCGTGCGCAGCGTCTCGATCAATCCCGGCAGCAGCGACGTGCGCATCACGTCGAGGTGCGCGGCGATGGGGTTGAGCACGCGGATCGGATCGGCGGCGGGATCGAGCGCCGCCTCCATCGCCGCCGACACGAAGCCGAACGTGACGATCTCCTGCCAGTCGCGGTCCGCCAGCGTGCGCTTCAACGCGTGCCGCGACCGGTGCGCCTCGGGCAGCGGCAGCATGTGCTGCACGTGCGCGCTCGGCGTGGCGGGAATCCGGTCGTAGCCGTGGATGCGCGCGACCTCTTCGACGAAGTCCTCCTCGATCGCGAGGTCGAAGCGCCGCGATGGCGGCGTCACGACGAAGTCGTCGCCGTCGCGCGTGAACGGCAGGCCCAGCCGCCCGAACGCGTCGGCGATCGCGGCGCCGGGCACCGCGACGCCGAGCAGCCGCGCGACGCGCGCGGCGCGCACGCGCACCGGGTCGCGCCGCGGCAGGTCGGCCGGGGCCACGGCGTCGGTCAGCGGGCCCGCGCGGCCGCCGCAGATCGCGACGACGAGCGCGGTCGCGCGCTCGACGGCGCGCGCGCAGCCGTCGAAGTCGACACCGCGCTCGAAGCGGTAGCCGGCGTCGCTCGTGAAGCCCAGCCGCCGCATCTTGCCCTGGATGACCGCCGGGCTCCAGAATGCGCCCTCGAGGTACACGCGCGTCGTGTCGTCGGCGATGCCCGAGTGCTCGCCGCCCATGATGCCGGCGAGGCCGAGCGGCTTGCGCTCGTCGGCGACCAGCAGCAGGTCCGACTGCAGGTCGAGCACCTGCCCGTTGAGCAGCGTGAGCTTCTCGCCCTCGCGCGCGAAGCGCACGACGACGGCGCCGTCGAGCAGCCGGTCGTCGTACGCGTGCAGCGGCTGGCCCAGCTCGAGCATCACGTAGTTCGTGATGTCGACGACCGCCGAGATCGAGCGGATGCCGGAGCGCTCGAGCCGCTGGCGCATCCACGCCGGCGTCGGCGCCTTCGGGTCGATGCCGTCGATCAGGCGCGCGACGAAGCGCGGGCACGCCTCGGGGTCCTCGACGCGCAGCGCACGCACGCCGGCGAAGGCGACCGGCACCGCGGCGGCTTCCGGCAGCGCGTGCGGCGCGCCGGTCACCGCCGACACGTCGCGCGCCACACCGGCCACCGACAGGCAGTCGGCGCGGTTGGGCGTGATCTTCAGCGTGATCAGCGTGTCGTCGAGCGCAAGCGCCTCGCGCAGCGGCGTGCCGGGGACGAGCGCCGCGTCGAGCGCGAGCAGCCCGCTCGCGTCCTCGTCGATGCCCAGTTCCTTCGCCGAGCACAGCATGCCGCGCGACTCGACGCCGCGCACGGCCGCGCGCCGGATCGCGAGGCCGCCCGGCAGCTGGGCGCCCTCGAGCGCGCACGGGACCGTCATGCCCGCGGCGGCGTTGGGCGCGCCGCAGACGATCTGCAACGGTTCGGATGCGCCGGCGTCGACCGCGCACACGCGCAGCCGGTCGGCGTTCGGGTGCGGCGCGACCGCCGCGATGCGCGCGACGACGACGCCGGAGAAGGGCGGCGCCGCCGCGCGCGCCTCCTCGACCTCGAGGCCCGCCATCGTGAGCGCCTCGCACAGCGCCGCGCTCGACAGCTGCGGGTTGCACATCGTGCGCAGCCAGTGTTCGGAGAATTGCATGCCGGGATCCGTTATCAGGCCGTCGAAAATCCTCCCTTGTCATCCCGAGGAGCGTAGCGACGAGTGATCTGCTTTGACGCAGTCTGCCGACGTGGCAGGAAAGCAGATCCCTCGCTGCGCTCGGGATGACAGGGGAGGGTGGGGTTCGCCGCCAATTTCAACAACCCGTTACGCGAACTGCCGGAGGAAGCGCAGGTCGTTCGAGCGAAGCCATAACGCGCTTGCGCGCATCGGCCTTCGCCGGAACGACCTGCGCGAATCAACGGAATTGAGCAAGAAAGCGGAGGTCGTTTTCATAGAACAGGCGCAGGTCGTTGACGCCGTAGCGCAGCATCGCGAGCCGGTCGGGCCCCATGCCGAACGCGAAGCCCTGGTGCTGCTCGGGGTCGATGCCGACGGCGCGCAGCACGTTGGGGTGCACCTGGCCCGACCCGGCGATCTCCAGCCAGCCGCCGTCGCCGAACGCCATGTCGATCTCGGCCGAAGGCTCGGTGAACGGGAAGAAGGACGGGCGGAAGCGCACCTTGAGGTCGTCGCGCTCGAAGAACCGGCGCAGGAACTCGGCGATCACGCCCTTCAGGTCCGCGAACGACACGTCGCGGTCGATCCACAGCCCCTCGACCTGGTGGAACATCGGCGAGTGCGTCGCGTCGCTGTCGACGCGGTAGACGCGGCCCGGCGCGATGATCTTGATCGGCGGCGCGTGCGTTTCCATGTACCGGACCTGGATCGGCGACGTGTGCGTGCGCAGCACCATGCCACCCTCGACGTAGAACGTGTCCTGCATCGAGCGCGCCGGGTGGTTCTCCGGCGTGTTGAGCGCCGTGAAGTTGTGGAAGTCGTCCTCGATCTCCGGCCCGTCGGCCACGGCGAAGCCGAGCGCGTGGAACAGCGTCTCGATGCGCTCCTGCACGCGCGACAGCGGATGCAGCGTCCCGGTGCCGCGGCCGCGCCCCGGCAGCGAGACGTCGAGCGCGTCGGCGGCGAGCTGCCGCGCGAGCTTCGCGTCGGCGAGCGCCTCGCGGCGCGCGGCGAGCGCCGCCTCGAGTCCCTGCTTGGCCTCGTTGATCGCCGCCCCCGCGGCGGGGCGCTCGGCGGCCGGGAGCTTGCCCAGCCCCTTGAGGAGCTCGGTCAGCGCGCCGGCCTTGCCGAGGTACCTGGCCTTGGCGTTCTCGAGCGCCGCGGCGTCGGCGCACGCGGCGAACTCCGCGCGCGCGGCGGCGATGGTCGTGGCGAGGTCGGTCATTGCAGGTCTTTCACAAAGAGGCGCAGAGACGCCGAGAAGGCAACGAACCGAACGGCCCGAAAGATACCTCTGCGCCTCTGCGTCTCATCGTGAAAACAAAAGAGGGAGGCGTTGCGCGCCTCCCTCTTTTTCCGCGGCTTCGCTCAGGCCAGAGAGGCTTTGGCCTGCTCCGCGATCCGGTTGAAGGCCGCCTTGTCGTGCACGGCCAGTTCGGCCAGCACCTTGCGGTCGATGTCGATCGCCGCCTTCTTCAAGCCGTTCATGAACGCGCTGTACGTCATGCCGGTCTCGCGCACGGCGGCGTTGATCCGGGCGATCCACAGCGCGCGGAACTCGCGCTTCTTCTGCCGGCGGTCGCGGTACTGGTACTGGCCGGCCTTCATCACGGCTTCCTTGGCGATCCGGAACACGTTGCTCCGGCGGCCGCGGAAACCCTTTGCCTGCGCGAGCACCTTCTTGTGCCGCGCGCGGGCCGTCACACCACGTTTGACTCTGGGCATGGCTGCTCCTTACGCGAACGGCATCATCGCCTTGACCGATCCCAGGTTGGTGCTGTGGATCTCGGCCGAGCCGCGACGCTGGCGCTTCGACTTGGTGGTTTTCTTGGTCAGGATGTGGCGATTGAACGCCTGCGAGCGCTTGATCGAGCCGCTTCCGCGCACGCGGAAGCGCTTCTTCGCGCCCGACTTGGTCTTCATCTTCGGCATGGCCGTTTCAGCCTTCTAGTTTGCTGCTCTCGGCGGTGCTCTCGGTCGCTTGCACGGGAGAGGCTTTGGCGGACTTGGCCGCACCGGCGTCGAGCTTGGTTTCGGGATGCTTCGCCGCGACGGGCTTCGTCACGACGGTCTTCTTCGGGGCCAGCAGCATCACCATTTGCCGGCCCTCGAGCCTCGGGAACGACTCGACCACGCTGTACGGCTCGAGGTCGCCCCGAATGCGTTCCAGCAGGCGCACCCCGAACTCCTGGTGCGCCATCTCGCGCCCGCGAAAGCGCAGCGTGATCTTGGCCTTGTCGCCTTCCGTCAGGAACCGGACGAGGTTCCGCAGCTTGATCTGGTAGTCGCCCTCGTCGGTTCCCGGCCGGAACTTCACTTCCTGGACCTGGATCTGCTTGAGCTTGAGCTTGGCCTCGTGCTGCTTCTTCGCCTCGCGGTACTTGAACTTGCCGTAATCCATGATCCGGCAAACCGGCGGCTTGGCCATCGGCGCGATCTCGACCAAGTCGAGCTCCGCCGTTTCGGCCCTGGACCGCGCGTCGGCGATCGAAACAATTCCGAGCTGCTCACCGTCTTCACCAACCAAGCGGATTTCGGGAGCGGTGATTTCCGCGTTGATCCGCTGATGCTTGTCGAGGGCTATTGTCGATTCTCCATTGACGACAAAAAACGGCCATGCCCCGCCGGGGCGCGCCGCGCCGATTTCCCCATGGAAATCATGGCGTTATTGACGCGCCGCCACCTCCTTGCGGAGGCGCTCGAGCAAGGCGTCCACGGGCATCGCCCCCAGATCCTCGCCGCCGCGGGTACGCACGGCCACCGTCTGCGCCTGCTGCTCCTTGTCGCCCACGATGAGCTGGTAAGGAAGCTTCTGCAAGCTATGTTCTCGAATTTTATAGGTTATTTTCTCGTTGCGCAAATCGGCGACCGCCCGGAAACCGGCGGCCTTCAGCGCCGCCGCGACGCGCTCCGCGTAGGCCGCCGAACGGTCGGTGATCGTCAGGACCGCCGCCTGCACGGGAGCGAGCCACAGCGGCAGCGCGCCGGCGTGATGCTCGATCAGGATGCCGATGAAGCGCTCGAGCGAGCCGACGATCGCCCGGTGCAGCATGACGGGCACCTGCCGCGAATTGTCCTCGGCCACGTATTCCGCGCCCAGGCGGCCCGGCAACTGGAAGTCGACCTGCATCGTGCCCACCTGCCACGGGCGGCCGATCGAGTCGGACAGGTGATACTCGATCTTCGGGCCGTAGAACGCGCCTTCGCCGGGCAGCTCGGTCCACTGCGCGCCGCACGCACGCAGCGCGTCGCGCAGCGCCTCCTCGGCGCGGTCCCACTGGTCGTCGGAGCCGATGCGCGGCGTCGGTCGCAGCGCGAGCTTGACGACGACGTCGGTGAAGCCGAAGTCGCGGTAGACGTCGAGGGCGAGCTTGTGGAACGCGACGCACTCGGGCTGGATCTGCGCCGGTTCGCAGAAGATGTGGCCGTCGTCCTGCGTGAACGCGCGCACGCGCATGATGCCGTGCAGCGCGCCCGAGGGCTCGTTGCGGTGGCAGGCGCCGAACTCGCCGTAGCGCAGCGGCAGGTCGCGGTAGCTGCGCAGGCCCGAGTTGAAGATCTGCACGTGGCCGGGGCAGTTCATCGGCTTGATCGCGAAGTCGTGCTTCTCCGACTCCGTCGTGAACATGTTGTCCTTGTAGTTCTGCCAGTGGCCCGACTTCTCCCACAGCGAGCGGTCGAGCACCTGCGGCGTCTTCACCTCGAGGTAGCCGTTGTCGCGGTAGACGCCGCGCATGTACTGCTCGACGGCCTGCCAGATCGACCAGCCCTTCGGGTGCCAGAACACCATGCCCGGCGCCTCGTCCTGCAGGTGGTAGAGGTCGAGCTGGCGTCCGAGCCGGCGGTGGTCGCGGCGCTCGGCTTCCTCGATGCGTTTGAGGTACGCGTCGAGGTCCTCCTTCTTCGTCCACGCGGTGCCGTAGATCCGCTGCAGCATCTCGTTGCGCGAGTCGCCGCGCCAGTACGCGCCGGCGAGCTTCATCAGCTTGAACACCTTGAGGCGGCCGGTCGCCGGCACGTGCGGGCCGCGGCACAGGTCGACGAAGCCGCCCTCGCGGTACAGCGAGATCGGCTCGTTGGACGGAATGGACGCGATGATCTCGGCCTTGTAGTGCTCGCCCATGCCCTCGAAGAACTTCACGGCGTCGTCGCGCGGCATCTCCGAGCGCACGACCGGCTCGTCCTTCTTCGCGAGCTCGGCCATCCGCTGCTCGATCGCGGCCAGGTCCTCGGGCGTGAACGGCCGCTTGTACGCGAAGTCGTAGTAGAAGCCGTCGTCGATCACCGGGCCGATCGTGACCTGCGCGTCGGGGAAGAGCTCCTTGACCGCGTAGGCGAGCAGGTGCGCGGTGGAGTGGCGGATTACGTCGAGGCCCTCCGGGTCGCGGTCGGTGACGATCGCGACGGCGGCGTCGCGGTCGACCACGTACGAGGTGTCGACGAGCTTGCCGTCGACCTTGCCGGCCAGCGCGGCGCGGGCGAGGCCGGCGCCGATCGCCGCGGCGATGTCGCGGACGGCGACCGGCTGGTCGAAGCGACGGACGGAGCCGTCGGGGAGGCGGATGTCGGGCATGGGCAACTCCAAAAAAAAAAGCGCGGACGAGGCCGCACTTTTCCGCTTGCAATGCGCGTGCGAACTCGCTATCTGTTCAGGAAGTCTCCCAACGCGTTCGCGGTGTCATAACCATGCCTTTCGTCGTGCCGGCCGGCGGTCTCGTGCGGCATCCGCCCCTGGCGGGGCGGGCGCCCGGGCGGCGGCCGAACGCTATTATGCGCCGATTCGGCGACGGCCGCCCGGAAATGGTATTTTGCCCCTGGCGCCGCGCGCTCTCCCGAGCGCCGGCGCCAGCCGGGAGGTAACGGGTGGGCAACCAGGGCATGGACCGCGAGGGTGGAGCGCCGGCCGTCACGAGCCCGGGCGAGCCGGCCGGCACGGCACTGCCCCCGGGATCGCGGCTCGCCGAGTTCGAGGTGCAGCGCGTGCTCGGCATCGGCGGCTTCGGTGTGGTCTACCTCGCGTTCGACCAGCTGTTGCACCGTCACGTCGCGATCAAGGAATACCTGCCGGCCGCCTACGCGGTACGCCGCGGCCCGCAGGCGATCACCGCGCTTTCGACGCAGCACCAGGAGACCTTCGAGGCCGGCCTGAAGAGCTTCATGGAGGAAGCGCGGCTGCTCGCGCGGTTCGAGCATCCGGCGCTCGTCAAGGTGCTCCGCTACTGGGAGGCAAACGGCACCGCTTACATGGTGATGCCGCACTACCAGGGCCGCACGCTGCGCGACATCCTGAAGGACGGCGCGGTGTTCGGCGAGGCCGAGCTGCGCGCGCTGATCTGGCCGCTGCTCGAGGCGCTCGAGCACCTGCACGCCGAGCAGTGCTACCACCGCGACATCTCGCCCGAGAACATCATCGTGCAGCCGAGCGGCACGCCGGTGCTGCTCGACTTCGGCGCCGCGCGCCGGATCATCGGCAACCTGACGCAGGCGCTGACCGTCGTGCTGAAGCAGAACTACGCGCCGATCGAGCAGTACTCCGACGACGGCGGGCTCGCGCAGGGGCCGTGGACCGACATCTACGGTGTTGCCGCCGTCATGTACACGGCGATCGTGCGCATGCCGCCGCCTTCCGCCGTCGCGCGCGTGTACCAGGATCCGTTGAAGCCGCTCGTCGCCACCGCGCCGGCCGGCTACCGCGCGCGCTTCCTGCGCGGCATCGACGCCGGGCTCGCCGTGCGGCCCGAGGACCGGCCGCGCTCCATCGCCGCGTTCCGCGAAGGACTGGGTCCGGCCGCGGACGAAGACGCGGACCGGACGGTGCAGATGCCGGCCGAGGCCCTGCGCGAGCACGGCGCCGGGCCGCCCAAGGCCGCCACCGGCGGGGCAACCGCGGTGCCGCCCCAGGTCGCGACCGGAAGCGGCGTCACCATGCCCGGCAGTGGCGGCGCCCTCGCGGGCGCCGCGGCG
>JAYRNW010000053.1:0-6669 GCA_041911995.1 Casimicrobiaceae bacterium | reverse complement strand
CCACGCGTTCGTCGCCAAGCAGAAGCCGGTCTTCGAAGGCAACTGATGGCCGACACGAGCTTCCTCGCGTGGCCGTTCTTCGACGAGCGGCACCGCGCGCAGGCTCGCGAGTTCGAGGCGTTCGCGGCGGACGCGCTGCCGCCGCTGCTCGACGGCGGCGAGGACGACCTCGACGCCGTCTACGCGTGCGTCGGCCGCATCGTGCGCGCGCTGGGCGCGGCCGGCCTGCTGCGGCTCACGGTGCCGGCGGCGTACGGCGGCGCGCACGAGAGCCTCGACGCACGGAGCCTGTGCGTCGCGCGCGAGACACTGGCGCGCGCATCCGGGCTCGCCGACTTCGCGTTCGCGATGCAGGGACTGGGCAGCGCGCCGGTCACGCTCGCCGGCAGCGACGCGCAGAAGCGCGCGCTGCTGCCGCACGTCGCGGACGGCTCGCGCATCGCGGCGTTCGCGCTGTCCGAGCCCGACGCCGGGTCCGACGTCGGCGCAATCGCGACCACCGCGACGCGCGACGGCGACGGCTGGCGCCTCGACGGCGTCAAGACGTGGATCTCCAACGCGGGGCTCGCCGACTTCTACGTCGTCTTCGCGCGCACCGGCGAGGCGCCGGGGAGCCGCGGGCTGTCGGCGTTCGTCGTCGACGCGGCGGCGCCGGGGCTGGACGCGTCCGAGCGCATCGACGTCGTCGCGCCGCATCCGCTCGGCACGCTGCGGCTCACCGGATGCCGCGTGGGCGCCGACGCGCTGCTCGGCGCGCCCGGCGAGGGATTCAGGATCGCGATGGCCACACTCGACGTCTTTCGGTCGACGGTCGGCGCCGCGGCGCTGGGCTTCGCGCGCCGCGCGCTCGACGAGGCGACGTCGCGCGCGCACCGGCGGCGCGTGTTCGGCCACGCGCTCGCCGAGTACCAGCTCACGCAGGCGAAGATCGCCGACATGGCGGTCGCCGTGGACGCGAGCGCGCTGCTCGTCTACCGCGCCGCGTGGACGAAGGACGTGCCCGGCACGCGCGTGACGCGCGAGGCGTCGATGGCCAAGCTCTTCGCCACCGAGTCCGCGCAGCGGGTCGTCGACGACGCCGTGCAGCTGTGGGGCGGGCTGGGCGTGGTCCGCGGCACGACCGTCGAGCGGCTGTACCGCGAGGTCCGCGCGCTGCGCATCTACGAGGGCACGACCGAGGTGCTGAAGCTCGTCATCGCCGCCGACGCGCTGCGCGCCGGCGACGGCAAGGGCGGCCGTTGAAGGAGTCGGTCCCGCGCGCGCCCGGCCGCGGCGACTGGCTCGCGCAGGCGCGGCGCTGGAAGGACGCCGACGGCGCGCACATCGACGTGCGCGGGCTCTCGCCGCCCGGGCCGCTGGTCGCCATCATGCAGCTCATCGACTCGGTGCCCGCGACGACGACGGTGATCGTCCACCACGACCGCGACCCGGTGCTGCTCTATCCGGAGCTCGCGGAGATCGGCTGGACGGCCTCGCGGATCGACGCGCCGCCGGGCGAGGTGCGGCTGCAGCTCGAACGCGGGCAATGACGCTCGCCGCCGGCGCGGTCCTGGGCGGCGCCGCGGGCCGCCTGCTGCCGGCGTCGATTCCGTTCCGCTATTTCGCCGCCGCCGTGGCGTTCCACGTGATCGCGTGGCTCGCGCTGCTCGCCGGCGCGCCGGCGATGCCGGATTTCCAGGGGGGCCTGGGCTGGCCGCTCGCGGCGCTGCACCTCGTCACGCTCGGCGTCGTCGTGATGGCGGCGATCGGCGCGAGCCTGCAGCTCTTGCCGGTGGCTACGCTGCAGCCGGTGCGTGCGCAGCGGTGGGCGGCCGCGCTGTGGTGGCTGTACACGCCCGGTGTGGCGGCCGTCGCGCTCGGCATGGGCTGGCCGGCGCCCGCGCTGCTCGGCGCCGGCGCCGTGGCGGTGGTCGCGGCGCTCGCGATCTTCGCCGTGCTGTTCGCGCGCAACCTGCGGGGTGCTGCGGGGATGCCCGTCGTCATCGCGCACGGCTGGGTCGCGTGGCTCGCACTCGTCGTCGTGCTCGCCACCGGGCTGTCGCTTGCGGGCACGTACGTCGGCGCGCCGGCGCTGGACCGGCGCACGGCGGTCGCGCTGCACGTCGTGTTCGCCGCCTACGGCTTCATGGGCATGCTGGCGGTCGGGCTTTCGTACATCCTCGTGCCGATGTTCGCGCTGTCGGAAGCGCCGTCGGAGCGCCGCGCGCTCGCGTCGTGCGCGCTCGCCGGAACCGCGCTGGTCGCCGCCGGCGCCGCGGCGGTCGGCGTCGCGCCAGCGGCGCTGCGCGTCGTCGCCGTCGCCTGCGGTGTCGCGGCGGTCGCGCTGCACGTGACGCTCATGGTCGCGGCGATGCGCACCGGGCTGCGGAAGGCGCTGGGCCGCGGCTTCGTGCTGGTGCGCGTCGCTTGGGGCATGCTCGGCGCGAGCCTCGCGCTGGGGCTTGCGGTCGCGCTGGATGCGCCGCTGCCCGGCGTGGCCACGCTCTTCGGCGTTGCGGCCGTCGCCGGCTGGCTCCTCACGTTCCTGCTCGGCATCCTGCAGCGGATCGTGCCGTTCCTCGCGTCTCTGCACGCGCCGCGCGGCGCGGGCCGGCCGCCCACGCCTTCCGCGCTGACCGCGGATCGCCCGCTCGCCGTCCACGGCGCGTGCCACCTGGCGGCACTCGGGCTGCTGTGCGTCGCGGCGCTCGCCGGCAGCCCGCTCGCCGCCGCGGCCGCGGCCGTCGTCGGCGCCGCCGGCGCCGTCGCCTTCGCGCTGTTCTTCGTGCTCGTGCTGCGCCGGATGCGCGGCGGCGGCGCGGCCGGTACCCGGGCTTGATGCGAATCAAGTGCATCTGGACGCCTTCTTGGTAACGTCGCGGCTGGCATCCAACGACAGCCGGCGGCAGAATCCATGGGTCAGGTCACACGCGCGCTCGACGACGAACACCGGGCCAACCTGGCGCTGCTCGCGCGCGTCGAGGACGCGTTCGCGCGACCGCCGACGCAGCGGACGATGCAGGACCCGGACGTCGCGCGGCTCGCCGCCGCGCTCGGCACGCTCGTTGAGCGGGAGATGGTGCGCCACTTCGACTTCGAGGAGCGCGAGCTGTTCCCGCGCATGAGCGACGCCGGTGACGGCGGCATGGCGGCGCTGCTGACCGAGGAGCACGACGCGATGCGCGCCGTCGCGGACGAGATCCTGCCGCTCGCGCGCGCGGCGGCGGCCGGCACGCTCGACCCGGCGGGCTGGCACGCGCTGCAGCGCGGCGCGCTGGAGATGGTCGAGCGGCAGGTCGCGCACATCCAGAAGGAGACGATGGCGCTGCTGCCGCTGCTGGAAAACCTGCTCGACGAGGACGTCGATCGCGAGCTCGCATTCGCGTACGCCGCGGCCTGACGCCGGGCGGCCGCGCGGGACAAGGAGACCGGAATGGAAGCGATGGCGCTGAAGCGGACGTCGATTCGCCCGCTCGCGCGGGGGGACCTGGATGCGGTGGTCGCGATCGACGCCGTGAGCGAGGGCCACACGCGCCGCGCGTACTTCGAGCGCCGGCTGGACGCGGCGCTGCGCGAGCCGAAGCTGCACGCGCAGTTCGCGGCCGTCGACGACGCCGGCCTCGCCGGCTACGTCCTCGCGCGCGTGCTGGAGGGCGAGTTCGGGCGCACGGCGCCCGGCCTGCGCCTCGAGGTCGTCGGCGTGCGACCCGACGTCAAGGGCCGCGGCGTCGGCACGTCGCTGTTCGACGCGCTGTGCGACTACGGCCGGCGGCACGGCATGGCCGACGTCCGCACGCAGGCGCGGTGGAACGACCACGCGATGATGCGCTGGCTCGACGGCGTCGGCTTCGTGCTGGCACCCAACCTCGTGATCGACTGCGCCGTCGCGAGCGGCGAGTACCGGCCCGCGCGCGACGATCCGCGGGAGCCGGCCGACGACGCCGCGCCGCACGAGATCGACTACGGCGCCGCGTCGGCCAACGACTTCGAGCACCTCGCGCGCGACACGGCGGACGTGCGCGCGATGGACGACCGCGACCTCGCCGACATCGTGCGCATCGACCGCCGGCTGACCGGTCGCGACCGCAGCGAGTACATGCGGCACAAGCTCGGCGAGGCGATGCACGGCTCGGCGATCCGCGCGTCGCTGTGCGCGCGCGTCGACGGCATCGTCGCCGGCTTCGTGATGGCGCGCGCCGACCTGGGCGACTTCGGCCGCACCGAGCCGGTGGCCGTCGTCGACACGATCGGCGTCGACCCGGATTACGCGCACCGCGGCGTCGGGCACGCGCTGCTGTCGCAGCTCTTCGTCAACCTGGGCGCGCTGCGCATCGAGCGCGTCGAGACGGTCGTCGCGCCGCGCGACTTCGCGCTGCTGGGCTTCCTGTACGACGTCGGCTTCCTGCCGTCGCAGCGGCTGGCGTTCGTGCGGCGGCTGGTCTGACCGCCGCCCCGCGCCCGCGACGATGAGCGCGCTGCCCGACGACGCCGCGATCCTCGACGCGCTGCGCGAGGTCGACGACCCCGAGGCGGGGATGAACATCGTCGACCTGGGGCTCGTCTACGGTGTGGACGTCGCGGCGGACGGCGTGCACGTCGACCTCACGATGACCACCGCCGCGTGCCCGATGACCGACATGATCGTCGGTGAGGTGCGCGCGGCGATCGCCGCGATCGCGCCTGCCGGCACGGCGGTCGACGTGCGGCTGGTGTGGGACCCGCCGTGGACGCCCGACCGCATGACCGGCATCGCGAAGGCGCACTTCGGCTGGACGTCCTGACGGCCCGCCGTCCCTCCCTTTGACCGACGACGCCAGGGCCGCGAAGCCGCTGCGGCGCGTGCCGCTGCTGGCGCTGGGCTTCGTCGGGCTCGTCGCCGGCGTCGGCGCCGGCCTGGCACGGGTCGGCGTCACGGTGCCTGCCGCATTCGCTGCGGCGGCCGCGCTGCACGGCCCGCTGATGATCGGCGCGTTCCTGGGCACGGTGATCGCGCTGGAGCGCGCCGTCGCGCTCGGCCGCGCATGGGCGTACGCGGGGCCGCTGCTCGCCGGCGCGGGCGGCGTGGCGGCCATCGTCGGCGTCGCCGGCGCGCCGTGGCTGCTGCTGGCCGGCAGCGCGGTCCTGGTCGCCGCGTCGGTCGCGATCTTCGCCGTGCAGCGTGCGCTGTTCACCGGGACGCTCGTCGCCGGCGCCGCGGTCTGGTGCGTCGGCAACGCGCTGTGGGCGGGCGGCACGGCCCCATACGAGGTCGTCGCGTGGTGGCTCGCGTTCCCGATCCTGACCATCGCCGGCGAGCGGCTCGAGCTGTCGCGGTTCCTGCCGCCGTCGCCGGCGGCGCGGCGCGTCTTCGTCGCGATCCTCGCCGTCGTCGCCGCCGCGCTCGCGGGCAGCGGCCGCGCCTGGGGCGCGCCGCTCTTCGGCGCGGCGCTGGTCGCGTTGGCACTGTGGCTCGGCAGGCAGGACATCGCGCGGCGCACCGTGCGCGGCGCGGGCCTGACGCGCTACATCGCCGTGTGCCTGCTGTCGGGCTACGCGTGGCTCGCCGTCGGCGGCGCGGTCGTCGTCGCGACCGGCAGCCTCGCGCCGGGGACGCGCGCGTACGACGTCGCCGTCCACGCGCTGGCGCTGGGCTTCGTGTTCGCGATGATCTTCGGCCACGCGCCGGTGATCGTCCCGGCGGTGCTGCGCGTGACGATGCGCTACACGGCGGCGTTCTACGCGCCGCTCGTGCTGCTGCACGTGTCGCTCGCCGTGCGCGTGGCCGGCGACGTCGCCGACCGCATCGACTGGGCGCGCGCCGGCGCGCTCGGCAACGCGCTGGCGCTGGCGCTGTTCGTCGCCACCGCGGCCACCGCCGTGTGGCGGGCCCGGCGCTAGCCTCCCCCCTAGGCACGCTGCGCGCGCCTCCCCCCAGAGGGGGGCGCGCCCTTGGGGCGGCCCGGCGGGCGCTGGCCTCGGCCCGTCAGCCGTGCAGCGACTCGTACTTCGCCATCAGCTCTTCGGGGCTTTCCTGGAAGTCCGGGTTCGGCACGATGCAGTCGGCCGGGCAGACGAGCTTGCACTGCGGCTCGTCCTCGGCGCCCACGCATTCGGTGCAGCGCGCCGGGTCGATCACGTAGATCGTGTCGCCGGCGCTGATCGCCTCGTTGGGGCACACCGGCTTGCAGGCGTCGCAGGCGGTGCAGTCGTCGGTGATCATCAGGGCCATGGGTCGTTCGCTCCTTGCAGCAGTCGGGACGGCGCTCAGGCCGCCACCGCGGATTCCAGTTCGTTGAGGCGCGCGTGACGGAACGCGCCCCACAGCGCCGCGCCGATCGCGCCGGCGTAGATCGAGTCGGGGTGCGAGCGTGCCGTCACCCTCACCTTCTCGTTGGTCATCTCCTCCTGGATCGCCGACAGCAGGCCGCTGTCCAGCGCCAGGCCGCCGGTGAGCAGCGCCACGCCGTCCTTGACGCCGGTGACCTTGAGCAGCTTGACGATGCGCGAGGCCATCGACAGGTGGATGCCCTTGAGGATGTCGGGCGTCGGGATCGCGCGGCTCACCATGTTGATGACGTCGGTCTCGGCCAGCACGGCGCAGATCGAGCTCACCTTCTCCGGATCCTTCGAGCTGCACGACAGCGGGCCGATCTCCTCGACCGCGACGCCCAGGTAGCGCGCGATGTTCTCGAGGAACTGGCCCGAGCCGCT
>JAYRNW010000052.1:0-1751 GCA_041911995.1 Casimicrobiaceae bacterium | reverse complement strand
TCATCCGCGCCTGGCACGCGTCGCGCGGCCAGGCGCACCGCGACGTGTGCCTGATTCCCGCCTCGGCGCACGGCACGAACCCGGCCTCGGCGCAGATGGCCGGCATGCGCGTCGTCGTCGTCGGCTGCGACGAGCAGGGCAACGTCGACCTCTCCGACCTCGAGGCGAAGGCCGCGCAGCACGCGCAGGCGCTCGCCGCGATCATGGTCACGTATCCGTCGACGCACGGCGTGTTCGAGGCGGGCATCCGCCGCGTCTGCGAGATCGTGCACGCGCACGGCGGGCAGGTGTACGTCGATGGTGCCAACCTGAACGCGCTGGTCGGCCTCGCGGCGCCTGGGCACTTCGGCGCCGACGTGTCGCACTTGAACCTGCACAAGACGTTCTGCATCCCGCACGGCGGCGGCGGGCCCGGCGTGGGCCCGGTGGCGGTGAAGGCGCACCTTGCGCCGTTCCTGCCGGGGCACTTCGCGCTGGACGGCGGTGCGCACCGCAGCGCGGCCGTTGCCGCCGCGCCCTACGGTAGCGCGTCGATCCTGCCGATCTCGTGGATGTACGTGACGATGATGGGTGGCGCCGGGCTCACCGCGGCGACCGAGAGCGCGATCCTCGCCGCCAACTACATCGCGCGTCGGCTGGCGCCGCACTATCCGGTGCTGTACACGGGGCCCGGCGGGCTCGTCGCGCACGAGTGCATCCTCGACCTGCGGCCGCTGAAGGCGACGTCGGCCGTCGAGGCCGAGGACGTGGCGAAGCGGCTGATCGACTACGGCTTCCACGCGCCGACCATGAGCTTCCCGGTGCCGGGCACGCTGATGGTCGAGCCGACCGAATCCGAGCCGAAGGCGGAGCTCGACCGGTTCATCGACGCGATGATCGCGATCCGCGGCGAGATTCGCGCGATCGAGGAAGGCCGGATGGACCGGATGGACAACCCGCTCAAGAACGCGCCGCACACGGCCGCCGCGGTGACCGCCGACGAGTGGACGCATCGCTACTCGCGGCTCCTCGCCGCGTACCCGACCGCGGCGCAGAAGGCGGTGAAGTACTGGCCGCCGGTCGCGCGCGTCGACAACGTCTACGGCGACCGACACCTCTTCTGCAGCTGCATCCCGATGTCCGACCTCGCGCCGGCGGCGGAGACGGCGGTGACGTAATGCGCGTCCTCGTGCTCGGCGCCGGCGTCGTCGGCGTCACGGCCGCGTGGTATCTCGCGCAGGACGGGCACGAAGTGACGGTCGTCGATCGCCAAGAGGGCGCGGCGCTGGAGACCTCGTTCGCCAACGGCGGCCAGATCTCCGCGTCGTACGCGGAGCCGTGGGCGAACCCGGAGGCGCCGGCGAAGATACTGAAGTGGCTGGGCCGGGAGGACGCGCCGCTGCTGTTCCGGCTGCGCCTCGACCCGCGGCAGTGGCGCTGGGGGCTGCAGTTCCTCGTCGAGTGCCTGCCGTCGCGCACGCGGCGCAACACGATCCAGTGCCTCAGCCTCGCGCTCTACTCGCGCGATTGCCTGCAGGCGCTGCGCCGCGAGACCGGCATCCAGTACGACCAGCTCGAGCGCGGCATCCTCACGTTCTACACCGACGCCGAGGAGTTCGAGCACGGCGTCGCGGCCGCGGCGCTGATGCGCGAGTTCGGCTGCGACCGCGACGTCAAGACCGTCGACGAGTGCGTCGCGATCGAGCCGGCGCTGGGCGCGTGCCGCGGCCGCCTCGCCGGCGGCATCTTCACGGTCAGCGACGAGTCGGGCG
>JAYRNW010000051.1:0-5360 GCA_041911995.1 Casimicrobiaceae bacterium | reverse complement strand
TCGCGAAGAAGCGGGCGAGCGCCGCGACCGACCGGCCGGAGAGGTTCATGTACGTCGCCGGCTTGACGATGCGCACGTCGCCGGCCTTCGCGACGTCGCCGGCGAACTTCGACTCGGTGGAGAACGACGCGCCGAGCGCGGAGGCGAGCGCGTCGGCGAACCAGAAGCCGGCGTTGTGGCGCGTGCGCGCGTATTCGCGCCCGGGATTCCCCAGGCCCGCGACGAGACGAATGGGCATGGCCATGGCGGGATCGGCAGCGCCTCGAAACGAAAGGGGCCCGCGATGTACCGGCGGGCCCCTCGCGCGACGCGGTGCCGGCGAACGACTACTTCTTCTTGTCGTCCTTCTTCTCTTCCTTCTTCTCCGGGGCCTTGACCTCGGCCTCCGCCGGCGCGGCCGCCGCGACGGCGCCCTCCGCGCCCGCCGCCGCCGCTTCCTCGGTCTCGGTGTGCGCGCGCGGCACGATCGCCGCGGCGACGACCGGGTCCGTCTTGCCGTGCGCGACGACGGTGACGCCCGCCGGCAGCTTGACCGCCGACACGTGGATCGAGTGGCCGACGTCGAGTGCCGACAGGTCGACCTCGATGAACTCGGGCAGGTCCTTCGGCAGGCAGCTGACGTCGAGGTCCGGCGTCACGTGGCTGATGATGGCGCCGGACAGCTTTACGGCCGGCGAGATCTCGCCGTTGATGAAGTGCAGCGGCACCTTCATGTGGATCTTGCGGTTCTCGTCGACGCGCTGGAAGTCGACGTGCAGGATCTCGTTGCGGAACGGGTGCATCTGCACGTCGCGCAGCAGCACCCTGGTCGCGGCGCCGTCGAGCTTCATCGTCAGGATCGACGAGTGGAACGCCTCGTTGCGCAGCGCGTGGAAGAGCGCGTTGTGGTCGAGCTCGATCGGCGTCGGCGCGGCGGTGCCGCCGTAGACGATGCCGGGGGCCTTGCCGGCGCGGCGCATGCGGCGGGACGCGCCGCGGCCTTCGGACGCGCGCGGGAACGCGGTGAATTCGATGTTCATGGATGCTCCGGTTGTCTGCGGCCTCGCCTGCCGCGCCGACGGGGTCGGTCGCGAAGGCTCGTCCGCCTCAAGGTTGCCTCGATGGGCGACAACCGCCAGCGCCGGCCCGGACTCGGGCCCCGTGGCGGGAAAGCTTTGAATTATAACCCGAAAAGCCCGCCGACGCCAAGCGTCAGTCGGTGAAGAGCGACGAGACCGATTCCTCGTTGGAGATCCGCGTCATCGTCTCGGCCAGGAGCTGCGCGCACGAGAGCTGCCGGATCTTCCGGCAGGCCTGCGCCTGCGGCGACAGCGGGATCGTGTCGGTGACGACGAGCTCGTCCAGGTCCGACTCCGCGACGCGGGCCACCGCGCCGCCGGAGAGCACCGGGTGCGTGCAGTACGCGACGACGCGCAGCGCGCCGCGCTCCTTCAGCGCGGAGGCCGCCTTGCACAGCGTGTTCGCCGTGTCGACGATGTCGTCCATGATGACGCACGTGCGGCCCTCGACGTCGCCGATGATGTTCATCACCTCCGAGACGTTGGCCTTCGGCCGCCGCTTGTCGATGATCGCGAGGTCGGAGTCGAGCCGCTTCGCGATCGCGCGCGCGCGCACGACGCCGCCGACGTCGGGGGACACCACGATCAGGTCCTCGTAATTGCGCTTCCACAGGTCGCCCAGCAGGATCGGCGTCGCGTAGATGTTGTCGACCGGGATGTTGAAGAAGCCCTGGATCTGGTCGGCGTGCAGGTCCATCACCATCACGCGGTCGACGCCGACCGTCGACACCATGTCGGCCACGACCTTCGCGGTGATCGCGACGCGGGCCGACCGCGGGCGCCGGTCCTGCCGCGCGTAGCCGAAGTAGGGGATGGCGGCGGTGATGCGCGCGGCCGACGCGCGCTTCAGCGCGTCGACCATCACCATGATCTCCATCAGGTTGTCGTTGGTCGGCGCGCACGTCGACTGCAGCACGAACGCGTCACGGCCACGGACGTTCTCCATCAGCTCGACCATCACCTCGCCGTCGGAGAACTTGCCGACCATGCAGCGGCCGAGGCTGACGTTGAGGTGGCGGCACACCGCCTCCGCGAGCTTCGGGTTCGCGTTGCCCGCGAAGATCCGCATCCGTTCGAATGCCATGGTAGTGCGCCGCCGGGGACGATCCGCCCGCGAGTCTATCCGAATTCGGGAGCGGGCACGCCGCTGCGCGGGGCCGGCCCGCGGGGCGCACGAGGGGGAAGGAAAATGGCTGGGGAGGTAGGGATCGAACCTACGAATGCCGGAATCAAAATCCGGTGCCTTACCACTTGGCGACTCCCCAGCGGAAACCGGTTTTCCGAAAGCTACGACGCGAAGCCCGCGAGCGGGTGCCGGGCGAGCGTCCGTGCGAGGCAGCCGTCCACGCCCGGCGGCAGACACGCCAGCGCGGCCCGCGCCGCGTCCTCGCTCGCGCACGCCGCGAACACGCACGCGCCGGAGCCGGTCATGCGCGCCTGCGGCGCGACGGTGGCCAGCGCAGCGAGCGCCTCGGCGACCTCGGGGAACCTCGCGACCGTGACGCCTGCGAGGTCGTTGCGGCCATAACCCTCGGAAAAGACGTCTATTTTCGCCGACGCGGACGAGCGTGTCAATTCCGGCGCCGCGAAGACGTCCGCGGTGCGCACGTGCGCGCGCGGGAACGCGAGCGCGAGCCAATGCGTCGGCAGCGACACCGCGGTCAGCCGCTCGCCGATCCCGCGCGCGACCGCGTTCTCCCCGCCGACGAAGAACGCAACGTCGGCGCCCAGGCCGACCGCGAACTCTTCGAGCCGCGCGCGCGGCAGCGCGAGCCCCCACAGCCGGTTCAACGCGAGCAGCACGCTCGCGGCGTCGGAGCTGCCGCCGCCCAGCCCCGCGCCCTGCGGAATGCGCTTCGTCAGCGTGATGGCCACGCCGGCTCGCACGCCGGTCGCCTGCTGGAGTGCGCGCGCGGCGCGCACCGCGAGATCGGCGTCGGCCGGCACGCCGTCGACGTCGTGCGTGCGCACGATCGCGCCGTCGTCGCGGCGCGCGAGCGACAGCGTGTCCGCGAGGTCGACGAGCGCGAACAGCGACTCCAGCGTGTGGTAGCCGTCGGGCCGCCTTCCGGTGACGTGCAGGAACAGGTTGACCTTCGCGGGCGCGGGCACGACGAGGGTGGTCACGGGCATCGCTCCGGTTCCGCCGCTACGGCGCCGCGACGACCGCCGACCAGCGGTCGACGACGATGCGCACTTCGATCGGCTCGCTGTCCGGGTAGCGCAGGACGAGGCGCGCGGGCGGTGCGGCCGGGCCGGCGTCGCCGTACGCGTACACGATCTCCCATCCGGACTGGCGCAGCACGGCCGGTCGCCCCGCCGCGTCGCGCTCGACGTCGTAGCCTGCGCCCGCGACCGGCGCGCCGCGGATCCATGCGGCCAGCCCGTCGGCGGGGATCGCCACGCCGAACACGGCGCGCGTGAGCGTGGCCCAGTCCGGATACGCCGCGGGCGGCTCGTCGGGACGCTCGACGCGCACGCCGGCCGCATCGCGCGACAGCCGCGCGACGACCTGCCCGAGTGGCGTTGCCACGTCGAAGCGGTCGCCGCCGGGCGCGTGCGACCACGCGAACTGCCCGGCGAAGCCGTCGGCGCCGCGCCGCGCGGACATCCGGCCCGCCGCGTCGAACGCGGCGTCGCGCGGCGGCTCCGCACGCGGGACGGACGGGGCGGGCGCGACGCTCGCGCAGCCCGCCGCGACGGCGACGCAGGCGACCGCGAACGCGCGCCGCAGCGGGCGGCCGCCTGTCATGGGCTGGGCCGTCGTCGCGGCAGCGCGCGCGTCACCGCGCGAGGCGGCGGACGGTTTCGAGCAGGATCGGGTTGTCGGGCGTGACCTTGAGCTGCGCCTGCCAGACTTCCTGCGCGCGCTCGTGCTCGCCCTTGGCCCACAGCACCTCGCCTAAGTGCGCGGCGATCTCCGCGTCCGGGCGCTCCTGCATCGCGCGGCGCAGGTACGTCTCCGCTTCGGCGTAGCGGCCGAGGCGGAAGAGCGCCCATCCCATGCTGTCGAGGATGTACGAGTCGTTCGGCGAGAGCTTGTGCGCCTTCTCGATCAGCGCGAAGCCCTCGGCGACGCGCGTCGTGCGGTCGACGAGCGTGTACCCGAGCGCGTTCAGCGCCTGCGGGTCGTCGGGCTTCAACTCGACGACGCGCCGCAGCTTCGCCTCGGCGACGTCCAGCCGGTCGAGCTTCTCGGCGACCATCGCCGTGTCGTACAGGAGCTCCGGCGAGTCGGCGTGCTCCGTCAGCGCCTGCTCGAGCACGGCGTAGGCACCCGCGAGGTCGTTCGCGTCGCGCAGGACCTGCGCCTCCGCCTGGCGCACCTGCACGCGCTGCTCGATCGTCACCGCCGGCAGGTCGGACAGATACTTGCGCGCGCCGGACACGTTGCCGAGCTTGCCCATCATCGCGGCGACGCGCAGCTTCGCGAGCCACGCGCGCTCGCCGTCGGGGACCGCCTTGTAGCGGTCGATCGCTTCCTGGTAGCGGCCGGTCTCCTCGGCGATCTGCGCGAGGTAGAGCTCGACCGCGCCGTTCTCGCCGTACTCGGCGCGCTTCAAGTCGGCGAACAGCGACTCGGCCGTCGCCCAGTCCTGCATCTGGACCGACAGCACGGCCACGCCGAACTCGAACTCGCGCGCGCTGCGGTCGCGGTCCCACAGCTTCTGGAACACGGCGCGCGCTTCGGCGTAGCGCTTCTGCTCGACGTAGAGCTGCGCGAGCGCACCCGCCGCGGCGCGCGCGTCGGGATTGGCCGCGACGAACGACGCCAGGAACGCGGTCGCGTCGTCCGGCTTCTTCCGGCCCACGATCTCCGCCTTCAGCAGCGCCGCGCGCTCCCAGTCCGGCTTGAGCGCGAGCGCGCGGTCGATCGCCTCGAGCGGCGCGTTGTCGGCGCTGCCTTCGGGCACGCCGCCGTTGTACGCGGCGAGCGCGACGGCGAAGTGCGCCTCGGGGCTGCGCGGATAGGGCTTGGCGAGCTCGCGGACGAGCTCGTAGGTCTGGCGGCGATCCTGCGCGTCGCCCAGGAACCGGTTGAGCTGCAGGAAGACGTCGCCGACGCCGCGCTCGGTGAGCGCCGCGTCGGAGAGGACCTTCTCGATGCGCGTCTTGAGGTCGTTGTCGAACGCGTACTCGGTCGCGGACTTCCCGGTCACGCCGGCCGCGAGCGCGGCGAGCACCTGCTTCGGCCGCTCGGCCGACGGGTCGAGCGACGACCAGAGCTTCGCCGATTCCTGCGCGAGGCCGCGCATCCGCGCGGCCAGCGCGACCTCGGTCGCGCGCTTGGCGATCCGCGCG
>JAYRNW010000050.1:0-2408 GCA_041911995.1 Casimicrobiaceae bacterium | reverse complement strand
GGCGAACTCGAAGGCGCGTTCCGTCCGGGCTTCTTCGACGGCGTCTGCACGGTCGTGCTCAAGCTGTTCAATCTGGTGCGACCGCAGGTCGCGGTGTTCGGCAAGTAGGACCGGCAGCAGCTCAAGATCGTCCGCGGCATGGTGCAGCAGTTCAACCTGCCGATCGAGATCGTGCCGGCGGAGACCGTACGCGCGCCCGACGGGCTCGCGCTGTCGTCGCGCAACGGCTACCTGACGCCGGAGGAGCGGCACGAGGCGCCCAACCTCTATCGCGTGCTGCGCGGCATCGCCGACGCGATCGTCGGCGGCCGCACCGACTACGCGAACCTCGAGGCGGCCGGGCGCGCGGAGCTGCACTCGCGCGGCTGGAAGGTCGACTACATCGCCGTGCGGCACGGCCTCGCGCTGCGCATTCCGCACCCCGAGGGCTTCGACCACCCGAACCTGCTGATCGTGCTGGCGGCCGCCAAGCTCGGCAACACGCGGCTCATCGACAACGTCGACGTCGTGTGGCAGGAAGGCAAGGACTGACCGTCACGCGGGCGCCGCACGCGATCCCGCATACTTCGCACTCCCCGGAGACGCGCCCATGACCCCCTTCCGAGTCGTCGTCGCCGGCCTCGTCGCCGGCCTCGTTTCGTTCTGCGCCCTCGCGCAGGAGCCGTGGCCGGCGAAGCCGATCCGGCTCGTCGTGCCATTCCCGCCGGGGGCGGGCACCGACACGGTCGCGCGGTTCGTCGCGCAGAAGCTCGCCGAGACGATGAAGGCGACGATCGTGGTCGAGAACAAGACCGGCGCCGGCGGCGCGATCGGCGCCGCCGAGGTCGCCGGGGCCCCGCCGGACGGCTACACGCTGCTCTTCGTCGCATCGCCGTTCACGACGGTCGCGGCGGCGTCGAAAGCGCCGACCTACGACCCGGTGCGCCAGTTCGTGCCGGTCGCACCGATCGCGGCCGGGCCGCTCGCGTTCATCGTGAACAAGGACGTGCCGGTCAACTCGATGCGCGAGTTCATCGCGCTCGCGAGAAAGGAGCCGGGCAAGCTCAACTACGGATCGGCGGGCGCCGGCAGCGTCAATCACCTGGCGCTCGAGCTCATGAACGCGCGCGCCGACATCGTCGTCGTGCACGTTCCCTACCGCGGCATCGCCGACGCGACCAAGGACCTGCTGGGCGGCGCGATCCAGTCGATGACGGCGTCGATCCCGGCCACGCTGCCGCTGGCGGCCGAGAAGCGCGTGAAGGTGCTCGCGGTGACGGGCGCGAAGCGCATCCCGCAGCTGCCGGGCGTGCCGAGCTGGCAGGAGGAAGGCGTGCCCAATGCCAGCGTGATCAACTACTGGGGCATCGTCGCGCCGGTCGGCACGCCGCCGGCCATCGTCGCGCGGCTGAACGCCGACGCACAAAAGGTGCTCGCGCAGCCGGACGTGCGCGAGCGGCTGGAGAGGGAGGGCGCCGAGCTCATTCCCGGACCGCCCGAGCGGCTGGGTTCGCTGATCGAGGGCGACCTTGCCGGCTGGAGGAAGCTGATCGTCGAGGCGAAGCTCAGCTTCGAGTAGCGCCCGGGTCGACGGCGGCCGCGCTCACCGTCCCTGCCGCAGCGCCAGCACGTTGCCTGCCACGGCCAGTGCGACGCCCAGCACCGCCACCCAGGTCCAGCGATAGCCCTCGACGAACGTGGACAGCAGCATCGCGACGACCGGCGTCGCCACCCCCACGAACGACGAAGGACCCGCGCCGACGCGCTTCAGCAGCGTCAGGTACGCGCCGAACGCGGCGATGCTGCCGAAGACCGCGAGATAGAGCAGCGACAGCACGTAGGCGGGGCGCGGGTCGAACGTCCACGCCGCACCGGCCGCAACGGCGCAGAGCGCGGCCGCGAGCGCGCCGTACGCCATCCCCCACGCCGTCGCCGGAAACGTCGGCAGTCCCGCCCGGTGATTGCGCACGGCGAACAGGTTGCCGGCGGTCGCGATGGCGGTCGCCACCAGCGCGAACGCGATGCCGAGCGCAGCCGCGCCCCCGTGGCGCGCGGCGTCGAGCTCCGGCAGGAACAGCAGCGCCACGCCGGCGACGCCCAGCGTGGCCGCGACCAGCGTGCGCGGCGACAGGGGCGCCCCGAACGCGAGCCGCATGCCGACCGGGCTCATGAAGACGATCGTCGAGAACACGACCGCCACCAGGCCGGACGGCACGTAGCGCTCCGCCCAGTAGACGGTGACGTAGTTGAAGCCGAACAGCGTCGCGCCGGTCCCGGCCATGAACGCATGGTCGCGGCGGCCGAACCGCAGCGGCACGCCGCGCCACGCGCACCATGCGGCAAGGAGCGCCGCCGCCAGCGCGAACCGGTACGCGACGGAGACCTCCGGCGGCACGACGCCGAGCTGGTATGTGATGCCGAGCCACGTC
>JAYRNW010000049.1:0-10331 GCA_041911995.1 Casimicrobiaceae bacterium | reverse complement strand
GGTAACTGTCCCCCTCGATGCGGCTGATGATGCCGACGTACCAGCGCAGGTTGCCGCCCCAGAGCGCCAGCACACGATCTCCCACTTGCCACTGTGCAGGCGCGCCGCTCTGCGAGGTGGTCGCAGCCACGCCGGGCGCGGTCAGGGTCTCCGTGACCGGGTCGGCGTGCACGTTCCACGCCGACCAGTCGAGCGCCGTCGCCACGGGCAGCGTCCGGTAGCCGGGCGGATAGCGGAAGAGCGTGGCGTCGTCCATCCGCGTCGCGCGCACGATCTTGCCCGGGTTCATGAGGCCGGCGGGGTCGAACAGCGCCTTCACCTCCTCGAACGCCCGCACGAGGCGCGGCCCGAACTGCCAGCCAACCCATTCGCTGCGCACGAGGCCGTCGCCGTGCTCGCCGGAGAACGCGCCCTTGTACTCGCGGACCATCGCGCTCGCCTCCTCGGCGATCGCGCGCATCTGCGCCGCGCCGTCGCGGCGCATGTCGAGGATCGGCCGCACGTGCAGCGTGCCCACCGACGCGTGCGCGTACCACGTGCCGCGCGTGCCGTGCCGCGCGAACACGGCGGTCAGCCGGTCGACGTATTCGGCGAGGTGCTCGAGCGGAACCGCGCAGTCCTCGATGAACGACACCGGCTTGCCGTCGCCCTTCATGCTCATCATGATGTTGAGCCCGGCCTTGCGCACGTCCCACAGCGCCCTCTGCGCGCCGGCGTCGGTCATCGGCACCACGCTGCCGGGTAGCCCCAGGTCGCCCATCAGCGCGACGAGGTCGTCCAAGCGCCGGCGCGGCCCGGCCGCGTCGTCGCCGGCGAATTCGACCAGCAGGATCGCGTCCGGCTGGCCGCAGAGCGCGGCCTCGATCACCGGCCGGAACGCCGGATTGCCGCGCGCCAGGTCGATCATCGTGCGGTCGACCAGCTCGACCGCCGTCGGCCCGAGCCCGACCAGGTGGCGCGCGCACTCCATCGCCCGGTAGAGCGTCGGGAAGCTGACCACGCCCAGCGTGCGGTGCTTCGGGATCGGCGCGAGCGCGAGCGTGATGGCGCGCGTCCACGCGAGCGTACCCTCGCTGCCGACCAGCAGGTGCGCGTAGTTGACACTGCCGTCGGGCGTATAGGGACGCTCGCTCTGCGGGTGAAACACGTCGAGGTTGTAGCCGCCGACGCGGCGCAGCACGGAGGGCACCTTCGCGGCGATCTCGTCGCGCTCGCGCGCGCCGATCGCGCGCAAGGCCTCGAGCAGCCCCTGCACGCGCGGCGGCGCGCCGGCCATCGCGTCCTCCGCCGCGAACCGCGCCGCGGTCCCGTCGGCGAGCAGCGCGTCGATCGCGACGACGTTGTGCACCATGTTGCCGTAGGCGATCGACCGCGACCCGCACGAGTTGTTGCCGGCCATGCCGCCCAGCGTGCACTGCGCCGACGTGCTGACGTCGACGGGGAACCAGAGCCCGTGCGGCTTCAGCCGCGCGTTGAGCGTGTCGAGCACCATCCCCGGCTCGACGGTCACCGTCCGTGCCTCGGCGTCGAACGCCGTCACCCGGTTCAGGTGCTTGCTGTGGTCGACGACCAGCGCCGCGCCGACGGTCTGCCCGCACTGCGAGCTGCCGGCACCGCGCGGCAGCAGCGGGACGCCCGACTCGCGGCACGCGTCGAACGCCGCGCGCACGTCGGCGTCGGACTTCGGCACCAGGACGCCGACCGGCTCGACCTGGTAGATCGACGCGTCGGTCGCATAGCGGCCGCGCGACGCGGCGTCGAACAGCACGTCGCCGGCGACGGCGCCGCGCAGCCGCCGTGCGAGCTCGCCGTCGTCGCGCGCCGGACGCAACGCGATCGGCACGGGCTCCGGCGCGTTCATCGCGTGACCGGCGCGGCGCCCGTGCGCAGCCCCTCCAGCACCGCCTCGCCCTTCTGCCACAGGTGCCGGCGCATGAGCTCCGCGAGCGCGGCGCCGTCGCGCGCCTCCAGCAATTCGACCATGCGCGCGTGCTCGGCGGCGGCGCGGCTCCACTTGTCGTCGTCGAAGTTGGAGCGGAAGCGCAGGTTCTGGATGCGCCGGTTGAGCGACGCGTACGTCTGCGTGAGCAGCGCGTTGCCGGCGGCGCGGTTGATCCGGTCGTGGATCTGCCGGTTGCGGTGGTAGTACGCGGGCAGGTCGCGGCGCGCGTGGCACGCGAGCATCTCGAACGTCAGCGCTCGGATCTCGGTGACCTCGGGCTCGCCGATGCGCCGGCACGCGAGCTCGCCGGACAGCGCCTCCAGCGCCGCCATGATCTCGAAGCTCTCGCGGATGTCGGTCTCCGACAGCGCGACGACCTGCGCGCCGCGGTTCGGATGGAGGACGACCAGCCCGTCCGCGGCCAGCAGCCGAAACGCCTCGCGCAGCGGCGTGCGCGACACGCCGAGCGACTCGCCAAGCGCGCGCTCGTTCAGCCGCGCGCCCGGCGCCAGCGCGCCTTCGGTGATGAGCACGCGCAGCCGCTCGGCGACGGTCGCGGGCAGCGTCGCTGCCGACGTGCGCGCGGTCCCGGCGACCGGTGCGACGCTGCCTTCCGCGGCGGACGGCGCGTTGGACGCTGCGGTGTCCGTCTTCATCGACATCGGTTGGTATACCTGTTGTGGAGCGCCGCGGTCGCTGCCGCCTGGTGGTACGGTCCCGGAATTGCCGTTATGATACCGTTTGTATACCAAATCCGGCAGTCCCTTGCCGACGATCCGACCACCGCGCCGAGGGTAACCGTGTTCCAGCTCGACTCGCATCCGTCCGGCCGCCACTTCCTGCAGATCCCCGGGCCGACCAACGTCCCCGACCGGATCCTGCGCGCGATCGACCAGCCGACGATCGACCACCGCGGCCCGGAGTTCGCGCGGCTGACGCTCGAGATCATGGACGGCCTGAAGGAAGTCTTCCGGACCGCGGGGCCGGTCGTCGTCTATCCGGCGTCGGGCACCGGCGCGTGGGAAGCGGCGCTCGTCAACACGCTCTCCCCCGGCGACCGCGTGCTGATGTTCGAGACCGGGCACTTCGCCACACTCTGGCGCGCGCTCGCGGAGAAGTTGGGCCTCGTCGTCGACTTCGTGCCTGGCGACTGGCGCAGCGGTGTGGACGCGGCGGTCGTCGAGGCGCGGCTCGCCGAGGATCGCGCGCACGCGATCAAGGCCGTGCTCGTCGTCCACAACGAGACGTCGACCGGCGTGGCCACGCGCATTCCGCCGATCCGCGAGGCGATCGACCGCGCGGCGCACCCGGCGCTCCTGATGGTCGACACGATCTCGTCGCTCGCGTCGATCGACTACCGGCACGGCGAATGGGGCGTGGACGTCACCGTCGCCGGCTCGCAGAAGGGCCTGATGCTGCCCCCGGGCCTCTCGTTCAACGCGATGAGCGACAAGGCGCTCGCCGCGAGCAAGTCCGCGCGGCTGCCGCGCGCCTACTGGCGCTGGGACGAGCACCTCGCGCTCAACCGGCAGGGCTACTTTCCGTCGACCCCCGCGACCAACCTGCTCTACGGCCTGCACGAGGCGCTCGCGATGCTGCGCGAGGAAGGGCTGCCCGCGGTGTTCGCGCGCCACGCTCGGCACGCCGAGGCCACGCGGCGCGCGGTGCGCGGCTGGGGGCTCGACGTGCTGTGCCGCAACCCGGCCGAATACAGCGGCTCGCTGACCGCGGTGCCGATGCCCGACGGCCACGACGCCGACGCGTTCCGCCGCACGGTGCTCGCGCGCTTCGACCTGTCGCTGGGCACCGGCCTGGGCAAGCTCGCCGGCCGCGTTTTCCGCATCGGCCACCTCGGATTCTTCAACGACCTCATGCTCTGCGGAACGCTGTGCGGCGTCGAGATGGGCATGGCACTCGCCGGCGTGCCGCACCGGAAGAACGGCGTCGGGGAGGCGCTCGATTGGCTGCGGGAGACCGCGGCGGACACCACGACGACGGCGCAACGACGAGCGGCGTGAAGCCGCCGATGCCGAAGACATCCTGGAGGAGGAACCCGTGAACCATCGCAGCGCATCGGCCACCCGCCGCACCCTGCTCGCCCGCCTCGCCGCCGCGTGGTGCGCGGCGGCGGCGCTCGCCTTCGCCGCGCCGGCGGCGGCGCAGCTCGAGATCAAGCTCGGCCACGTCGGCGAGCCCGGGTCGCTGTTCCAGAAGAGCGCCGACGAATTTGCGAAGCGCGCGAACGCGAAGCTCGCGGGCAAGGCGAAGGTCGTCACGTTCGGGTCGAGCCAGTTGGGCGGCGACGCCGAGATGATCCAGAAGCTCAAGCTCGGCACGATCGACCTCGCGCTGCCGTCGACGGTGATGAGCTCGCAGGTCGACCTCTTCGGCGTGTTCGAGATGCCCTACATCGTCAAGAACCGCCAGCACATGGCGCGCATCGAGAAGGAGCTGTTCTGGGCGAAGCTCGCGCCCGAGGCGGAGAAGAAGGGCCTGAAGGTCCTCGCCGTGTGGGAGAACGGCGAGCGCCACCTCACGAACAACAAGCGCCCGATCAAGGTCCCCGCCGATCTGGCCGGCATCAAGCTGCGCGTGCCCGAGGGCAAGTGGCGCGTGAAGATGTTCCAGGCCTACGGCGCCAACCCGAGCCCGATGAAGTTCTCCGAGCTCTTCACGGCGCTGCAGACCGGCGTGATGGACGGGCAGGAGAACCCGTTCACGCAGATCTACTCGGCCAAGCTGCAGGAAGTGCAGAAATACCTGTCGCTGTCGGGCCACGTGTACACGCCGGCCTACCTCACCGCCGGCAAGACGAAGTGGGAGTCGCTGCCGCCGGACGTACGCAAGGTCCTCGAGGACACGGCGAAGGAGACGCAGGCGTTCGTCTACGAGACGGCGGCGAAGGACGACGCCGACCTGCTCGGCAAGCTCAAGGCCGCCGGCATGCAGGTGAACGACGTCGACAAGGACGCGTTCATCGCCGCGAGCCGCCCGATCTACGACGAGTTCGGCAAGGAAGTGCCGGGGGCGAAGGACGTGATCGACCGCGCAGTCGCGCTCGGGAAGTAGCGGCGTGGCGCGCAAGGCAGGCGGGACGGCGCCGGGCGCCGCGTGGTCGGCCGCGCTCGCGCGCTTCCGCGACCGCTACGGACGGCTGCTCGAGTGGGTGGTCGGCGCGCTGATGATCGCGCTGTTCGTCGAGGTGACCGCGGGCGTGGTCTTCCGCGCGGTCGGGCACTCGCTCATCTGGTACGACGAGGTCGCCTCCGTGCTGCTCGCGTGGCTCACGTACTACGGCTCGGCGCTCGCCTCGGTCAAGCGCGCGCACATCGGCTGCCCGGAGCTCGTCGACACGCTGCCGTGGCGCGCGCGACGCGTGGTCAACATCGTGGCGCAGGTCGTCGTCATCGCGTTCTTCGTGATCCTCGGCGTCGTCGGCGTGTCGATCATGCCGGCGCTCGCCGGCGACGCGCTGGTGAGCCTGCCGTGGGTGCCGCTCAACTTCGTGCAGTCGGTGATCCCGGTGTCGGCCGCGCTGATCGTCGTCGCCGAGCTCACGCACCTCGCCGACCTCCTCGTCGCCTCCGCGCCGCCGGGCGCCTCCGCCGGCATCGCGCTGGCCGACGGCCTGCACTGAAGGCGGCGCCGCGATGAGCATCATGCTGGGGCTGTTCGTGGCGGTGCTGGCGCTCGTGCTCTGCAACGTGCCGATCGCCGTCGCGCTGGGCGTGGTCGCGCTGGTCGCGATGGTCGCCACGCACGGCGCCGCGGTCCTGCCCAACCTCGCGGTCGTCGCGTACAACGGCGCGACGAGCTTCCCGCTGCTCGCGATCCCGCTGTTCATCCTCGCCGGCGCGATCATGAACGCGTCGGGCATCTCGCAGCGGCTGATCGCGTTCGCGTCGGCAGTATTCGGCTGGATCCGCGGCGGCCTCGCGCACGTGTCGATCGGCGCGTCGCTGTTCTTCGCCGAGATCTCCGGCTCGGCCGTGGCCGACGTCGCCGCGCTGGGCTCGATCCTGATTCCCGGCATGAAGGCCAAGGGCTACCCGGCGCCGTTCGCGGCGGCGGTGATGTCGTCGGCGGCCACGCTCGCGGTGATCATCCCGCCGTCGATCCCGATGATCCTGTACGCGGTGATGGCGGAGACCTCCGTCGTGCAGCTCTTCGTCGCCGGCATCGTGCCGGGACTGATCGGCGGCGTCGGCCTGTGGGTGGTGGCGTACGCGTTCGCGCGCAAGTACGACCTGCCGCGCGAGGACGCGTTCTCGTGGGCGCGCGTGCGCCGGACCGCGCGCGAGGCGCTGTGGGCGTTCCTGCTGCCGATCATCATCCTCGGAGGCATCTTCGGCGGCGTGGTGACGGCGACCGAGGGCGCCGCGCTCGCGGTGGTCGCCGCGCTGTTCGTCGGGCTTCTCATCTACCGCGAGCTCGACGTCGGCCAGCTTAAGCGCGCGATCGTCGAAGGCGCAGTGCAGACCGCCGTGGTGATGCTGCTGGTCGCGACCAGCGCGCTGCTCGGGACGTACCTCACCGAGGTGCAGGCGCCGCAGGCGCTTGCGCGAACGGTGTCGGCGATGACGTCGAACAAGTGGCTGGTGCTGGCGCTCCTCAACCTGCTGTTCCTGCTGCTCGGCATGTTCCTGCACTCGGCGGCGGCGATCATCCTCGTCGTGCCGGTCGTGATGCCGCTGGTCAAGGCCGTCGGCATCGACCCGGTGCACTTCGGCCTCATCGTGACGATCAACCTCGGCATCGGCCAGCAGACGCCGCCGGTCGCCTCGGTGCTGATGGTCGCGAGCTCGATCGCGAAGGAGTCGATCTGGGCGGTCACGCGCGTCAACGTCTGGTTCATCGCCGTGCTGCTCGCCGTGCTGCTGCTCGTCACCTACGTGCCGGCGACCGGCATGGCGCTCGTCGAACTCTTCTACCGCTAGGAGGGGCGCCCCATGAGCGGATCGATCACCGTCACGCGCGACGGCGCCGTCGCGACCGTCGTCCTCGACCGCCCGGACAAGCTCAACGCGCTGACCCGCGCGATGTGGGCGGACCTGGGCGCGGCGGTGAGCGCGCTGTCGGCCGACGACGGCCTGCGCTGCATCGTGCTGCGCGGCGCGGGCGAGCGCGCGTTCTCGCCCGGCAACGACATCGCCGAGTTCGCGACCGAGCGCGCGAACAAGGCGCAGGCGATCGCCTACGGCGCCACGATGCGCGCGACCGCCGAGGCGCTCGCCGCGTGCCGGCACCCGCTGGTCGCGCAGATCCACGGCATCTGCGTGGGCGGCGGGCTCGAGATCGCCGCGCTCGCCGACGTGCGCATCTGCGGCGAGGGCAGCCGCTTCGGCGCGCCGATCAAGAACCTGGGACTCGTGATGGCGTATGCCGAGATGGCGCCGCTGGTACGCCTCGTGGGGCCGGCCGTCGCGCTCGAGATCCTGCTCGAAGGGCGCGTGCTCGACGCGGCGGAGGCGCTGGCGAGGGGCCTCGTCTCCCGCGTCGTGCCGGACGCCGACGTCGCCGCCGAGGCGCGCGCGACCGCGCAGCGCATCGCCGACGGCGCCCCGCTCGCCGCGCGCTGGCACAAGCGGTTCGCGCGCCGGTTGGCCGACCCGCGCCCGCTCACCGACGCCGAGCGCGACGAGTGCTTCGACTGCTTCGACACCGAGGACTTCCGCGAAGGCTACGCGGCGTTCCTCGCGAAGCGCAAGCCGGAGTTCCGCGGCCGATGAGCGCGATCCCCGCGCCGCCCGCAGCGACCGGCCCGCTCGCCGGCGTGCGGGTGCTCGAGTTGACGCAGATCATGGCCGGCCCGACGTGCGGCGTGATGCTCGCCGACCTCGGCGCGGACGTGATCAAGGTCGAGAAGCTGCCCGGCGGCGACGACGCGCGCGGCTACCGCGAGCCGCGCGTGAACGGCGTGTCCGCGCCGTTCCTGATGATGAACCGCAACAAGCGCGGGATCGCGCTGGATTTGAAGCGCCCCGAGGGCCGCGCGATCCTCAAGCGGATGGTGCGCACCGCCGACGTGCTGGTCGAGAACTTCCGCCGCGACACGATGGCGAAGCTCGGCCTGTCCTACGAAGTGCTGGCCGCCGAGAACGACGCGCTGATCTACTGCGCCCTCACCGGCTTCGGACGCGACGGCCCGGAAGCCGACAAGGGCGGCTTCGACCTCGTCGCGCAGGGCTTCGCCGGCCTGATGGCGATCACCGGCGAGGCGGGCCGGCCGCCGGTGAAGACCGGCAATCCGGTGTCCGATATCAACGCCGGCATCCTCGCGGCGCTGGGCGTGGTCGCCGCGTACGCGAACCGCCTGAAGACCGGGCGTGGGCAGCTCGTCGACACGTCGCTGTTCGAGGCCGCGCTGCAGCAGACGTACTGGCACGCGGCGAGCTACTTCGCGACCGGGCAGTCGCCCTCACCGCTCGGCTCCGCGCACCTCCTGACCGCGCCCTACCAGGCGTTCGAGGCGAGCGACGGCTACGTGAACATCGGCGGCGCCAACCAGGCGAACTGGGAGCGCATCGCCGACGTCCTCGGCCATCCCGAGTGGCGCGACGACCCGCGCTTCGCGACCAACACGGCACGGATGGCCAACCGCGACGAGCTCGTCGCGCGGATGAACGCCGTGCTCGCGCGCCGGACGCGCGCCGAGTGGATCGCGGCGCTCGACGCGGCCGGCGTGCCCGCCGGCCCCGTCCACGCACTGGGCGAGGCCCTCACGCATCCGCAGACGCTCGCGCGCGGCATGGTCGTCGACCTCGTGCATCCGGACGCCGGCCCGACCAAGGCGATCGGCTGCCCGGTCCACTTCTCGCGGACGCCGGCGGCCGTCACGCGCCCGGCGCCGCGGCTGGGCGAGCATACCCGCGAGGTGCTGCGCGAGACCGGCTACACCGACGCCGAGATCGATGCGTTCGTCGCGGCGGGCGTGGTCGCCACCGCGGGCTGAAGCGCCGCCCTCGTCACGCGGGCGGCACGCCCTCCGTCGCGCTCGCCCGCGCCAGCACCGCGCGGCGCACCATCGCGACGTGCTCGCGCAGCGTGTACGCCTCGCTCGCGAAGCTCGGCGGCGTCCGCACCTCGGCCACTGCGTGCTCGATCCGGTCGAGCTGCGCGAGCCAGCGCGCGACCGGCAGCGGGCCGTGCTGCGCCGTGACCTCGCGCTCGAGCAGCGCGAGCTCGCCGTACCAGCGGTACACGCGCGACCGGTTGCGCCAGCGGACGAATTGCGGCAGCAGGTTCATGAGCGGCACCAGCACGACCAGCAGCGGCACGACCAGGATGATCGCGCGCTCGACGAAGGCGGCAACCCAGAACGGCAGCGACCGGTACAGGAAGCTGCGGCCGAAGCGGTGGTGGCGCACCGCGTCCTCCGACACGGGAAGGTCCACCTGCGCCGTCCCCGGAAACTCGCCGGCCTTCTCGAAATAGCCCTGGTCGTCGTGCACGTCGCGCACGGTTTCCACCAGCAGATTCACGAGCGCAGGGTGCAAGTCGGCGCGGGCCGCGAGCATGGCCTTCGTCGCGATCAGCGTCACCGGCTGCGCCGGAATGTCGCGCGCGAAGTCGATGGCGCCGCCCGGCAGCGTCAGCCGCGTGATGAACGGGAACCGGCGCTCGTACGCGTCGGCCCGCGCGAAGCTCATCAGCTGGAGCTCCGGGTTGCGCAGCGCACGCTGGACCAGCGGCAGCGAGGCGCCGCCCACCAGCAGCGCCGCGTCGGCGCGCCCCGCGGCCAGCAGGTCGATCGCCGTGTCGCCGGGGGCGTCGATCAGCGTCGCGTCGTCCGCGCCGATCGCGTTGGCGGCGAGCAGCGGCAGCACGAGCGCGCGCGTGCCGCTGCCCTGCATGCCGACCGTGATCCGCTTGCCGCGCAGCTGGTTGAGCTTCGTCAGCACCGCGTCGCCGCGGTAGAAGATCCACAGCGGCTCGTAGTACAGGCTCGCCACCATCATCAGCGCGTTGGCCTCGGGAAACTGCGCGATGCCGCCCTGCAGGAACCCGAGGTCCACGCCGGACTTCGGATCGAGCAGCAGCGCGTAGTTCTGCCCCGCCCCCTGCGTGTCGCGGACCTCGACGGTGACGCCCTCGCGCGCGAGCAGCTCGCGGTAGTGCAACGCGTGCTTGTGGTACAGGCCGCCCGGCGGGCCCGCGGCGAGCACGATCCGGCGCGGCGGAATCGGCTCCAGCAGCTGGAACGAGATCCACAGGCAGCCGGCGACCACGGCCGCGAACAACAGCGCGGTCCGGACGAGGTCCCGGCGGGACAGCAGGGCGAGCTGGTCGATGGACATGTCCGCCGCGGATGATGGTGGCCGGCGCCGCGCGCGTCAACCCGCCGGCCGGCGCTCGACTCAGTCGAGCGCGACCGTCTCGAGGTAGTCGG
>JAYRNW010000048.1:0-4255 GCA_041911995.1 Casimicrobiaceae bacterium | reverse complement strand
GATCCGGTAGTAGGTGCCGCCGGTTTCGGTCGGGTCGCGCCGGATCATGAGACGCGGCTCGTCCGGGTGCGCCTTCCAGACGCCGTTGGGGTCGGGGATGCGCATCTGCAGGATGCGGCCGTCGCCGTCGACGTCCTCGACGGTGAGGCCCTCGACGTCCTCCTCGCCGTGCGGGTACGGGCGCGTGCTCGAGCGGACCCACTTCGGCTTGTCGGCGAGCGCCCATTCGGCGCCGTCGGGATTGATCCGCGGGCAGACATAGAACGCGCGCGTGTCGAGCGCGCGGGTGATGTCCGCGTCGCGGCCGTATTGCGTGACCAGCGTGTGCAGCAGGTACAGGTTCGCCGCGGACCCGGCCACCTCGGTCGCGTGGATGTTGCCGTCGACCCAGAACGCCGGCTTGTCGGCCGCCGGCCCCGTCTTCGCGTTGGTGACCGTCGCGACCCAGATGTCGCGGCCTTCGTGGCTCTTCCCGATCGATTCGACCGTGACGAGTTCCGGCCACTCGCGCGCGAACGCGTGCAGGATTTCGGTCAGTTCCGCGTAGCGATGGAAGCGGTCGAAGGCGATGGCGGGCATGGGGAGCGCGGCGGACGGGAAGGCCGGCATCTTAGCCGCTTTCGGAATCGGGGTCGGCGCCGCGGTGCGGCCCTGCGCGCGCTCGCGCACGCCGGCCGCCCCGCTACAGCTCGGGTCGCCGTTCTCGATACCGTATGAATATACGGTATACTGGACCCGCCATGCTCCCGCCCTACGCCGAGCTGCACTGCCTGACCAACTTCTCGTTCCTGCGCGGCGCCTCGCACCCGGAGGAACTGGTCGAGCGGGCACACGCGCTCGGCTACGCGGCGCTCGCGGTCACCGACGAGTGCTCGCTGGCCGGCGCCGTGCGCGCGCACCTGGCCGCGAAGGACGCCGGGCTGCCGCTCGTGCTCGGCAGCGAGTTCACGCTCGCCGACGGCCTGAAGCGCGTGCTGTACGCGACCGACCGCGCGACGTACGGCGACCTCGCGCAGCTCGTCACGCGCGGCCGGCGCCGGGCGGCCAAGGGCACCTACGCGCTCACGCGCGACGACGTCGCGGAGCTCGCGCCGCGCGGACTCGCGCTGTGGCTTCCCGGGAAATGGGGGCCAGACTCGAATTTTCCGGCGGAGCCCCGCGGTGCCGCCGAGGGTCGCGAAAATTCGAGTCTGACCCTCATTTCCCGCTGGTTCGCCGACGTCTTCCCCGGCCGCGCGTGGATCGCCGCCGAGCTCTTCGCGCGCTCCGGCGACCGCGCGCGCCTCGCCGCGCTGCAGGCGGCATCGCGCGCGAGCGGCCTGCCGCTGGTTGCGGCGGGCGACGTGCACATGCACGTGCGCGCGCGCCGCGCGCTGCAGGACACGCTGACGGCGATCCGCCTCGCCACGCCGCTGCGCGAGTGCGGCCACGCGCTGTTTCCGAACGGCGAGCGCCACCTGCGGTCGCGCGCGCGAATCGCGACGGTCTACCCGCGCGCGCTCACCGACGCGACGCTCGACGTCGTCGCGCGCTGCGCATTCTCGCTCGACGAGCTGCGCTACGAGTATCCGGAGGAGCTGGTGCCGCCCGGCGCCACGCCCGCGTCGCATCTCCGCGCGCTGGTCGACGCGGGCCTCGTCCGCCGCTACGGCGCCGGCGCCACGCCCGCCGACGTCCGCGAGCTGGTCGAGCACGAGCTCGCGCTGATCGCGGAACTCAACTATGAGCCGTACTTCCTCACCGTGCAGGACATCGTCGCGTTCGCGCGCGCACAGGGCATCCTGTGCCAGGGCCGCGGCTCGGCCGCCAACTCCGCCGTCTGCTACGCGCTCGGCATCACCGAGGTCGACCCGGCGCGGATGAGCATGCTGTTCGAGCGCTTCATCAGCAAGGAGCGCAACGAGCCGCCGGACATCGACGTCGACTTCGAGCACCAGCGGCGCGAGGAGGTCATGCAGTACGTGTACGGCAAGTACGGGCGCGACCGCGCGGCGCTCGCCGCCACGCTGATCACGTACCGGCCGAAGAGCGCGATCCGCGACGTCGGCAAGGCCCTGGGGCTCGACCTCGCGCAGGTCGACCGCCTGGCCGGCGTGTTCGCGTGGTGGGACGGCCGCCGGATCGAGCCGTCGCGCATCCGCGAGGCCGGCTTCGACCCCGACCATCCGCTCGTCATGCGGCTCGTCACCCTGACGGGCGAGCTGATGGGCTTCCCGCGCCACCTGTCGCAGCACGTCGGCGGCTTCGTGATCGCCCGGGGCCTGCTCGAGCGGATGGTGCCGGTCGAGAACGCCGCGATGGCCGACCGCACCGTCATCCAGTGGGACAAGGACGACCTCGACGCGATGGGCCTGCTCAAGGTCGACTGCCTGGCGCTCGGCATGCTCTCGGCGATCCGCCGCGCGCTCGGGCTGATCGGCAGCTTCCGCGGCACGCGGATGCGGATGCAGGACATCCCGGCGGAGGATCCGGCCGTCTACGCGATGTGCCAGCGCGCCGACACGGTCGGCGTGTTCCAGATCGAGTCGCGCGCGCAGCAGTCGATGCTGCCGCGGCTCAAGCCCGCGTGCTTCTACGACCTCGTCATCGAGGTCGCGATCGTCCGGCCCGGTCCCATCCAGGGCGGCATGGTGCATCCGTACCTGCGGCGCCGGCAGGGGTTGGAGCCCGTCACGTATCCCAGCGCCGCCGTGAAGAGCGTGCTCGACCGCACGCTCGGCGTGCCGATCTTCCAGGAGCAGGTGATGCAACTCGCGATCGTCGCCGCCGGCTTCACGCCGGGGGAGGCCGACCAGCTCCGCCGCTCGATGGCGGCGTGGCGCCGGAAGGGCGGCCTCGAGAAGTTCGAGCAGCGGCTGGTCGACGGCATGGGCGCGCGCGGGCTGTCGGAGGCGTTCGCGCGGCAGATCTACCAGCAGATCCTGGGCTTCGGCGAGTACGGCTTCCCGGAATCGCACTCGGCGTCGTTCTCGCTGCTCGTCTACGTGTCGGCGTGGCTGAAGCTGCACGAGCCCGCGGCGTTCTGCGCGGCGCTCCTCAATTCGCAGCCGATGGGCTTCTACGCGCCGTCGCAGCTGGTGGCCGACGCACGGCGGCACGGTGTTCCGGTGCGCGCTGCCGACGTCACGGCCAGCGCGTGGGACTGCACGCTCGAGAAAGTGGGGTCAGAGACGACTTTCCCGGACGCGATTTCGTCATGTCACGCACCGGTTCCGGGAAAGTCGTCTCTGACCCTACTTTCTCCAAAGTCGTCTCTGACCCTACTTTCTCCCCCCGCACTGCGCCTCGGCTTGCGCATGATCGCCGGCCTGAAGGAGGACAGCGCGCAGCGCATCGTCGCCGCGCGCGCGCAGCGGGCGTTCGCGCACGTCGCCGACCTCGCGCACCGCGCGCGGCTCGACCGCCGCGACCTGACCGCGCTCGCCGCGGCGGGCGCCCTGGCCGCGCTCGCCGGCCATCGCCACGCCGCCGTCTGGGACGTCGCCGGCGTCGAGAAGCTGCCGCCCATTCTTGCCGGCGCCGGCACGACGTTCGCGGAAACCCCGCCCGCCCTCCCTGCGCCGACCGAGGGCCAGGACATCGTCGCCGACTACCGCGCGCTGGGGCTGACGCTGCGCCGCCACCCCCTCGCCTTGCTGCGCGAAAGGCTGCGCGCGCAGCGGCTCGTCAGCGCCGCCGACGTCGCGCGCACGCCGCACGGCCGCCTCGCGCGCACGGCGGGTATCGTCGTCGGCCGCCAGCGGCCCGACACGGCGAGCGGCGTCGTCTTCGTCACGCTGGAGGACGAGACCGGCGCGACCAACGTGATCGTCTGGCGCGACCTCGGGGACCGCCAGCGGCGCGAACTCCTGGGCGCGCGCCTGCTCGCCGTCTACGGCCGCGTCGAGCGCGAGGGCTCCGTCGTCCACCTGATCGCCGGGCGGCTCGTCGACCTCTCCCCCCTGCTGGGCGAACTGCCGACGCGCTCGCGGGACTTCCACTGAGGACGGCCCGCCCCCGCGCCCTTGCCGGCGCCGCCACATTCGCCTAGCCTGTCGGCACCCTGCGGACGGGACGCCGTCCGCCTGCGCGGGGAGCGCGGATGGACCGGGAGACGAAGACCGCGAGGACCAAGGCTGCGGCCACGCCGGCACCGGCACGCCGCTCGCGCAAGCCAACGTCCGCTCCCGCGCCCGCCGCCGACCCCCGCACGACCGACGCGCGACCGGCCGACGCGCTCGCGCAGCAGGCGGCCACCGCCGACATCCTGCGCGTG
>JAYRNW010000047.1:0-8867 GCA_041911995.1 Casimicrobiaceae bacterium | reverse complement strand
CACCACGCGCTGGAGCCCTACCTCGGCAAGCTCATGAAGCAGGGCGAGTCGGTCGTCGTCGTCGAGCAGTTCGGCGACCCGGCCACCACGAAGGGCCCGGTCGAGCGCCGCGTCGCGCGGATCGTCACGCCGGGCACGCTCACCGACGCCAACCTGCTCGACGCGAAGCGCGACTGCCTGCTGGCCGCGCTCGCGCCGGCCGGCAAGCGCGTCGGCATCGCGTGGCTCAACCTCGCGTCGGGTGCGTTCACGCTGACCGACGTGCCGGCGGCGGAGGCGGCCGGCGTCATCGAGCGGATCGCGCCGGCCGAGCTGCTGATGCCCGAAGGCGGCGAGATGCCTGCGCTGCGCGGCCGCGCGCCGCCGTTGCGCGCGCTGCCGCCGTGGCAGTTCGACGACGCCGCCGCGCGCCGCGCGCTGGCGAAGCAGCTGGGCACGCTCGACCTCGCCGGCTTCGGCGCCGACGACGTGCCGCTCGCGATCGGCGCCGCCGGCGCCCTGCTCCACTACGCGGGGGCGACGCAGCAGGCGGCGCTCGCGCACGTGCGCACGCTCGCCGTCGAGGTCGCGAGCGAGTTCGTGGCGCTCGATCCCGCGACGCGGCGCAACCTCGAGATCACGGCCACGCTCGCCGGCGACGACGCGCCGACGCTGCACTCGCTGCTCGACGCGTGCGCGAGCGCGGCGGGCAGCCGCCTCCTGCGCCAGTGGCTGACGCAGCCGCTGCGCGCGCAGGCGCGGCTCGCGCAGCGGCACGACGCCATCGCCGCGCTGCAGGCCGATCCGGTCACGCGGCGCGCGCTCGCCGACGCGCTGAAGCGCACGGTCGACGTCGAGCGCGTCGTCGGCCGCATCGCGCTGCGCAATGCGCGGCCGCGCGACCTGGCCGGCCTGCGCGAGACGCTCGCGCAGCTGCCGGCGGTGGCCGCGCGGCTCGCGCCGGTCGAGTCCGCGCTGCTCGCCGACGCGCGTGCGGCGCTCGCCGTCGATCCGGAGGTCGGGCAGATGCTCGCGCGCGCGATCGCCGCCGAGCCCGCGGCGATGGTCCGCGACGGCGGCGTCATCGCGGCCGGCTACGACGGCGAGCTCGACCAACTGCGCGCGATCGACGCGAACTGCGGCGAGTTCCTGGTCGCGCTGGAAGCGCGCGAGCGCGAGCGTACCGGCATCGCGAGCCTCAAGGTCGAGTACAACCGCGTGCACGGCTTCTACATCGAGGTCACGAACGCGCACGTCGAGAAGATCCCGCCCGACTACCGGCGCCGGCAGACACTCAAGAACGCCGAGCGCTACATCACGCCGGAGTTGAAGTCGTTCGAGGACCGCGCGCTCTCCGCGCAGGAGCGCGCGCTCGCCCGCGAGAAGTTGCTGTTCGAGCAGCTGCTGGACGCGCTGGCGCCGGCGATCCCGGCGCTGCAGGCGGCGGCGGGCGCGCTCGCGCGGATCGACGTGCTCGCGAACCTCGCCGAGCGCGCCGACGCGCTGCGGCTCACGCGCCCGGCGTTCGCCGCCGAGCCCGGCATCGTCGTGCGCGGCGGCCGCCATCCGGTCGTCGAGCGGCAGGTCGACGACTTCGTCCCCAACGACGTCGCGCTCGGCGGCGACCGGCGGCTGCTGATCGTCACGGGCCCGAACATGGGCGGCAAGTCGACGTACATGCGGCAGACGGCGATCGTCGCGCTGTTCGCGTACTGCGGGATGTTCGTGCCGGCCGAGTCGGCGACGCTGGGGCCGCTCGACGCGATCCACACGCGCATCGGCGCTGCCGACGACCTGGCCGGCGGGCGCTCCACGTTCATGGTCGAGATGACCGAGGCCGCGTACATCCTCAACCGCGCGACGCCGGAGAGCCTGGTGCTCGTCGACGAGATCGGCCGCGGCACGTCGACGTTCGACGGGCTGGCGCTCGCGTGGGCGATCGCGCACCGGCTCGCGGAGGCCAACCGCTGCCTCGCGCTGTTCGCGACGCACTACTTCGAGCTGACCGCGCTGGCGGCGGAAATGCGCGGATGCGCGAACGTCCACTTCGACGCCGCCGAGCATCGCGACGGCATCGTGTTCCTGCACGCGGTCGCCGACGGTCCCGCCAACCGCAGCTACGGGCTCTCCGTCGCGAAGCTCGCGGGCGTGCCGGCCGAGACGATCCGGCAGGCGAAGGCGTACCTGGCGCGCCTCGACCAGTTCTCCGCGCGCAGCGACGTGCAGCCGGACCTCTTCGCCGCGCCCGCGTCCGCCGCCGCGCCCGCGGCGCCCGCCGATCCGCGCGCGACGCAGCTGCTGGATCGGCTGGCGGCGCTCGACCCCGACGCGCTGTCGCCCCGCGAGGCGCTCGACGCGCTGTACGCGCTCAAGCGGGCGGTGGAGGGGGAAGACTAAGACCTTGAACCACGAAGGACACGAAGAGCACGAAGAAAAGCAAAGTCAGAATCTTGAACCACAGAGAGCACAGAGAACACGGAGGAAGACCCTGGTCGTTCACACGCACGACGTGTCGGGCCGCAAGCCTTTCTCCGTGCTCTCTGTGGTGAAAGAACTTGCAGTTGCCTTTCTTCGTGTTCTTCGTGCCCTTCGTGGTTCAAGATGTTTGGACGCTGCGAACCATAACTGCACCGTCAGTGATGATGCCCGTGCGGCCCGTGCACGTGGCCGTGCGAGATCTCCTCCGGCGTGGCCGGCCGCACGTCGACCACCGTGCAGTCGAAGCGCAGCCGCTGGCCGGCGAGCTCGTGGTTGCCGTCGAGGACGGCCTTGCCCTCGGCGATGTTGGTGACGCGCCAGACGACCTCGTGGCCGTCCTGCTCGGCGACGAGGTAGCCGCCGACGGCGACGTCGGGCGGCAGGTCGGACAGCGGCTCCATCCGGATCATCTTCGCGTCGTACTCGCCGAACGCGTCGACGGGCTCGAGCGTCACCGAAATCGCGTCGCCGACCTGCTTCAGGTTGAGCGCTTCCTCGATCTTCGGGAAGATCCCGGAGTGGCCGCCGTGCAGGTACGTGAGCGGCTCGGGCGACTCCTCGATCAGCTGGCTGCTGGCGTCGAAGAGCTTGAACGAGATCGTGACGACGGTGTTGGCGAAGATGTTCATCGGCGGGTTCGCGGCATGGAAGGGAGCGCCGCAGCCCGGTCGCGCGGCGACGGCGTCGCGTCGCGCAGGACGGCGGCCCGCGCATTGTACCCGCCGTCGGCAAGGCGTGCGTCGCGGTGATACGCTAGCAGGCAGTCGATCGGAATCGGCAACGAATGCCATCCTCCCGTGTCGTTGCGCGCGCAGCGGGCGACGGCCCGCCGCGCCACGCGAACGTGTCCCCGCCCTCCATGCCCGCCGCGAACGCCCGCCCCCTCGCACTGCTCGGCCGGCGCACGCCGCGCACGTTCCTCGCCACGCACTGGCACAAGCAGGCGCTGCTGGTGCGTGCGGCGCTGCCGGGCTTCCCGGGACTCTTCACGCGCGACGAGCTGGTCGCGCTCGCGTGCCGCGACGACGTCGAGTCGCGTCTCGTCGTGCGCACCGGCGCGCGGTACTCGCTCGCGCACGGGCCGTTCCGGCGCGCGGACTTCCGTGCGTTGCCGGCGCGCGGCTGGACGCTGCTCGTGCAGGGCGTCAACCTCGTGAGCGACGCCGCCGACGCGCTGTTGCGCCGGTTCGCGTTCCTGCCGTACGCGCGGCTCGACGACCTCATGGTGAGCTACGCGGCGCCCGGCGGCGGCGTCGGCCCGCACTTCGATTCTTACGACGTCTTCCTGCTGCAGGGGTTCGGGCGGCGCCGCTGGCGCTACGGCCGGCAGGACGACCTGGAGCTCAAGCCTCGCCTGCCGGTGAAGATCCTGCGCCGCTTCACGCCGGAGCACGACGCGGTGCTGGCCCCCGGCGACATGCTGTACCTGCCGCCCGCGTACGCGCACGACGGCGTGGCCATCGACGCGTGCACGACGTACTCGATCGGCTTCCGCGCCGCGTCGCACACGGAGCTCGCGCAGGCGTTCCTCGACCACCTGCGCGACCGGATCGAGCTTCCCGGACGGTACGCGGACCCGGACGCGAAGCCGTCACCCGAGCCGGCGCGCATCGGCGCCGGCATGCAGCGGCGCATCGCGCGTGCGCTCGCGGCCGTGCGCTGGGATCGCGCGACCGTCGACCGGTTCGTCGGCACGATGCTCTCCGAGCCGAAGCCGTCGATCTTCTTCGCGGCGCCGACGCGCCCGCTGTCGCGCGCGGCCTTCGCGGCGGCCGCGCGCCGGCGCGGCGTCGCGCTCGACCGCCGCACGCAATGGCTCTACGATGACGCCGCGGTCTACGTGAACGGCGATGCGCACGCGTGGCCCGCCGGCGAACGCGGCGCGCTGGCCGCGCTCGCCAACGCGCGCGCGCTGGCGGCCTCGGACGTCGCGTCGCTGTCGCCGGCCGCGCTTGCCTTGGTCCACGAAAGCTACCGCCATGGCTACGTCCACCTCGCCTGACGCCGCGCCGCCGAGCGCGCCGCGCGAGGCCACGCTCGATACGCTCGCCGCGCAGGCGGCCGCGATCGACGAGCTGATCGACCTCGCGCGTCACCGGCTGCAGATCTTCGACGTGGATCTCGCGCAATGCGGCTGGCAGACGCCGGCGCGCGCCGAGCGGCTGGCCGCGTTCGTGCGCCGCGCCGCGCATCCGCGCATCGACGTCATCGTGCACGACACGCGCTGGCTCGAAACGTCCTGCCCGCGGATCCTGGCGCTGCTCAAGCTGCACTCGGGCGCGATCACCGTGTACCGCACGGGGCCCGAGGCGCGCAGTGCGATGGACCCGCTGGTGATCGCCGACGGCCGGCACTTCGTGCACCGGTTCCACGCCGATCAGCCGCGCGCGGCGTTCGCCGTCGAGCAGCCGCAACTCGCGCGCCCGCTCGTCACCCGATTCGAGCAGATCTGGGCGACCGGCGAGCCGGGCTTGGCGCCAACCGTGCTCGGCCTGTAGTCGTTGCGCAGTGCCGCATAGGCGCTGCAGCCGGCACGGCTTTGATTTCTAAGGCATTCGTGCTACCATTCGCCATGAGATTGTCGCGCCGCGCAACATCGTTGCTCCATTCCGGTGCCGCCGCGCAGTCCCGACTTCTGACCAATTCTTTCCCCAACCACCTCACGAAGGAATCCAGATGAACAAGACGATCCTCGTAGCGGCGATGGCCGCGATCGCGCTGACCGCCTGCGGTCAGGAACAGAAGCCGGCTCCGGCACCTGCGCCGGCGCCCGCCGCCGCGCCGGCCCCGGCGCCCGCGCCGGCGCCCGCGCCCGCCACCGACGCGAAGCCGGCGGACGCCGCGCCTGCGACGGCCGCTGCGCCGGCCGCGCCCGCGGCGGCTCCGGCTGCCGCGCCCGCGACGCCGGCGGCGCCTGCCGCCGAGCCCGCGAAGGACGCGAGCAAGGAAGCGCCGAAGAAGTAAGCGCGTTCACGGCGCATGAAAAAGGCCGGCGGTTGCCGGCCTTTTTCTTTGCGGGGCGCCGCGTGCGCGGCGGGTCTACGCGGCGCGCGTGATCAGCCTGCGCTTGACCGCCGTCTCCACGGCCTCCACGCCTTCGGCGTCCTTCAGCGCGGCGACGATGCGCTTGGCGTCCGCCGGGCCGGCGTCGATCGAGTAGTAGCGTGCGAGCTCCGGCAGCGGCGGCTGCGCGAACAGCGGCGCGACCTCGGTCGCGCCCGCGGCCTTGGCGATCTGCACGGCCCTGGCAACCGCGGACTTCGACGCGTCGGCCTTGAGCTTCAGGCTGAGCTTCATCGGGTAGCAGTATACGACGCGGACGTCGCGCGTGCGTCGCCGCCGCGTGTGCGCGACGTGCCCGCGTCAGAGCGCCTTCACCGCCGCGAGGATGCGCGGGATCGACACCAGCCCGTAGCCGTACTGGCGCGTGAAGGCCTTGCCCTTCATCCCCGGCACCTTGCGCACGAGCTTGCGCAGGTTGGCGGCGACGTCGGCCGCCGCGAGCTTCGGCTTCTTCGCGAAGGCGAGCGCGAGGCACCCGGCCACGCACGGTGTCGCCATCGACGTCCCATCCCAGAACGCGTACTCGACCTCGTCCGGCTCGCGGAACGCCGATCGCTTCATCGGCAGCGTCGACAGGATGTGGCGCCCCGGCGCGACGAGGCCGATGTGGTCGCCGGTGTTCGAGAACGACGAGCGCCGCAGCGAGACGCTCACGGCGCCGACGCCGATCACGTTGCGGTACGCGGACGGGTACTCGACCGGGTTGCCCTCCTCGTACTCGTTGCCCATCGCCGCGACGACCACCTTGCCGCGCTCGCGCAGCAGGTCGAACAGCGACTGCTCGACGCTGTTGGCGTCGCCGCCGCCGATGCTCAGGTTGACGACGCGCGCCGGCGAGGCGGCCGCGTAGCCCAGCGCGCGCAGGTACGTGTCACCGTCGACGTAGATCTCGCCGTCGGATTCCGGCGTGTCGCCGAAGATCTTCCAGACGCGCAGCCGGCAGTTCGCCACGCCCGTCACGCCGATGTCGTTGTCCGCGATCGCCGCCACGATGCCGCTGACATGCGTGCCGTGGCCGATCAGGTCGTCGCGCGAGTGGCCGCCGGTGTCGTAGTGCGCGATCCGGCGCGCGAGGTCCGGGTGCGTGGCGTCCACGCCGGTGTCGAGGACGGCGACGTCGACGTCGGAGGCGTCCGGCAGCTTCTGGTCGAACCAGCCGATCGCGCGCAGCGCCCACTGGCTGTTGCGCAGCGGGTCGACCTGCGCCGGCTTCGCCTTCTTCGCGAGCATCCACCGGCGCGGCACGCGGTCCGCCGCCAGCACGCCCTGCTGGTCCGCGAGCTTGCGCAGCATCCGGTCGTTGACGGCCTTCGGATCGAGGCGCAGCAGGCCGAAGCCCGCGAGGAAGTCCTGCGGGGGCTCGCGCACCGACGCCACCACCGCGGCCTCGTGCGCGGCGTGCCGGGCGCCTGCGCGGCCGCCGCCGGCCGCCGCGTGCGGCCGCCCGCGACCGGCCGCCGCGAACAGCGGCTCGACGTGCTTCAGGCCGCAGTTGTGCGCGAGCCACGCGAGCGGCTCGCTCAGCGTCGGCGGCAGCGGGCCCGCCGTGCGCGCCGCACGCGCGCCGCGCTTGCCTGCCGCCGGCGGCGCCGCGAGCGCCGCGCGCACGACGGCGGGGTCGAAGCGCACGACCACCTCGCCGGTCTCCTTCGGCGGAGTGCGATGGGCGCGCTCGACCGTCTGCGCGCCCATCGCGGGATTGCCGTACGCGCCGTGCGCGGGCTTCTTCGTGCGTGCCATGGCGGCCCCCCGGGACGGCCGGCCGCATGGGACGCGCGGAAGCGGACGACCGAGGGTCGGACGCCGCCCGGCCGCGACCGCGGACCGGCAACGTTACACGTTGTCGCGTACAACCTAGCGGTTGCGCGGCGAGGCGTCAAGCGCGCCGTGCCGCGTATGCTGTGCGCTGCCGCCCCCGACACGAAGGAATCGCCATGGTCCTGCTCGAATTCTCGATGACGCCGCTCGCCAGGGGCGAGAGCGTCAGCGCCTACGTCGCGCGCTCGCTCGACATCGTCGACCGCAGCGGGTTGCCGTACCAGTTGACGCCGATGGGGACGATCGTCGAAGGCGAGTGGCCGCAGGTCATGGCCGTCGTGACCGCGTGCTTCGACGCGATGCGTGCCGACTGCGACCGCATCAGCACGCAGATCCGGATCGACTACCGCGCCGGCCCGGCCGGCCGCCTGAAGTCGAAGGTCGAGGCGGTCGAGCGCAAGCTCGGCCGCAAGCTCGCGACCTGACGGCAGGCGCGGCCGCGCGCCGCGGCTTACAGCGGCGCGCCGATCCGGCGCGCGACCTCGCGGTAGTGCTCGATCACCTCGCCCAGGTCGCGGCGAAAGCGGTCCTTGTCGAGCTTCTCGCCGGTGCGCGCGTCCCACAGCCGGCAGCCGTCCGGCGTGAACTCGTCGCCCAGCACCAGCGGCCCGCTCGGGTCGTCGGTCGGATGGCCGAACTCGAGCTTGTAGTCGACGAGGTCGATGCCGGCGTCGGCGAACAGCGGCTTCAGCACGGCGTTGACCTTGTGCGTGAGCGCGCGCATCTGCGCGATCTCGTCGGCGCTCGCCCAGCCCAGCACGCGGATGTGGTCGTCGTTGCACAGCGGGTCGTGCAGCGCGTCGCTCTTCAGGAAGAACTCGAAGATGGGCTCGGGCAGGCGCCGGCCCTCCTCGATGCCGAAGCGCTTGGCCATCGAGCCGGCGCACACGTTGCGCACGACGCACTCGACCGGCACCATCTTCATCGCCTTCACCAGGGACTCGCGCTCGCTGATCATCCGGATGATGTGCGTGGCCACGCCCGCCGCGGCGAGCTTGCCCATCACGAATGCGTTGATCCTGTTGTTGGTCTCGCCCTTCAGGTCGAGCTTCGCCAGCTTGACGCCGTCGAACGCCGACACGTCGTCTCGATAGTGCATGACGAGCCGGTGCGGATCGTCGGTCGCGTAGACGGTCTTGGCCTTGCCTCGGTACAGCTCGTTTCTCTTTTCCATCGGGTTTCCCGTGCGGTGGTCAGGCGAGCGCGCGCCACGCGAAGCCCTCGGACTGGTCGGCGATTCCGATCCAGTCCTCGGCGCAGGTGAGCGCCCGGGCGAGCGCGCCGCGCGCCTTCGCCGGCGTGTTGTTCTGTTGCGAAAGATGCGCGGCGACGACGTGCTGCAGCCGGCTCGTGTCGATCGCGGCGAGCAGCGCCGCCGCGCCTTCGTTGTGCAGGTGGCCGAAGCGACCGGAGATCCTGGCCTTCAGCGACGCCGGATAGTCGCTCTGGGCGAGCAGGTCGAGGTCGTGATTGCACTCGAGCACCAGCGCGTCGCAGCCGGTGAGGCTCTGCTCGACGCACGGCGTGGT
>JAYRNW010000046.1:0-23828 GCA_041911995.1 Casimicrobiaceae bacterium | reverse complement strand
GAACGTGCGCCCACGCGCCTACCACTCCGGCGACCACGAGGAGGTCGGCGCGATGCTCGCGGCGCTGCGCGCGCGCGTCGACCCGCGCACGCGCGTCCACGCGGTCGGCCGCGCGCGGGGCGGCCGCGCGCTCGTGAACGGGATCGGCCCCGAAGGCGGCGCCGCGGCGCGCACGCTCGCCGCCGCCGCCGCGGTCTCGGTGCCGCTCGACCTGATGGCGTCGGGCATCGCGATCGGCCAGGGGTTGAACCGCCTCTACACGTGGCACTTCCTGCAGACGCTGAAGCCGAAGGCGCGCGGCATCGCGCAACGCTTCCCGGGCTCGCTCGACCCGCGCCGGATCGCACGCGTGCGCACGATGTGGGACTTCGACGAGGTGGTGACGGCGCCGCTGCACGGCTTCGCTGGCGCCGACGACTACTGGACGCGCGCGTCGTCGAAGCCGTGGCTGCCCGCGGTCGCGCTGCCGACGCTGGTGGTCAACGCGCGCAACGACCCGTTCGTGCCCGCCGCGTCGTTGCCCGGCACCGCCGACGTCGCGCGCGCGGTCCGCCTCGAGCAGCCTCGGCACGGCGGCCACGTCGGCTTCCTTTCCGGGCCGGCGCCGGGCCGCCTCGACTGGCTCGCGCGGCGGCTCTTCGCGTGGTTCGCGCGCGGGCAGTAGAATTCGTCCATTCCTCTCTTCCGCCAACGGAATCGCCGACGCATGGACACGCTGCCCCGCGAAATCTTCAAGGCCTACGACATCCGCGGCATCGTCGGCAAGTCGCTCACGCCCGCCGTCGTCCGCGCCGTCGGCCAGGGGCTGGGATCGCTCGCACGCGAGCGCGGCCGCAGCCGGTTCGCGATCGGCCGCGACGGCCGGCTCTCCGGCCCCGAGCTCGCCGGCGCGCTCGCCGACGGGCTGCGCGCGGCCGGCGTCGACGTGATCGACCTCGGCATGGTCGTGACGCCGATGACGTACTTCGCCGCGCAGCACCTCGACACCGGCTGCAGCGTGATGGTCACCGGCAGCCACAACCCGCCCGACTACAACGGGCTCAAGATGGTCGTCGACGCCGCAACGCTCGCCGGCGACGACATCCAGGCGCTGCGCGCGCGCCTCGAGGAGGGCCGGCTCGCCTCCGGCGCCGGCGGCTATTCGACGCACGACGTCGCGCCGGCCTACGTCGACCGCATCGTCGGCGACGTCAAGCTCGCGCGGCCGCTGAAGATCGCCGTCGACTGCGGCAACGGCGTGGCCGGCGCGTTCGCGCCGGCGCTGTTCCGCCGGATGGGCTGCGAGGTCGTCGAGCTCTTCTGCGACGTCGACGGGCGCTTCCCGAACCACCATCCGGACCCGTCGCAGCCGAAGAACCTCGCCGACCTCACGCGCCGCCTCGAAGCCGGCGACTGCGACCTCGGCCTCGCGTTCGACGGCGACGGCGACCGGCTGGGCGTCGTGACACGCAACGGCCGCATGATCTACCCCGACCGCCAGCTGATGCTGTTCGCCGCCGACATGCTGGCCCGCGTCCCCGGCGCCACCGTCATCTACGACGTCAAGTCCACGCGCAACCTCAAGGGCTGGATCGAGCGCCACGGCGGCGTGCCGCTCTTGTGGAAGACCGGCCACTCGCTGATCAAGGCGAAGATGAAGGAGACGCACGCGGCGCTGGCCGGCGAGATGAGCGGGCACACGTTCTTCGGCGAGCGCTGGTTCGGCTTCGACGACGGCCTGTACGCCGGAGCGCGGCTGCTCGAGATCGTGTCGCGCGAGCGCGACCCGTCGGCGGTGCTCGAGGCGCTGCCCGACGCGCTGTCCACGCCGGAGCTCAATATCCCGTGCGCGGAGGGCGAGCCGCACGCGCTCGTCGCGCGCCTGGCCGCGACCGCGTCGTTCCCCGGCGCCACCGACGTCGTCCGGATCGACGGCCTGCGCGTCGAGTATCCGGACGGCTTCGGGCTCGCGCGCGCGTCGAACACGACGCCCGTCGTCGTGCTCCGCTTCGAGGCGGACGACGCGGCCGCGCTCGCGCGCATCCAGGACGAGTTCCGCCGCGTGCTCGCGCACGCGAAGCCCGGCGCCGCGCTGCCGTTCTGACGATGCCGCCGTGCTGACGCTGGCGGACATCGAGGCGGCCCGCGCGCGGATCGCCGGCGGCATCTACGAGTCGCCGTGCGTCGAGTCGATCCCGCTGTCGCAGCTCACCGGCGCGCACGTCTGGTGCAAGCTCGACTACCTGCAGCGCACCGGCAGCTTCAAGGAGCGCGGCGCGCGCAACGCGCTGCTGCGCCTGACCGACGCGCAGCGCCACGCCGGCGTCATCGCCGCCTCCGCCGGCAACCACGCGCAGGGCGTCGCGTACCACGGCGGGCTGCTGGGCATCCCGGTGACCGTCGTGATGCCGCGGTTCGCCGCGCTCATCAAGGTGACCAACTGCCGGCAGCTGGGCGCGCGGGTGATCCTGCACGGCGCCGACGTCGCCGAGGCGCGCGTGCACGCCGGCGAGATCGCGGCGCGCGACGGCCTCGCGTTCATCCATCCGTTCGACGATCCCGACGTCATCGCCGGTCAGGGCACGCTGGCGCTCGAGATCCTCGAGCAGACGCCCGACCTCGACGCCATCGTCGTGCCGGTGGGTGGCGGCGGCCTGCTGGCCGGCGTGGGCACCGTGGTCAAGGCGAAGGCGCCGCGCGTGCGCGTGATCGGCGTCGAGCCCGAGCGCGCGGCCTGCCTCACCGCCGCGCTCGCCGCCGGCGTGCCGGTCACGGTCCCGCTGGCGCCGACGCTCGCCGACGGCCTCGCGGTGTCGCTGCTGGGAGGCCTGCCGTTCGAGGCGCTGCGGCGCGTCGTCGACACCGTCGTCACCGTCGACGAGGCCAGCATCGCACTCGCGATCCTGCGGCTGATCGAGCTCGAGAAGAGCGTCGTCGAGGGCGCCGGCGCGGCGCCGCTCGCCGCGTTCCTCGCCGGCAAGCTCGCCGACCTCGCCGACCAGCGCGTCGTGCTCGTGCTGGCCGGCGGCAACATCGACCTCACGATGCTCGACCGCGTGATCGAGGTCGGGCTGGTCGCCGACGGCCGGCTCACGCGCTTCGTCGTGTCGATCGCCGACCGCCCGGGCGGGCTCGCGCGGCTCGCCGAGGTGATCGCGTCGACCGGCGCGTCGATCAAGGAGATCGTGCACGACCGCGCGTTCTCCGGCCCCGACCTCTCGGCCGTCCGCGTCGTGTGCGTCGTGGAGACCACGGGTCCCGCGCACGTCGCGCATCTGCACGCTGCGCTGGCGAAGGCGGGCGTGTCCGTCGTGGGCAACGGTTGACGCACGCGCACGGCGGCACGCCGGCACGGCGATGAGCGCCCCGCCCGGCCGCCCCGCCGCGCGCTGGCGCGCGTGGTTTCCGTTCGTCGCGGTGGCGCTCGCGTACGCGGTCGTCGCGACGCACCGCATCGACCTGCCCGGCATCTTCGCCGACGCGATCAACCCGGATTACCTGGTGGCGCGGATCCTCAATCCGCAGCCCGAGCGGACCATGGTCTGGGTCCTGTTCGGCAACTCGCTGCTGGGCGACCGCGCGCCGGTGCTGATCTCGCTTTACCACGGGTCGCAGCAGTACTGGCTCGGCCTGCCGCTGTACGCGCTCTTCGGCACGACCGTCGCCGGCGTGCGCCTCACGCACGCCGTGTTCGCGCTCGGCGTGCTCGCCGCGCTGCACGCGCTGCTGCTCCGCGGCGGCGTCCGGCCGTGGCTCGCCGCCGCCGTCGGCGTGGCGCTCGCCGTCGACCCCGCGTTCGCGTATGCGTTTCGCACGCAGGCTTACATCACGGTCGCGCCGGCCGCGTGGCTGCTGCTCGCGCTGTACTGCCTCGTGCGCGCGCGCGAACCGGAAGCCGCAAGCCCCGGCCGCTGGCTGTTCGCGAGCGGCGCGCTGTGCGGCCTCGCCGCCGTCGGCTACTTCGTCTGGGCCTTCGTGCTGCCGCCGATCGCGTACGTGGCGTGGCGCACGCCCCGCCCGGACGCGCCTGCGCGTCGTCCGCCGGCGGCCTGGCTGCAGGGGCTCGCGACCGGCAGCATCGCCTACCCGATCGGCTACCTGCTCATCGCACGCAAGCTTGGCAGCTTCACCGGCATGGTCGACTTCGTGCGCGACCAGCAGGCGCACCTGGGCGCGTTCCGGTCGGCGCTGCCGCTGGCCGAGCGCGTCGAATACGCGTGGCGCACGGTCGACATGGCCGCCAGCGGCGCGTGGCACAGCGCGATCATGTTCGGCGGCGAGGTCGTGCCGCTGCCCGGCTCGGCACTCAAGGTCGGCCTCGTCGTGGCGCTGCCGTACGTACTCTGGCTCTCCGCCGAGGTCCGGCGCACCGCGACGCCGCTGCTCCGGGTGCTGGTCGCACTGCCCGTGTCGTTCGCCGTGCTGGCGCTGGTCTTCGGCGACCGGCTGGGCGGCCACCACTTCGTCACGCTGGTGCCCCTCCTGTACGCGGCGCTCGCGGCGGGCCTCGCGGCGGTGCGGCGGCCGGGCAGCGCGCGTGGCGTCGCGGCGATCCTCGTTCCGGTCGTCGCGCTCGCGGCGCTCAACGTCGGCGGGCTGGCGACCATCGACGCGAAGCTCGGCGAGACGCGCGGCCGCGGATTCCTGTCCGACGCGATCCATCGCTTCGCGGCGGACCTGAACACGATGGAGCGCAAGCCGTTCCTGTGGTTCGCCGAGCCCGCGCTCGCATTGCCCGTCATCATGCTGACGCGCGCAGGCATCCCGATGACCGACCACGTCGACGATCCGGAGCCGATGCTCGCGCTGTGCGCCGGGCGCGACGTCCTGATGGTCCGCGTGCCCGGCCACCACAGCGAGCCCAAGGCGCGCGCGTGGCTGTCGAACCTGGCTTGGGACGCGCCCGTCGTCACGCCCTACGCGCAGGCCGACGGCAAGTTGGTATTCGAGGTCCTGACGTTCCGCGGGCGGCGCGACGGCCCGGGCTGCCCCGCCGGAGTGCCGGCCCGCTGAGCGTCAGTACGCGATGCCGAGCCGCCGGTAGAGGTGCCCGAGCAGCCACGCCGGGCCCACCAGCAGGAACGTGACGTCCTCGAGGAACGACGGCTTGCGGCCCTCGATGCGGTGGCCGACGAACTGGCCGATCCACGCGAGCACGAACACCACGGCCGCCGTGACGAGCACGTGCCCGCCCAGCAGCGTCAGCGGGTACACCAGCACGGCGCTGACGCCGAGCATGCCGACGGCGATCGCCGGCGACAGCCAGACGTAGAACGCGACCGCGCACGCGACGAACGCGTATGCGGCGACCGGCGACCACGCCCAGAAGAACGCGATCACGCACCACGTGATCAGCGGCACGCAGACCCAGTGGATCGCCTTGTTGGCCGGATGGCGGTGCGACTCGCCGTAGCGGTCGAACCAGGCGTCGACGCGGCGCACGGCGTCCCCGCTACGACGGTTGCGCGCGGGGCTGGCCGAACCGCTGCCACGCGAGCAGCGCAGCGAAGCCCACGAGCCCGACCCCGTCGGTCGCCGGCGACGGATACACGAGCAGCAGCCCGCAGGCGACGAGCAGCCAGCGCTCCACGCGGTTGCACGGCCGCAGCAGCCACTGCTGGACGCCGGCGGCGAGCGCGGCGATGCCGACGATCGCCGTGAACGTGATCCATCCGACGTGCAGCCACGACGCGTCGGGCGGAACCTTGAGCAGCAACGAGACGCCCGCCGGGTCGAGCACGAACACGAACGGCACGACGAACGCCGGCAGCGTGTATTTCCACGACTGCAGCGTCGTCCGGTTCGGGTCGCCGCCGGTGATGGCGGCGGCGGCGAACGGCGACAGCGCCGTCGGCGGCGACACCTCGGAGAGCACCGCGTAGTAGAAGATGAACATGTGCGCGGCGAAGTCCGGTACGCCGAGCTTCGTCAGCGCCGGCGCCGCGATGACCGCGCAGATGATGTAGCTCGCGGTCACCGGCACCGCGAGCCCGATGACCCACACGATGAGCGCCGTGTAGAGCGCGGTCAGCGGCAGGCTGCCGCCCGCGTACGCGATCACGATCGCGCTGAACTTGAGGCCCAGGCCGGTCTTGGCGACGACGCCGACGATGAGGCCGGCGGCGGCGCACGTCGCGGCGACGTTGAGCATCTGGCCCGACCCGTCCTTGAGCGCGAGCCACAACTTGCGCATGCCCATCCGGGTGTCGGCACGCAGGAACGACACCGCATACGTGACGAGCGTCGCGTAGAACACCGACAGGATCGGCGAGTAGCCCATCAGCATGAACACGACGATCGAGACGAGCGACGCGAAGTGGTACCAGTACATGCGCGTCAGCGCGCCGAGCTTGTAGTGCGTCTCGGCGGTCACCTCGGGCATCCCGAACTTGCGCGCGTCGATTTCGACCATCATGAACAGCGACAGGTAGTAGAGCAGCGTCGGAACCGTCGCCATCAGCAGGACGTCGAGGTAGCTGATCTTGAGGAACTCGGCGATCAGGAAGGCGGCGGCGCCGAGCACCGGCGGCGAGATGATCGCGCCTAAGCCGCCGGCCGCGAGCAGGCCGCCCGCCGCGTCCTTGCCGTACCCGGCACGCGCGAGCATCGGATACGCGACCGAGCCGATCGTCACCGTCGTCGCGACGCCGGAGCCGGACGGCCCGCCCAGCAGGAACGACGACAGCACGACGGTACGGCCCGCGCCGGTGGGCTTGCCGCCCATCGCCGCGAAGCTCCAGTCGAGGAAGAATTTGCCGGCACCCGAATGCTGGAGGAACGCGCCGTAGATCGTGAACAGGATGATGAGCGACGACGACACGTCGACGGCGGTGCCGAAGACCCCCTCCAGCGTCTGGTAGAGGAACCCCGTCATCCCGGCGACGTCGTAGCCGCGGTGTGCCCACGAGCCGGGCAGCCACGGGCCGACGAACGCGTACGCGAGGAAAGTGCCGATCACCGCCACCATGATCCAGCCCGACGTGCGCCGGCACGCTTCCAGCACCAGCAGTACGAACGCGACCCCGAAGAACACGTCGGAGTTCGACGGCACCGTGTTGCGGTCCCAGAAGTCGTCGCCGCCGGCAAGGAGGTAGGCGATCGTCGCCACGCCGAGCACCGCGCAGACGACGTCCCACCACATGAGGCGGTTGCGGAAGCGCGCGCTGACGGGGAACAGCAGGAAGACGAGCAGCAGCGTGAAGCCGACGTGGACGGGCCGCAGCACCTGCGCCGGCACGATGTCGACGGCCGCGTACAGATGGAACAGCGACATCGCGACGAGCAGCGTCGTCGTGACGACGCCCAGCACGCCGCGGAAGCGGCTGGTCGCGCCCTCCTCCTCCTCGATGTACGCCTGCGCCTGCTCGAGGCGCGCGTCGTCGATCTCGACGACCGGCAAAGGCGACGGCCCGGGAGGCGCTTCGCTCATGGCCGCGGCTGGCGCTGGAGACCCACTGCAGATCCCTCGCTTCGCTCGGAATTCCGATGCCGCGGCTTTCGCCGGACGCTCAATGCAGATCCCTCGCTTCGCTCGGGATTCTGATGCCGCGGCTTTCGCCGCGGCATCAGAACTTGACGCCCTGTTCCTCGAAGTACTTGCGGGCGCCCGGGTGGTACGGGATCGGCGAGCCGATCTTCTGGTACTTGAGGTCGATGTTCTGCGCCTCCTTGTGCACGGCGACGAGCTCGGGCTTCTTCTCCATCAGCGTCTTCACGATGTCGTAGGCCATCTGGTCGCTCATCTTGTCGCTGGCAACGAGGATGTTCCACACGTCGATGTTGTCGACCGGCTTGTCCATGCCCTGGTACGACGCCGGCGCGATGACGCCCTTCACGTACAGCGGGCCGTACTTCCTGTTCATCGCGTCGAGCGCCTCGGCGTGGTCGAGCAGGCGGACCTTCGTTCCGGGGGTGGCCGCGAGGTCGGTGATCGCGGCGGTCGGCACGCCGCCCACCCAGAAGAACGCGTCGATCTTGCGGTCCTTGATCGCGCCGACCGACTCGGCGACGCCGAGCCGCTCCTGCCTGATGTCCTTCTTGGGGTCGATGCCGAGCGCCTCCAGCACGCGCAGCGCCATCACCTCGACGCCGCTGCCCGGCGACCCGGTCGACACGCGCTTGCCCTTGAGGTCGGCGAGCTTCGTGATGCCGGTGCCGTCGACGGTGACGACCTGCATCCGGTTCGGGTAGAGCACCATCAGCGTCCGCGCATTGACCTTCGCGTCCTTGAACTTGTCCTGGCCCTGCATGGCCTCCCACGCCGAGTCGACCATCGAGAAGCCGACCTCCGACTTGCCGGCGCCGATGAGCTTCAGGTTGTCGACCGAGCCGCCCGTCACCTCGGCGGTCGCCTGCAATCCGGGCACGTACTTCGACAGGATGTTGGCCATCCCCCCGCCCAGCGGGTAGTAGACGCCGCCGGTGCCGCCGGTGGTGATCGAGATCCGGTTGCCCTGCTGGGCTTCCGCGGGAGCAGCCGCGACCAGCGCGGCCGCCGCGAGCACCGCAAGCACGGCGCGGGTGTGCAATGCGAGCATCCGATCCTCCATGACGAATGGGCGGCGTCGCGCGTCCGCCCGTGCATCGGCCGCCCGCGCGCGGGACTTCGCGGTCCGTCCCGCGCCTCCGTGCGGCGCATCCGATGGATATTACCGAAATTCGGGGCTAGCCGGCGCCCCGCAGGTCTGGCGGCAGCGGCGGCCGGCGCTCGAGCGCCGACACGCGCGCCGGGAACCGGCCCCGCTTGCGGTCGAGGAAGTAGTTGCGCAGCGTCCGCGTGATCGTGCGGAACGCCATCGTCTCCCACGGGACGTCGGCCTCGTCGAACAGCGCGACCTCGAGGCTCTCCGGGCCCGGCCCGAACTCGAGGTCCAGCAGCCGCGCGCGGAACATCATGTAGACTTGGTTGATCTGCGGCAGGCTGATCAGCGTGTACAGGTCGCCGACTTCCACCCGCGCGCGCGCCTCCTCGAGCGTCTCGCGCAGCGCGCCCGCCGTCACGGTCTCGCCGTTCTCGAGGAAGCCGGCCGGCAGCGTCCACAGGCCGTGCCGCGGCTCGATCGCGCGCCGGCACAGCAGCACCCGGCCCTCCCACTCGGGCAGGCAGCCGACGACGATCTTCGGATTCTGGTAGTGGATCGTGCCGCAGTCCGCGCAGACGGAACGCGGCAGCGTATCGCCTTCCGGCACCCGCAGCGCGAGCCGGTCGGAGCCGCAGTGGCTGCAGAACTTCATGCCGCCATTATCGCCGCGAACGGCGCGGGCCGGCGCCGCCGCGGCCCGCCCGCCGCGGTCACGCGCGCAGGAAGTGCTGCCGGTAGTGCTTCAGCTCGCCGATCGATTCGTAGACGTCGGCGAGCGCCTCGTGCCTGCCCTCCTTGGGCACGCCCTTCAGGACGTCGGGCTGCCAGCGCCGCGCGAGCTCCTTCAGCGTCGACACGTCGAGGTTCCGGTAGTGGAACCAGTCCTCGAGCGCCGGCATCCAGCGCGCGAGGAAGCGCCGGTCCTGGCAGATCGAGTTGCCGCACATCGGCGACGCCTTCGCCGGCACGTGCTCGCGCAGGAACGCGAGCGCCTGCGCCTCGACCTCCGCCTCGGTCGCCACCGACGCGCGGACCTTGGCGACGAGGCCGCTCTTGCCATGCGTGCCCTGGTTCCACGCGTCCATCGCCGCCAGCACCGCGTCGTCCTGGTGGACGACCCAGACCGGCGCCTCGGCGACGGTGACGAGATCGGCGTCGGTGACCACCAGCGCGACCTCGAGGATGCGGTCGGTCGTGGGCGCGAGCCCAGTCATTTCCATGTCGATCCAGATCAGGCGGTCGGCGTCTTGGGGCATCGGGCGGTGGCGTAGAATGGGCGCCCGATTGTCGCACGACTGCCCGTCCGCCCGTGACCGCGTCCGCCTTCGCCGCCGTGTTCGTCGCCGCGCTCGTCGCGTCGGCCACCGTGCGCGCGTGGCTCGCGCGGCGGCAGATCACGTACGTCAGCGCGCGCCGCGAGGCGGTGCCCGCCGCGTTCGCCGCGCGCATCGGCATCGCCGCGCACCGGAAGGCCGCCGACTACACGGTGGCGCGGCAGCGAATCTCCGTGCTGCACACGCTCGTCGACACGCTGCTGCTCGCGGCGATGACGGTCGGCGGCGGGCTCGCGCTCGTCGTCGCGTGGACCGAGACGCTCGCCGTCGGCGCGCTGTGGCGCGACGTGGCGATGTTCGGCGTCGTCGGCGTCGTCTACGGCGTCGTGAACCTGCCGTTCTCGTGGTGGCAGACGTTCCGGATCGAGGAGCGCTTCGGCTTCAACCGGATGACGATCGCGCTCTGGCTCGCCGACCTCGCGAAGGGAATCGCCGTCGCCGTCGCCCTCGGCGTGCCGCTGCTGGTGCTCGTGCTGTGGCTGATGGGCGCGGCCGGCGCCGCGTGGTGGCTGTGGGTGTGGGGGGCGTGGATGGCGTTCCAGCTGCTGGTCCTCGTCCTGTATCCGACGCTGATCGCGCCGCTGTTCAACAAGTTCACGCCGATGGGTGAGGGCCCGGCGCGCGCGCGCGTCGAGGCGCTGCTCGCACGCTGCGGGTTCCGCGGCGCGCGGCTGTTCGTGATGGACGGCTCGAAGCGCTCCGGCCACGGCAACGCGTACTTCACCGGGTTCGGCCGCGCGAAGCGGATCGTGTTCTTCGACACGCTGCTCGACCGGCTCGCGCCCGACGAGGTCGAGGCGGTGCTCGCGCACGAGCTCGGCCACTACCGGTTGAAGCACGTCGCGAAGCGCGTCGCGTGGTCGGCGGTGGTCTCGCTCGGCGTGCTCGCCCTGCTCGCGTACCTCGCCGCCGAGCCGTGGTTCTACGTCGGCCTCGGCATCCCGCCGGCGCTGTTGCCGGTCGCGCTCGCCCGGCCCGGCGTCGGGCTCGAGCTGTTCCTGCTCGCGCTGCCGGTGTTCACGCTCGTGCTGGAGCCGCTGTCGGCCCGGTACTCGCGCCGGCACGAGTTCGAGGCCGACGCGTTCGCGACGCGCCACGCGTCGGCGACGGCGCTGACGCTCGCGCTGGTGAAGCTCTACGAGGACAACGCCGCGACGCTGACGCCCGACCCGCTGCATTCGGCGTTCTACGACTCGCACCCGCCCGCGGCCATCCGCATCGCCCGCATCGAGGCGCTGGGCGCGCAAGCGCCGATGCCGCTCGCGGCGTGACGCGCCACGACGTCGTCCGCGCGGCGAAGGCCGGGCGCCTCCCCGCTTGACGCCCGGGCGCGCGCGCGGGCCGGCGCAGCCGGAGGCCGCCGGCCTCGTGGTGGCCGCGTACCGCCGCCACTACGAGGTCGCGCTCGACGGCGGCGAGCGGATCGACTGCGTGCTGAAGGGCCGCTCGCTGGTGGTCGCCGTCGGCGACCGCGTCGCCGTGCGCCGCGTCGCGGGCGGCGGCGCCGTCGAGGCGGTCGCGCCGCGCACCAACCTCGTCTACCGGTCGGACGCGTTCAAGGAGAAGGTGCTCGCGGCGAACGTCACGCAGGTCGCCGGCGTCGTGGCGCCCGACCTCCCGGTCGACGAGGAGCTCCTGAACCGCTGGATGATCGCCGCGGAGTCGGCCGGCTGCCGCTACGTCGTGTTCGCGAACAAGTGCGACCTCCCGGGCTTCGCCGCGCTGCGCGCGCGGCTGGCGCCGGTCGCGGCACTGGGCTACGCGGTGGTCGAGCTCGCGGCGAAGCGCGACGCGGCGCCGGCGCGGCCGTGGCTCACCGGCCAGCGCACGGTGCTGGTCGGACAGTCCGGCATGGGCAAGTCGACGCTGATCAACGCGCTGGTGCCCGACGCCGCGGCACGCACGACCGCGATTTCCGCGGCGCTGAAGGCCGGCCGCCACACGACGACGACGACCACGCTTTATCCGCTGCCGGGCGCCGGGCCCGACGGCTGGATCGTCGACTCGCCCGGCATGAAGGCGTTCGGGCTCGCGCACCTCGACCCCGCGCACGTCCCGCCGGCGTTCGTCGAGATGCGCCCGTTCCTCGGCCACTGCCGCTTCCGCGACTGCCGGCACGACCGCGAGCCCGGCTGCGCCGTCGCCGCCGCGGTGGCCGACGGCCGCATCGCGCCGCATCGGCTCGCGCTGCTGCATGCGCTGCTGCGCGAGGCGGGGCGTTAGGGGTCAGAGCCGTAACAAAGGTGCCGCCCGAACATCGAGCCATGGCAGCTGGCTGACCGGCAGCTTTGTTACGGCTCTGATCCCGCTGTCCGGAATGGCTCCGACCCTTGACGACGAACCGGCTCTGACCCTCGATTACGGCGCGAGGTTCGCGAGCGTGAGCAGCAGGATCAGCAGCAGCCACAGCACGAGCGCCCGCCAGACGAGCCCCACGGCCGACGGCAGCACCTCCGGCTCGACGGGGTCGCCCATCCCCAGGTCGGGGCGGACGTCGGGATCGCCGGACAGCGTGGGGAGCACGCCGCCCAGCTGGACGCCGAGCGCGCCGCCGCCGGACGCCAGCAGGATGCCGATCGCCGTGCCGCCCTCCTGCGCCGACCAGCTCGCCGCCTGCGTGCGCCAGCACGCGACCGCGTCCTCGAAGTCGCCGACGACCGCGAACGACAGCGCCGTCAGCCGCACCGGGATCCAGTCGAGCGCGCGCAGCAGCAGGCACGCGGGCCGGCCGAACTCGCCGCGCGACTGCACGAGCGGCGACGGCTCGACGCCGGGCACCGGGCCCTGCCACTCCTGCGCGAGCAGCGCGGCCGCGCGGTAGAGCACGGCGCCCGCGGGACCCGGCAGCACGACGAACCAGAACAGCACGGCGAAGACCTGCCGGTAGGCGTCGACCAGCCCGCGCTCGATCGCGAGGCGCGCGACGTCGCCGCTCGCGAGCTCGCCGGCGGTGCCGCCGCGCCATGCGGCGAGCGCGCGCCGCGCCGCCGTGAGGTCGCCGACGTTCAGCGCGGCCACGATCGCCGAGATCGCGTGGCTGAAGCGCCGGAAGCCCATCAGGAAATAGAGGACGACGACGTTGACCGCGAGTCCGGCCGCCCAGTGCGCGGCGTCGGCGAGCCAGTAGCCGACCATCGCGACGGCGACCGGCGGCGCGACGCCGGCGACGACGGCGAGCGTCCCCTGCTGCAGCGTGCCGCCGTTGAGCTTGCGCTCGAGCGCGCGCGCGTCGCGGACGAACGCGCGCTCGACGGCGGCGCGCCACTCGAACGCGCGCCACTGCTCGAGCGCGAGCGCGGCGAGGATCGCGAGCAGGCTCACTGGTGAGCCCCCACGCTTGCGGCTGCCGCCGCGGCGCTGCCCCCCGCAGGGGCGCAATTCGCGGCTTGGGACGGCCGGGCGCCGCTCATGGTCGCGCGCATCAGCGCAGGAACTCGCGATTGATCTCGCGGAACAGCGGCGTGCCGGCCTCGCCCAGCCATTCGAACGCGACCATCTCCCGCGTCACGACGCGCACGCCCTCCTCGCGCAGGCGCAGCAGCGCGACGTCGCGGTCGAACGGGCGCCGCGAGCCGACCGCGTCGGCGACGACGTACACCTCCTTGCCGTCCTCCAGCAGCTCGAGCGCGCTCTGCAGCACGCAGACGTGCGTCTCGGCGCCGGCGAGCACGACCTGCGCGCGGTCGGTGCCCGGCAGGCCGGCGAGGCACTGCGCCGCGACGCAGGAGAACTTCGCCTTCTCGGCCACGGCGTCGGCGGGCACGAGCGCCGCGACCTCCGGCACCAGCGGCCCCAGTCCCTTCGGGTATTGCACCGTCGCGGCGACCGGCACGCCGATCCGCTGCGCGACGCGGATGAGCCACAGCACGTTCGCGACGACCGTGTCGGGATCGGCGAGCGCCGGCACCATCCGCGCCTGCAGATCGACGACGAGCAGCGACGAGCGTTCGGCGTCGATCAGCATGGCCGGCCGCGCGATCCTCGCGCCCGGTGCCGTGGCCGGCGTCGGCTTCCGCCGAACCCCGTCACGCCTTCAGCTCCGGCCGGTCGCGGTACTGGTCGAGCGCCTCGGGATTGGCCAGCGCCTCGAGGTTGGCGACGTCGCGGCCGTGGACGGTGTCGCGCACGGCGAGCTCGACGATCTTGCCGCTCTTCGTGCGCGGGATGTCCGTCACCTGGACGACCTTCGCCGGCACGTGGCGCGGCGTCGTGTGCGTGCGGATGTGCGCCTTGATCCGCTCGGTCAGGTCGTGGTCGAGCGCCAGCCCCTCCTGCAGCTTGACGAAGAGCACGACGCGCACGTCGCCGACCTCGCCGGGCGGCCAGTCCTGCCCGACGACGATGCTCTCGACGACCTCCGGCAGCTGCTCGACCTGCCGGTAGATCTCGGCGGTGCCGATGCGCACGCCACCGGGGTTGAGCGTCGCGTCGGAGCGGCCGTGGAAGACGAGCCCGTCGTGCTCGGTGATCTCGACCCAGTCGCCGTGGCACCAGACACCGGGGAAGCGCTCGAAGTACGCGGCGCGGTACTTGGCGCCGTCGGGGTCGTTCCAGAAGCCGATCGGCATCGACGGGAACGGCGACTTGCAGACGAGCTCGCCGCGGTCGCGGACCACCGGGCGCCCGGCCTCGTCGTAGACGTCGACGTCCATGCCGAGCCCGCGGCACTGCAGCTCGCCGCGCCACACGGGCAGCGTGGGCACGCCGAGCGCGAAGCACGACACGATGTCGGTGCCGCCGGAGATCGACGACAGGCAGAGGTCGTCCTTCACGCACTGGTACACGTAGTCGAAGCTCTCGGGCGCGAGCGGGCTGCCGGTCGAGAACATCGTGCGCACGGACGCGAGGCCGAAGTCCTTGCGCGGCACCAGCGCGATCTTCTTCTGCGCGTCGATGTACTTGGCCGACGTGCCGAAGTGCGTCATCCGCTCGGCGTCGGCCAGCTCCCACAGGATGCGGCCACGGTCGACGAACGGCGAGCCGTCGTAGAGGAGCAGCGTCGCGCGCGCCGCCATGCCCGACACCAGCCAGTTCCACATCATCCAGCCGCAGGTCGTGAAGTAGAACAGCCGGTCGCCGGCCTTGAGGTCGCCGTGCAGCAGGTGCTCCTTCAGGTGCTGCAGCAGCGTGCCGCCCGCCCCGTGCACGATGCACTTCGGCACGCCGGTCGTGCCCGACGAATAGAGGATGTAGAGCGGATGGTCGAACGGCAGCGCGACGTAGTCGATCGGGCCCGCGACGTACGGCGCGAGCCAGACGTCCCACGCGACGGCGCCGCGCACCGCCGACAGGTCGTCCGGCGTGCCGGCGCTTTGCGCGAGGTACGGGACGACGACCACGCGCTCGACCGACGGCAGCCGGGCGACGATCGCGGCGACCTTGTCGAGGATCGCGATCGGCTTGCCGTTGTACCAGTAGCCGTCGACGGTGAACAGCACGCGCGGCTCGATCTGCCCGAACCGGTCGACCACACCCTGCACGCCGAAGTCGGGCGAGCACGACGACCACACGGCGCCCTTGGCCGTCGCGCCGAGCATCGCGACGACCGCCTCGGGAAGGTTGGGCAGGTACGCGGCCACGCGGTCGCCGGTCGCGACGCCGCCGGCGGCGAGCGCGGCCGCGACCCGCGACGCCAGCGCGTGCACGTCGGCGTGCGACAGCGTGCGCCGCACCTTGTCCTCGCCCCAGAACACCAGCGCGTCGCCGCCGTCGTCGGCGCGGCGGCGCTCCAGCAGGTTCTGCGCGAAGTTGAGGCGCGCGTCGGGGAACCAGCGCGCGCCGGGCATCCGGTCGGCGTCGAGCAGCACGCGCTCGCCGGGCGTGCCCAGCACGCCGCCGTAGCTCCAGATCTCGTGCCAGAAGTCCCACTTGTGGTCGACCGACCAGCGCCACAGCTTCGCGTACGTGCCGACGTCCACGCCGTGCCTGCCGGAGACCGCCGCCGCGAACGCCGTGACGTTCGCCTGCGCGATGCGCTCGGCCGACGGCTCCCAGAGCTTGTTGTGCATCGTCATGGCAGGCGGCGCGTCAGGCCGGGCCCGCGAGCGCGCGCAGCGGCGCGACGACGGCCTCGGGCAGCGGAATCGGCCGGCCCGACGCGCGGTCGACCCACACGATCTTGGCGGCGCCGTCGGCGTACTTGCGGCCGTCCATCTCGATGTCGTAGTAGCTGTGGACGCTCGAGCGTCCCGGCTGGGCGAGATACATGCGCACCTCCACCACGCCTGGGAACACGAGCGGCACGAGGAAGTTGCAGCTCGCGTTGACGATCACCGGGCCGTGGCCCGCGTCGTAGCCGCCGCCCGCGCCGGCCTGCGCGTACTGCCACTCGATGCGCGCCTGCTCCATGTAGCGGAAGTAGACGGTGTTGTTGACGTGGCCGAGCGCGTCCATGTCGCCCCAGCGAAGGGGCTGCACCGACGTGTGGACCAGCAGTCGCGGGCCGTGCATGCGGTTCCTCGCGTGATCGACGGCAGGCCGCGGGTCGGCCGCGCCGTCCCGCGAATTATAATGAACGGTTGCCGGATGCGTCGCCATCGGCCCGATCAAGGAAATCCGCATGACCCGCGAAGTGATGGAATACGACGTCGTCATCGTGGGCGGGGGCCCGTCGGGACTCGCCGCGGCGATCCGCGTCAAGCAGCTCGCGGACGAGCACGGGCAGGACGTCTCCGTTTGCCTGCTCGAGAAGGGCTCCGAGGTCGGCGCGCACACGCTGTCCGGCGCCGTCGTCGACCCGAAGGCGCTGAACGAGCTCCTGCCCGACTGGACGGCGCAGGGCGCGCCGATCACCACGCCGGTCGCCGAGGACCGCTTCCTGATGCTGCGGGCGGGGCGCGGGTACCGCGCCCCCAACTGGCTGCTGCCGCCGCTGATGGACAACCACGGCAACTACATCGCGAGCCTCGGGAACGTCTGCCGCTGGCTCGCGCAGCAGGCGGAAGCCGCCGGGGTCGAGATCTATCCGGGGTTCGCCGCCGCCGAAGTGCTGTACGACGAGAACGGCGCCGTGCGCGGCGTGGCCACCGGCGACATGGGCATCGCGCGCGACGGCTCGCACAAGCCCGAGTACCAGCCCGGCATGGAGCTGCACGCGAAGTACACGCTGTTCGCCGAGGGCTGCCGCGGGTCGCTGTCCGCGGAACTCATGAAGCGCTTCAACCTGCGCGACGGCGTCGAGCCGCAGAAGTACGGCCTCGGCATCAAGGAGCTCTGGCAGGTCGCGCCGGACCGCTTCCACAAGGGGCTCGTCGTCCACAGCCAGGGCTGGCCGCTGACCGGCAGCACCGGCGGCGGCTCGTTCCTCTACCACTTCGACGACCACCTGGTCTCGGTCGGGTTCGTGATCCACCTCAACTACGAGAACCCGCACCTGTCGCCGTACGACGAGTTCCAGCGGTTCAAGACGCATCCGGCGATCCGCCCGACGTTCGAGGGCGGCAAGCGGCTCGCCTACGGCGCGCGCGCGATCAACGAGGGCGGGCTGCAGTCGGTACCGGCGCTCGCGTTTCCGGGCGGCGCGCTGATCGGATGCGCGGCCGGCTTCGTGAACCTGCCGCGAATCAAGGGCAGCCACAACGCGATGAAGACCGGCATGCTGGCCGCGGAGTCCGCGTTCGTCGCGCTGGGGGCGGGCCGCGCGCGCGACGTGCTCGCCGACTATCCGGAGGCGTGGCGCAAGTCGTGGGTGTACGAGGACCTCTACAAGGTGCGCAACGTGAAGCCGGGCCTCAAATTCGGCGCCTGGCTGGGCTCGCTGCACGGCGGCGCGCACATGTGGCTGAACGACCTCGGCCTCGGCGCCCTCGTCGGCTGGACGCTGCGGCACGGCGCGGCCGACCACGAGTCGCTCCAACCCGCCGCGCAGATGCCGCGGATCGACTACCCGAAGTACGACGGCGTGGTCACGTTCGACAAGCTGTCGTCGGTGTTCCTGTCGAACACCAACCACGAGGAGAACCAGCCGGTCCACCTGCAGCTGCGCGACCCGGCGGTGCCGGTGGCCGTCAACCTCGCGCGCTACGACGGCCCCGAGGCGCGCTACTGCCCGGCCGGCGTCTACGAGTTCGTCGCGGCCGAAGGCGGCGACGGCAAGCGGCTGCAGATCAACGCGCAGAACTGCGTCCACTGCAAGACCTGCGACATCAAGGACCCGACGCAGAACATCCACTGGGTCACGCCCGAGGGCGGCGGCGGGCCGAACTACACGAGCATGTAGCGTTGGGTCGGAGCTTCGGGGTCGGAGCCGTAACACCGGCGCGCGGAAGCCGTCGCGGTCGGGATCAGAGCCGTATCACGGGCACGCACTGTCGGGCATTCGAGCAGTCGGACCGTGCTACGGCTCCGACCCCGACGCCGGGGGTCGGCGCCGGGACGGGCTTTCAGTCCGCATACGCGCGCTACCGAAGGGCCGCGAAGCGGCATCTGAGCGGCGCGCTTCGTAGCCCTTTCCGCGCGAAAAGCGCCGGGCCGCCCCAAGCTTTTCGCGCTGACTGCAGTTCGGTCTCAGGGCGCGCAGCGTCCTGAGACCGGCCACAACCATGCGGCTCCACGTACGCCGCTCGAATCGCCATGCGCGTGCCGCACGAGCCGCGTGTCCACGCGGTCGGAGAACACGTAGCGCCCCCATTGCGCCGGCACCTGCGCGTACAGCGCGTCGACGTTCGACATGCCGCCGCCCAGCACGACGACGTCCGGATCGACGACGTTGATCACGTGCGCGAGCGCGCGCGCGAGCCGCTCCGCGTAGCGGCCGAGCGTCGCCGCGCACGCAGCGTCGCCCCGCGCCGCCGCCGCGGCGATCTGCGCGGCCGGCAGCGCCTGCCCGGTCGCGCGCGCATGGTCGCGCTCGAAGCCCGGCCCCGACAGCCACGTCTCGATGCAGCCGGCGCGGCCGCAGAAGCACGCGGCGCCGGGCCGCTCGTCGTCGCGCGGCCACGGCAGCGGGTTGTGGCCCCATTCGCCGGCGATCGCGTTGGCGCCGTCGAGCACGCGGCCGTCGACGACGATGCCGCCGCCCACGCCGGTCCCGAGGATCACGCCGAACACGACGCGCGCGCCCGCGCCGGCGCCGTCCGCGGCCTCGGACAGCGCGAAGCAGTTCGCGTCGTTGGTGATGCGCACCGGGCGCGCGAGCCGGTCCGCGAGGTCCGCCGCGATCGGCCGGCCGTTGAGGCACACCGAGTTCGAGCCGCGCAGCAGGCCCGTCGCGCGCGACAGCGAGCCGGGCGTGCCCACGCCCACCGACGCCGCGCCCGGCGCGATCCCGAGTTCGCGCTCGGCGGCGAAGACCAGTCCGGCCACCGCCGCGAGCGTCGCGTCGTAGTCGTCGCGCGGCGTGGGCACGCGCCGGCGCACGCACGCGCGACCGTCCGGGTCCAGCGCCACGATCTCGATCTTCGTGCCGCCGAGGTCGACCCCCAGCCGCCAGCGCGCGTTCAACGCAACCACCCGTGCAGGCACGACGCAGCGACCAAGGTTGACCCCCTCCCCCCGATGCCCGAATATTACAAACTTCGAGACAGCCGCGCGCCCCGCCGAGGCGCGGCGCCAGGGGAGCCCTTCCGTCATGCCGTTCGCGACCGTCCGCGGTGCGCTCTGCGCCGTCCTGCTCGCCGCCGCGCTGCCCGCGTCGGCGCAGCTCAACGTGATCTGCCCGGTCCAGGCCGAATGGTGCAGCCTGGCCGCGACCGAGTTCGAGAAGGAGACCGGCATCAAGGTCGCGATGACGCTGAAGGGCTCCGGCGAGTCGTTCGCGCAGATCTCCGCCGAGAAGGCGAACCCGAAGCTCGACCTGTGGTTCGGCGGCACCGGCGATCCGCACCTGCAGGCGGCCGAGCTGGGCCTCACCGAGGAGTACAAGTCGCCACTGCTCGCGCAGCTGCAGCCGTGGGCGCAGAAGCAGGCGGAGGCGGCGAAATACCGCAGCGTCGGGCTCTACCTCGGCGTGCTCGGCATCGGCTACAACACCGACCTGCTCGCGAAGAAGAAGGTCACGGCGCCCGCGTGCTGGCGCGACCTCGTGGCCCCGTCGCTGGCCGGCGAGGTGCAGATGGCCAACCCGAACGCGTCGGGTACCGCGTACACGGCGATCGCCACGCTCGTGCAGGTGATGGGCGAGGAGGAAGCGTTCCGGTACCTGAAGGCGCTGCACAAGAACATCAACAACTACCCGCGCTCCGGCGTGGCGCCGGTCAAGGCGGTCGCGCGCGGCGAGACGCTCGCCAGCGTCTCGTTCATCCACGACGTCGTGACCGAGGCGCAGGCAGGGTTCCCGGTCAAGGGCGCCGCGCCGTGCGAGGGGACCGGCTACGAGATCGGCTCGATGTCGATCGTGAAGGGCGCGCGCAACCTCGACAACGCGAAGAAGTTCTACGACTGGGCGCTGACGCCGAAGGCGCAGGCGCTCGCCGCGCAGGCGAAGCAGTTCCAGCTCCCGTCCAACGTCGGCACGCCGGTGTCGCCGCTGTCGCCGAAGACGGCCGACCTGAAGCTCGTCAACTACGACTTCGCGAAGTACGGGCAGTCGGCCGAGCGCAAGCGCCTGCTCGAGCGCTGGGACCGCGAAGTCGGCTCCATCGCCAAGTGACCCCGCGCGGCCCTTTGCGCGGGGTCATCCCGAAGCGCGCGAAGTGCGCCGGATGGATCCTGACCGAACCCGCAACGAACAGAGGCCCCCGATGATCCGGCTCCTGGCAACCCTCGCGCTCGCCGCCCTTCCGGCGCTCGCGCACGCGCAGCTCAACCTGTACTGCAGCTCGCCCAACACCGCGTGGTGCCAGGGCATGGCGATCGGCTTCGAGAAGGCGACCGGCACCCGGGTCGCCGTCGTGCAGAAGGCGACGGGCGAGATGCTCGCGCAGATCAAGGCCGAGCGCGCGAATCCGAAGGGCGACGTCTGGTGGGCGGGGCCCGCCGACAGCTACCTGCAGGCGGCCGAGGAAGGCCTGCTCGAGGAATACCGGTCGCCGAACGTCGCGCAGCTCTACGACTGGGCGCAGCGGATCACCGACGTGTCGAAGAACCGCGTGGCGGGCGTCTACGGCGGGATCCTGTCGCTCGGCTACAACACCGAGCTCGGCGCGAAGAAGAAGCTGCCGGTGCCGAAGTGCTGGCGCGACCTGCTCGACCCGGCGCTCAAGGGCGAGGTGATGCTGGGCAACCCGAACTCGTCGGGCACCGCGTACCTGATGCTGGCCTCGCTCGTGCAGATCATGGGCGAGGAGGAGGCGTTCCGCTTCATGGTCGACCTGAACCGCAACGTCACGAGCTACGCGCGCTCCGGGATCGGCCCGATGACGGCGGTGACGCGCGGCGAGGTCTTCATCGGCAGCACCGTGCTGCACGGCGTGATCAACGAGATCGTCCGCGGCTTCCCGGTGCTGGCGATCCTGCCGTGCGAGGGCGTGGGCTACGAAGTCGGCTCGATGGCGATCGTCAAGGGCACGCGCAACCTCGACGCCGCGAAGAAGTTCTACGACTGGGCGCTCACGGTCGACGCGCAGAAGATCGGCCTCGACGTCAAGGAGTTCGCGATCCCGACCAACCGCGCGGTGCCGCTGCCGCCGCAGGTGCCCAAGCTCACCGACGTCAAGGTCATCGCCTACGACTTCGCCAAGTTCGGCGCGAGCGACACGCGCCGCCGCCTCCTCGAGCGCTGGGAGAAGGAAGTCAACAACGCGCCGCGATGAGCGGACCGCACCGCGCCCTCGTCGCCTGGCTCGCCGCCGGCGCCGCGGGCTTCCTGCTGCTGCCGTGGTACGCGGTGCCGGAGTCGGTCCTCGCCACCGCCTGGCTCGCCGACTGGACGGGGCGCGAGCACGCGCCGGCGCTCGTGCAGGCGCTGCGCCACGGGCGCGGCTGGCTCGCGCCGATCGGGCTGCTGCTGGTTGCGGCGGCCACGCTGCTGCCGGCACGCGTCGACGCGCGCACGCGCGCTGCCGGCCTCGTCGCTCTGGGTTCGGCCGGCTTCGCGTACACGTTCGCGCAGGGCTTCGCGATCGGGCCGACCGGCTGGTCGTGGCCGTGGCTGGCCGCGCTCTCCGGCCCGCTGCCGGCCGGCCAGTACGGGATGGGCGCCGGCGCGGCCGTCGTCGTCACGACGTTCGCCGCGCTGTTCGCGCTTGGGCTGGCCGGCCGCGGCCGGTTCAAGGGCGACGCGTTCGTCGCGGGCGGCGTGGTCGCCGTCGGCGCGCTGGTCGCCGTGTTCACGTTCTTCCCGGTCGCCACGATCCTCGTGCAGGCGCTCGAGAACAACGACGGCGCGTTCGCGCCGTCCGCGTTCGTCGCGCGCGTCGCCACCGCGAAGATCTGGGGGGTCGGCTGCATCGCCGGCGCCGTGCGCTGCGGCGTGGCGTGGAACACGCTGGCGCTCGCGCTGGCCTGCGCCGCCGGCTGCACGGCTCTCGGCCTCGCGTTCGCGCTGATCGTCACGCGCACCGGCTTCCGGTACAAGCGCCTGCTGCGCGTGCTGTCCGTGCTGCCGATCATCACGCCGCCGTTCGTCATCGGGCTCTCGCTCATCCTGCTGTTCGGCCGCTCCGGCCTCGTCAACCAGTTCCTCGAATGGGCGTTCGGGATCGAGCCGACGCGCTGGATCTACGGGATGCAGGGCGTGCTCGTCGCGCAGGTCTTCGCGTTCACGCCGATCGCGTTCCTCGTGCTGATCGGCGTCGTCGAGGGCGTGTCGCCGTCGCTCGAGGAGGCCGCGCAGACGCTGCGCGCCGACCGCTGGCGCACGTTCGTCGACGTCTCGCTGCCGCTGATGCGGCCGGGCCTCGCCAACGCGTTCCTGATCAGCTTCATCGAGTCGATCGCCGACTTCGGCAACCCCATCCTGCTCGGCGGCAACTTCGGCGTGCTGTCGACCGAGATCTTCTTCTCGGTCGTCGGCGCGCAGCTGGACCAGGGCCGCGCCGCCACGCTCGGCATCGTGCTGCTCGCCTTCGCGCTGGGGGCGTTCTTCGCGCAGCGCCGCGTGCTGGGCCGCAAGGTGTACACGGCGCTGTCCGGCAAGGGCGACGCCGGCCTGCCGGCGCCGCTGCCGGACGGCACGCGCCGCCTCTGCTACGCGGTCGCGCTGCCGTGGGCGGCGCTTACCGTCGTCCTCTACGCGATGGCGCTGGCCGGCGGCTTCGTCGAGACGTGGGGCCGCGACTACGCGCCGACGCTGAAGCACTACGTGAAGGCGTTCGGCGTCGAGTGGGGGCCGCACGGCCTGCTGTGGGCGGGCGCCGCGTGGAACTCGTTCTGGACGACCGTGAAGCTCTCGGCGATCGCGGCGCCGCTGACGGCCGGGCTGGGCATCCTCGCCGCCTACCTGCTGACGCGGCAGCGCTTCGCCGGCCAGTCGGCGTTCGAGTTCGGTACGATGCTGTCGTTCGCGATCCCCGGCACCGTCATCGGCGTCTCCTACATCCTCGCGTTCAACGTGCCGCCGATCGAGATCACCGGCACCGCGCTGATCCTCGTCGTCTGCAACGTGTTCCGCAACATGCCGGTCGGCATCCGCGCCGGCTTGGCGTCGTTGGCGCTGGTCGACCGCTGCCTCGACGAGGCCTCCGCCACGCTCGGCGCCCGCGGCGCGACGACGCTGCGCCGGATCCTGCTGCCGCTGCTCAGGCCGGCGGTGATCGCCGCGCTCGTCTACAGCTTCGTGCGCGCGATGACCACGGTGTCGGCGGTGATCTTCCTCGTGTCCGCCGAGTACGAGTGGGCGACGACCTACATCATCAACCGCGTCGTCAACGGCGACTACGGCGTCGCGATCGCGTACAGCTCGGTGCTGATCGTGCTGATGCTCGCCGTCATCTGGGTGATCCAGCGCGTCGTCGGCGAGCGCCGGCTCGGCCCGCGCCCAGGCCGCGGGGCCCGGCCCGCCCCCCGCCTCGGGGGCGGGGGGGGGGGCGCCAGGAGGGCACGGAGGTAAGCGTCG
>JAYRNW010000045.1:0-3808 GCA_041911995.1 Casimicrobiaceae bacterium | reverse complement strand
GCCGACCGGCGGGCGGTGGCGGCCCGCGTGACGGCGCGCCTCGCCGGCTACACGACCCCCCCGACGCGCGCGGCGGGGGGACCTCCGCGCCCGCCGGGCCGCCCCAAGGGCGCGCGCCCCCTGGGGGGAGGCGCGCGCAAGCGCGCTTCGGGGGGACCTCCCAGCCGGCCGTCGCTGGCCCGACAATTGCTGCCCTTCCCAGGGGCCGGGGGTTGCCTATAATCCAATCACCCCCTCGACGCACGACGCGCGGAACCGCCGGTCGCCCGGCAGTTCGGGGGCGTGCGCCCTCGAATCCCTAACGCGATGATTCCGAACGATTTCATCCAGACGCTGCTCGCGCGGGTGGACATCGTCGAAGTCATCGACCGCTACGTTCCGCTGAAGAAGGCGGGCGCCAACTACGTCGCCTGCTGCCCGTTCCACAGCGAGAAGACGCCGTCGTTCTCGGTCAGCCCGAGCAAGCAGTTCTACCACTGCTTCGGCTGCGGCGCGCACGGCACGGCCATCGGCTTCCTGATGGAGCACGCCGGCAAGACGTTTCCCGACGCCGTCGAGGAGCTCGCGCGCGACGCCGGGCTCACGGTCCCGCGCGTCGAGCGGCCGGGCGAGCGCGAGCGCCGCGAAGAGGCGCTCGACCTCAACGAAGTCCTGCTCACGGCGGCGCGGCACTACCGGGCGAAGCTCAAGGAAGCGCCGCGCGCCATCGATTACCTCAAGTCGCGCGGCCTGACCGGCGAGGTCGCCGCGCGCTTCGGCATCGGCTACGCGCCCGACGCGTGGCAGGGGCTGGAAGGCGCGTTCTCCGACTACGCGGCGCCGGCGCTGGACGCGGCGGGCCTCGTCGTCACCGGCGAGGGCGGCAAGCGGTACGACCGGTTCCGCGACCGCATCATGTTCCCCATCCACGACAGCCGCGGCCGCGTCATCGGCTTCGGCGGGCGCGTGCTGGGCGCCGGCGAGCCCAAGTACCTGAACTCGCCGGAGACCGCCGTGTTCTCGAAGGGGCGCGAGCTCTACGGCCTCTTCGTCGCGCGGGCGGCGATCCGCGACGCCGGCCGCGTGGTCGTCGTCGAAGGCTACATGGACGTCGTCGCGCTCGCGCAGCACGGCGTCGAGTACGTGGTGGCCACGCTCGGCACGGCCACCACGCCGGTGCACGCGCAGAAGCTCTTCCGGCTCACCGACAGCGTCGTGTTCTGCTTCGACGGCGACGCCGCCGGCCGCAAGGCCGCGTGGCGGGCGCTCGAGAACACGCTGCCCGTGCTCGCCGACGGCAAGAACGCGACGTTCCTGTTCCTGCCCGACGGCGAGGACCCCGACGATTTCGTGCGCAAGCGCGGCCGCGCCGCGTTCGAGCAGGCGGTCGGCGCTGCGGTGCCGCTGTCCGAATTCCTGCTGGCCGAGCTGGCCGCGCGGCACCCGCCGACGTCGCCGGAGAGCCGGGCGGCGCTGGTCGCCGCCGCGCGCCCGCTGCTCGCGCAGATCGGCGCGCCGGTGCTGGCCGCCATCCTCCGCAAGCGCCTGTCCGAGCTGACCGGCCTGCCGGAGGCCGACCTCCGCGGCCTGCTCGCGGTCGGGTCCGCAGCCACCGGCGACGCGCCGGCGCGGCACCTGCCACCCGTCGAGGCCCCGAATCCGGCGTGGGTAGCCGCCCGCCGCGGACCGGCGCGCCGGCCGCCGTCGCTCGCGCGCCAGCTGATCCGGGGGCTGCTGCTGCGGCCGGGGCTCGCACGGACGCTGCCGTTCCCCCGTCCGGACGAGCCGGCGATGGAGGTCGCCACGCTGGCCGCGCTGGTCGCGTACTGCTCGGAAGGAGAGGCGCCGCTCACCACGGCGGCCGTGCTGCAGGCGTTCGCCGGAACGCCGCACGCGCAGGTGCTGGCGTCGGTACTGGCCACCGCCGACGACCACCCGGCCGACGACGCGGCCATCGAGGCGGAGGTCCGCGACGGGCTCGACCGCTGGTGGCAGCAGGCCCGCCGGCGCGGGATGCCCGCGCCCGAGCCGGGCGCCGCGCCGCTCGCGCCCGAGGAGGCGCGGCGCCTGGAACAGCTCGAGTTCGTCCGTCGGCGCATGGCGGGCGAGGCCCCGCCGCCGGCCGGCCCGGAGCCGGCCAACGAGGGCTCGGCCCATGATATTATTTGAGGTTTTCCCGCGACGGCCCCAGATACTGACCGTACGGCGCGCGCGCCGTCGGGGTGCCGGCGCGCGAACGAACGCCGCCCAAACGATGCGATCCAAGGATGACCATGGCCAAGAAGCCCGCTAAGCCCGCCCGCAAATCCAAGCCGAAGGCCAAGGCCGGCGCGACGTCGGCGGCGCGGAAGGTCGCACGGACGACGAAGCCCGGCAAGAAGGCCGCGGCCAAGCCGGCCGGGCGCAAGCCCGCGCGTCCGGCAGCGAAGAAGCCGGCCGCGAAGAAGGCGCCGCCGAAAACGGCGAAGAAGCCGGCGGCCAAGCCCGCGGCCAAGGCGAAGCCGGCCGCGCACAAGGTCGCGCCGAAGGGCAAGCCCGCCGCGAAGCCGGTCGCCAAGCCCGCCGCCAAGCCGCTGCCGAAGGGCGCGAAGGCCCCGGTCGCCGCGAAGCCCGTCAACGGCAAGGCCATCGCCGCGTCCAAGGCCCCGGCCAAGCCGCTGCCGGCCGCGAAGCCGCTGCCGGCCGCGAAGCCGCTGCCGGCCGCGAAGCCGCTGCCGACCGCCAAGGCGGCGCCGGCGGCCAAGGGCGTCGCGGGACAGAAGCCCGTCGCGGCAGCGCCGGTCCCGGGCCACAAGCCCACGGCCAGCGAGATCGCCGCCAAGCTCGCCGGCAAGCGCGCCGAGGACGCCGCGAGCAGGCGCGGCAAGAACGGCAAGCACGCGGACATCGCGCCGCGCGAGCTGACGCCCGCGGACGTCGAGGCGCGCAAGCGCCGGCTGAAGACGCTGATCGTGCTCGGCAAGGAGCGCGGCTACCTCACGTACGCCGAGATCAACGATCACCTGCCCGACGACATCCTCGACGCCGAGCAGATCGAGGGCGTGATCTCGATGATCGGCGACATGGGCATCCAGGTCTACGACGAGGCCCCCGACGCCGACACTCTGCTGATGGCCGAGACGCCGGCCACGGTCCCGGCCGAGGACGTCGAGGAGGAGGCCGAGGCCGCCGCGTCGACGCTCGACTCGGAATTCGGCCGCACGACCGACCCGGTGCGCATGTACATGCGCGAAATGGGCTCGGTCGAGCTCCTCACCCGCGAAGGCGAGATCGAGATCGCGAAGCGGATCGAGGAAGGCTTAAAGCACATGATCATGGCGATCTCGGCGTGCCCGATGACGGTCGCGCAGATCCTCGACCACGCGGACCGCATCTCGAAGGACGAGGCGAAGATCGACGACCTCGTCGACGGCCTCGTCGACTTCAACGAGGAGCTGACCACGATGGACGACGGCGGCGACGACGAGGAGGCCGAGGAGGACGAGGCCGACGCCGGCGCCATCGCCAGCGAGAACCTCGAGCGGCTGAAGGTCGCGGCGCTGGAGCACTTCGCGGTGATCCGCCGGCACTACACGCGGATGCTCGCCGTGCTGCAGAAGGAAGGCCACAAGGCGCCGAAGTACCTCGACCTGCAGAAGAAGGTCAGCGGCGAGCTGATGCAGATCCGCTTCTCGGCGCGGCAGGTCGAGCGCCTGTGCGACTCGGTGCGTACCGAGGTCGACAACATCCGCCAGATCGAGCGCAAGATCCAGGACCTCGTCGTGAACAAGGGCGGCATGCCGCGCCCGGAGTTCATCCGGATGTTCCCGACCAACGAGACGTCGCTGCG
>JAYRNW010000044.1:0-3295 GCA_041911995.1 Casimicrobiaceae bacterium | reverse complement strand
GCGCATCGGGCTGCAGCCCGTCGCGTCGCCCGACGGCGTGCGCCAGGTGCTCGTCCTCGAGCCGGTCGGGGTGCAGCTCGCGCCGCGCCCCGAGCCGCCGACGCAGGCCGCCTCCGAAGCTGCGCGCAAGGCCGGCCGCGGTTGAGCGCCGGTGAAGACATGAATCACGCCCGCGTGCGACGCATGCTTTCCCGGGCTCCGAGGCGGGAGCGCCGATGGTGATGCCGCGCACCCCCGACCAGCTGCTGCTGCCGGTCAACCCGCTGTTCATCTGGGCCACGCTGCTCGGCGCGCTCGCGTTCAACCTGATTCCGATCGGGCGCCAGCCGGCGATGCCCGACCTGCTCGCGCTCGCCCTCGTGTTCTGGAACGTGCACCAGCCGCGGCGAGTCGGCGTCGGCGTCGCGTTCGCGTTCGGCCTCGTGATGGACGTGCACGACGGCGCGCTGCTCGGCCAGCACGCGCTCGCCTACACGCTCCTGAGCTTCTTTGCCGTCACGATCCACCGCCGGCTGCTGTGGTTCACGGTGCCTTCGCAGGCGGTGCAGATCCTGCCGCTGTTCGTCGCCGCGCATGCGGTCTCGATGCTCGTGCGCATGCTGGCCGGCGGCATGTTCCCGGGCTGGCCGCTGCTGCTCGCGCCGATCTTCGAATCGATGCTCTGGCCCTTCGCCGTCTGGGCGCTGCTCGCGCCGCAGCGCCGGCCGCCGGACCCGGACCAGAACCGGCCGCTATGACAGCCGCGGGACGCCTTCGCCGCCGGCTCCGCACCCGCGTGCCGCAGGGAACTCGGGCGGCCGGGCCGGATCCTCACGAGGGCCATGGCGGGGCCCGCGCCTGCCCCCCCGTCCCCGCGCACGACGCTGCCGCATGACCGAACTCAAAGACATCGAACGCGAGCTCGGCAGCTTTCGGATGCGGCTGTTCGCCGCCGCCGCGTTCGTGCTCTTGTGCTTCGGCCTGCTCGGGGCGCGCCTGTTCTACCTGCAGGTCGTCAAGTACGACGAGCTCTCGACGCAGGCCGAGAACAACCGCATCTCGGTCGTCCCGATCGTGCCGAATCGCGGGCTGATCCTCGATCGCAACGGCGTCGTGCTGGCCGACAACTACTCGGCCTACACGCTCGAGATCGCGCCGACGCGCGTCGCCGACCTCGAGGCGACGATCGACGCGCTGTCGGAAGTCATCCCGATCGAGCCGCGCGACCGCAAGCGCTTCAAGCGCCTGCTCGAGGAGAGCCGCAGCGTCGATTCGCTGCCGATCCGCACCAAGCTGACGGACGAGGAAGTCGCGCGCTTCACGGCGCAGCGCTTCCGGTTCCCGGGCGTCGAGATCAAGGCGCGACTGTTCCGCAACTATCCGCTCGGCGAGACGGCCAGCCACCTGATCGGCTACATCGGCCGCATCAACCAGGCCGAGAAGGCAGCGATCGACGACACCGAAGACGCCCCCAACTACCGCGGCACCGAATACATCGGCAAGCTCGGCATCGAGCAGAGCTACGAGGCCGAGCTGCACGGCACGACCGGCTTCGAGGAGATCGAGACGACCGCCGGCGGGCGCGCCGTGCGCCGGCTGCAGAGCAACGCGGCGACCCCCGGCAACACGCTCACGCTGTCGATCGACATCCGGCTGCAGGCGCTCGTCGAGCAGCTGTTCGGCGAGCGGCGCGGCGCGCTCGTCGCGATCGACCCGCGCAACGGCGAGATCCTCGCCTTCGTCAGCAAGCCCAACTTCGACCCGAACCTGTTCGTCGACGGCATCGACAGCGAGAACTGGAAGGCGCTCAACGAGTCGCCGGACAAGCCGCTGCTGAACCGCGCGCTGCGCGGCACCTATCCGCCGGGCTCGACCTACAAGCCCTTCATGGCGCTGGCCGCGCTGACGCTGGGCAAGCGCACCCCGCAGCAGGCGATCTCGGACCCCGGCTACTTCTGGTTCGGCAACCACAAGTTCCGCGACGACAAGGAAGGCGGCCACGGCGCGGTCGACATGTACAAGTCGATCGTGCAGTCGTGCGACACCTACTACTACATGCTCGCCAACGACCTCGGCGTCGATGCGATGCACGACTTCATGGCGCCGCTCGGCCTCGGCCAGCTGACCGGCATCGACATCCACGGCGAGGTGCGCGGCGTGCTGCCTTCGGTCGCCTGGAAGCGCGCCGCGTACAAGCGCAAGGAGCAGCAGAAGTGGTATGCCGGCGAGACGATCTCGCTGGGCATCGGCCAGGGCTACAACGCATTCACGATGCTGCAGCTCGCGCAGGCGACGGCGACGCTCGCCGAGGGCGGGCAGCACTTCCGCCCGCGCCTGGTGCGCGAGATCGAGGACTTCGAGACGCGCGGCACGCGCCGCGTCGCCGGCCGGCCGCTCGATCCCGTGCCGCTCAACCCGGAGCACGTCGCCTTCGTGCGCAACGCGATGTTCGGCGTGACGCAGGAAGGCACGTCGGCGCGCGTGTTCGCCGGCGCCCCCTACCGCACCGGCGGCAAGACCGGCACGGCGCAGGTGATCGCGATCGGCAAGGACGAGAAGTACGACGCCAAGAAGCTCGACGAGCGCCATCGCGACCACGCGCTCTACATCGCGTTCGCGCCGCTCGAAGAGCCGCACATCGCGATCGCGATGGTGGTCGAGAACGCCGGCTTCGGCGCCGCGTCGGCAGCACCGATCGCACGCCGCGTGTTCGACTTCGTGCTGCTCGGCAAGTATCCGAGCGAGGAAGACATCGCGGCGACCCAGCTCGGCAAGTCGACGGTGCCGATCGGCGTGCAGCGCGACGCTGCGGCGATTGCGGCGGGCGCCCCCGCCGCGCCGGACGCCGTCGCCGCGTCCCTGCAACCGATCGCGATGCGGACGGCGGCGCCGGCACCGACGGCTGCCGCATCGGGCCCGCCGCTGCCGGCCGCGCCGCGCGCCTCCGGGGTGGGTCCTTCCCGATGAGCGCCGTCTACGACAAGCCGTCGCTGTGGGTGCGCGTCGCGCCGGTCTTCGCCGGATTCGACGGCCCGCTGCTGCTCGCCGTCGTGCTGCTCGCCGCAGGCGGGCTGGTGACGATGTACTCGGTCGGCTTCGACAGCGGCACGCGCTTCGGCGACCACGCGCGCAACGCCGTGCTCGCCTTCGGCGTGATGTTCGTCGTCGCCCAGATCCCGCCGCAACGCATGGCGCGCCTCGCGCCGCCGCTGTACGCGATCGGCGTCGCGCTGCTCGTCGCGACGATGCTGTTCGGCGTCACGAAGAAGGGCGCGACGCGCTGGCTGCACGTCGGCGTCGTCGACATCCAGCCGTC
>JAYRNW010000043.1:0-2520 GCA_041911995.1 Casimicrobiaceae bacterium | reverse complement strand
GCAGGCGCCCGCGATGCAGGGCATGCTCGGCAACTACCTCGAGCAGAGCGCGAAGCTGTTCATGGACATGCAGCAGCGGATGCAGGACCAGACCCGCGGCATGTTCACGGCGTTTCCGTTCCCCAATTTCGGCGCAGGGCAGCAAACGGCCGCCGACGAAGAGAAGAAGCGCTGATCACGCGAAGCGGCGCAGCATCGCCCGTTTATTGCGCCGCATTGATGCGACGCATCCGAAATTGGGGTCCGACACCGGAGTCGGCGCGATGACTCGGCCGCGAGACGGCGCGGCGGTCGCGCCGCACGCCCGGATTGCCGCTCGGTCCCCTTCTTCGCGCGCCGACCCCGGTTTCGAATCGCCGCCGCCGGCGCCCTCGCGTCAATCGTGGCCGTGAACCGCCCCAAGCGTCGCACGGCCGCGCCCGAACCGCGCGTCGGCTTCGTCTCGCTCGGCTGCCCGAAGGCGCTCGTCGACTCCGAGCAGATCCTGACGCAGCTGCGCGCGGAGGGCTACGCGATCGCGCCGACGTACGCGGGCGCCGACCTCGTCGTCGTCAACACCTGCGGGTTCATCGACGCGGCCGTCGCCGAGTCGCTCGACGCGATCGGCGAAGCGCTCGCGGAGAACGGCAGGGTCGTCGTCACCGGGTGCCTGGGCGCGAAGGGCGGCGGCGCGTTCGTCCGCGACGCGCATCCGAAGGTGCTCGCCGTCACCGGCCCGCACGCGACGGCCGAGGTGATGGCCGCCGTCCACGCGCACCTGCCGAAGCCGCACGACCCGTTCGTCGACCTCGTGCCGCCGCAGGGGATCAAGCTCACGCCGGCGCACTACGCGTACCTCAAGATCAGCGAGGGCTGCAACCACCGCTGCACGTTCTGCATCATCCCCGCGCTGCGCGGCGACCTCGTCAGCCGGTCGCTCGCCGAGGTGATGCAGGAGGCCGAGAACCTCGTGAAGGCGGGCGTGAAGGAACTGCTGGTCGTGTCGCAGGACACGAGCGCGTACGGCGTGGACGTGCGCTACCGCACCGGCTTCTGGCGCGGGCGGCCGGTGAAGACCCGGATGACCGAGCTCGCGCGGGCGCTTGGCGAATTGGGCGCCTGGGTCCGCCTGCACTACGTCTATCCGTACCCGCACGTCGACGACGTGATTCCCCTGATGGCCGAAGGGAAGCTGCTGCCCTACCTCGACGTGCCGTTCCAGCACGCGAGTCCGCGCATCCTCAAGCTCATGAAGCGGCCGGCCAACGCCGAGAACACGCTCGCGCGCATCCGCGCGTGGCGCGCGGCCTGCCCGCAGATCACGATCCGCTCGACGTTCATCGCCGGATTCCCGGGCGAGACCGAGCGCGAGTTCGAGGAGCTGCTCGACTTCCTCGACGAGGCGCAGCTCGACCGCGTCGGCTGCTTCGCGTACTCGCCGGTCGACGGCGCCGCCGCCAACGCGCTGCCCGACCCGGTGCCGCGTGAGGAGCGCGAGGCGCGCCAGATGCGCTTCATGGAGCGGCAGGCGGCGATCAGCGCCGCGCGGCTCGCGCGCAAGGTCGGCACGACGATCGACGTGCTGGTCGACGCCGTCGACGGCGACGTCGCGCTCGCGCGCTCGGCCGCCGACGCGCCGGAGATCGACGGCGTGGTCCGGGTCGCCGGCGGCGGCGCGTTGCGCGTCGGCGACTTCGCGCGCGTGACGGTGACCGGCTCCGACGCGCACGACCTGACGGCGCGGCTCGCCCGCGGGGCCGTCTGACGCACGCCAGGCGCCCAGCCACGCAGGTGGCGTAAAATCGCTGCAATTCGCGTGTCCGTTTCTGCCTCCTCGCCGGAGCCGCTCCCCATGTCAGCTTGCGTCCGCGCGCCAGCCATCGCAGCCGCGCTGCTGTTCACTCCGGTCGCGGCGCACGCGTCGTTCCTGTCCGGCGAGACGCTGGACACGGCCGCCGACTGGCTGGCCATCTTCATCCTCGTCCTCGTGCCCGTCGTCGGCATCGTCGTGTTCTGGATGGTGCACGTGCTGCCGGAGCGCTTCGCCGAGAAGCGCCACCACCCGCAGGCGCAGGCCATCCAGGTGCTGTGCCTGCTGTCGCTGGTGTTCGGCGGACTGCTGTGGCCGATCGCGTGGCTGTGGGCGTTCACGCGGCCGGTCGCGTACCGGATCGCGTACGGCACCGACAAGCACGAGGACTGGCACGCGGAAATGGGCGAGAAGGCGAAGGCCGGCGAGCTGCTCGAGCACGAGCTCGACCATCTGCGCCACGAGCTCGACGCGATGGCCGAGCGCGGCGCGCTGCCGGCGCACCTGCGCCAGCTGCGCGCCGACCTGGACGAACTCGGCGCGCCGTCCGCGCCGAAGGCGGCGGGAGGCGCCGCGTAATGGAAGTCCTGCTGCTCGGCATCTACTCGTTCTTCGTCTGGCTGATCTTCATCAAGTTCAAGTGGCTGCCGTGGAACATCTACTCGCAGGTCACGGTCGTCGTCATCCCGATCGTCGGCCTGACGGCGCTGATCCTGTCGCTCAACGTCGTC
>JAYRNW010000042.1:0-16917 GCA_041911995.1 Casimicrobiaceae bacterium | reverse complement strand
CCTGGAACAGCAGGATGCCCATGATGTCGCGGCCGTGCGGCGTGGCGAGCTCCATCCGCTCGGCCAGCATCTTCGACACGATCGCCGTCGAGCTCATCGCGAGCGCGCCGCCCAGCACCATCCCGGACTGCCAGCCGTAGCCGACGAAGTGCAGCGCGACCATCGCCGCGATCGTCGTGATCGCGACCTGCGCGAGCCCAAGGCCGAACACCGCGCGGCGCATCGCGCGCAGCTGCGGCAGGCTGAACTCGAGCCCGATCGAGAACATCAGGAACACGACGCCGAACTCGGCGACGTAGCGCGTCGTGTCGTCGAACGGCACCCACGCGAGCGCGTGCGGCCCGCCGACGACGCCGACCGCGAGGTACCCCAGGATCGGCGGCAGCCGCAGCAGCCGGCACACGACCACCACGACGACCGACGCCGCGAGGAGCGTGATGATCTGCAGGAGGGCGCTCGGCATGGTGGCGTTGCAGGGCGGTGCGATCCGGTCGGCGGCGACGAAGGCGAGCCGCGACCGCGGCGTCCGCCGCCGCCACATCATAAGCCACGGCCCGTGCCGCGGGGCCGCTGCGAGGCCTGGCGCTATACTTCCACGATGAACGTACGGACGCCGGCAGCGGTGACGGGCGAGTCCGGGAAGAAGGCGGACCCGGCGCGCGCGCTCGCGCTCGCGCGGCAGGTGCTCGCGACCGAGGCGGGCGCGATCACGGCGCTCGCGGCGCGGCTGGGCGCGCCGTTCGTGGCGGCGGTGCAACTGGTGCTCGAGTGCCGCGGCCGCGTCGTCGTGTCCGGCGTGGGCAAGTCCGGCCACGTCGCGCGCAAGCTCGCGGCGACGCTGGCGTCGACCGGCACGCCGGCGTTCTTCGTGCACCCGACCGAGGCGTCGCACGGCGACCTCGGCATGATCACGCCCGAGGACGTCGTCATCGTGCTGTCGAACTCCGGCGAGACCGACGAGCTCGTCACGCTGACGCCGCACATCAAGCGCGAGGGCGCCACGCTCGTCGCCGTCACCGGCAATGAACGCAGCTCGCTCGCGCAGGCGGCCGACCTGCACCTCGACGCGGCCGTCGACGCCGAGGCCTGCCCGCTCGGCCTCGCGCCGACCGCGAGCACCACGGCGGCGCTCGCGCTGGGCGACGCGCTCGCGCTCGCGGTGCTCGACGCGCGCGGCTTCTCGGCCGAGGACTTCGCGCGCGCGCACCCGGGCGGCGCGCTCGGCCGCCGGCTGCTGACGCGCGTGGCGGACGTCATGCGCACCGGCGCGGCGCTGCCGGTGTCGCCGCTGTCGGCCCCCCTCGCGGAGGCGATCGTCGAGATGAGCCGCAAGGGCATGGGCATGACGGCGATCGTCGACACGGACGGGCGCGTGGCCGGCATCTTCACCGACGGCGACCTGCGGCGCTGCCTCGAGCGCGTCCGCGACGTCGCCGCCGTTCCCGTCGCGCAGCTCATGACGACGACGCCGCGCATGGTGACCGCGGAGCGTCTCGCCGTCGATTGCGTCGAGATCATGGAGACGCCACCCAAGGTCTCGCAGCTGCTGGTCGTCGACGGCGACCGGCGGCTGGTCGGCGCGCTGCACCTGCACGACCTGTTCCGCGCGAGGATCGTCTAGATGCCGACCGACGCGCTCGCCCGCGCGCGCCGCGTGCGCTTCCTGACCTGCGACGTCGACGGCGTGCTCACCGACGGCCGCATCTACGTCGACGACCTCGGCCACGAGACGAAGGCGTTCTCCGCGCTCGACGGCGTGGGCATCGGCCTCCTCGCGCGCGCCGGCATCGCCGTCGCGTGGATCACCGGCAGCGCGGCGCCCGCCGTCGCGCATCGCGCGCGCCGGCTGGGCGTCGCGCACCTGGTCCAGGACGCGACCGACAAGCTCGCCGCGTGGGAGGCGCTGCGCGCGCAGTTGGGATTCGCGGCCGACGCATGCGCACACGTCGGCGACGACCTGCCGGACGTGCCGGTGCTGCGCGCGTGCGGGTTCGCGGTGACCGTTCCGCACGCGCCGGCCGCGGTCCGCGAGCACGCGCAGTTCATCACGACGCGCGACGGCGGCTGCGGCGCGGTGCGCGAGGTCGCTGACTTCATCCTCGCGGCGCAGGGCCACGCGTTCGCCGGCACGCCGCCGCCGGCCGTCTGACGCGCGGAATCGACGCATGTCGCGCGAACTGTCCGCCCGCTCGCTGCTCGACCGGATCACCGCGTGGTCGCCGGTGCTGCTGCTGGGCGGGCTCGCCGCGCTGACCTACTGGCTCGACCTGCAGGTGCAGCCGCCGGCGCCGCGCCGCGACGGCTCCGAGCGGCACGACCCGGACATCTTCGTCGAGGGGTTCCGCGCGGTCACGCTGGACGCGCAGGGACGCGCGACGCAGACCATCGCCGGCACGCGCGCACGGCACTACGGCGACGACCAGACCACCGAGTTCGAGGCGCCGATGCTCGCGCTGACCGAGGCGGGCAAGCCGGCGATGCGGGTCACCGCCGAGCGCGGCACGCTGTCGGGCGACCGCAAGGACGTGCGCTTCAGCGGCCACGTGCGCGCGGTGCGCGACGCCGGGCCGGCCGCCGCGGGGCAAGGTCCGACGGGGCCCATCGTCGTCACGACCGAATCCCTGCAGGTGATGCCGGACCGGGAGATCGCGCGCACCGACGAGGCGGTGACGATCGAGGAGCCGCGTGGAATAATCCGTTCCGTCGGGCTCGAGCTCGACAACAAGGCCAGGACGCTCAAGCTCAAGTCGGGCGTGAATGGCACGCTGCAACCGCAGGCCCTGTCGAAGTGACCCGACGCTCCCTCCCGACCCGCGCGCTCGCCGCACTCTGCGCGGCCGCCCTGGCGCTCGCCGCAGGAGTCGCGCACGCCGAGCGCGCCGACCGCGAGAAGCCGATCACGTTCACGTCCGACGACGGCGAGGTCAACTACGAGAAGCGCACCGGCGTGCTCCGCGGCAACGTCGTGATCACGCAGGGCACGCTGACCATCCGCGCGGACCGGATCGACTTCCGCCAGAACCCCGACAACACGCTGTCGGCGACCGCGTTCGGCAAGCCGATCGCGTTCCGGCAGAAGCGCGACGACGCCGAGGGCTACTACGAGGGCTGGGCGCAGCGCACCGAGTACGACGGCCAGAAGGAGCACCTCGAGCTCTTCGACAACGCGATCCTGAAGCGCGGCACCGACGAGATCCGCAGCAACTACATCTCGTACAACGCGGCGACCGAGGTCTTCCGCGCCGAGGGCCGCGCGACGACGACGCCGGCGGCCGGCGACCCCGGCCGCGGCGACCGCGTGCGCGGCATCTTCCAGCCCAAGGGCGACCTCCTGCCCGGCAAGGGGCCGGCCAAGGGGACCGAGCCGAAGCCCGCGCCTCCGCTCTCGCTCACGCCGTCCGGAGAGCTCGCGCCGGCCGCGGCGAAATGAGATGAGCGAGCTTCGCGCGTCGCGCCTGCAGAAACGGTACAAGGCCCGCACCGTCGTCCACGATGTCTCGCTCGACGTCGCGAGCGGCGAGGTGGTGGGCCTCCTCGGCCCGAACGGCGCGGGCAAGACGACGTGCTTCTACATGATCGTCGGGCTGGTCGCCGCCGACGGCGGGCGCATCGAGCTCGACGGCGAGAACCTGTCGCGCCTCGCGATCCACCAGCGCGCGCGCCGCGGGCTCTCCTACCTGCCGCAGGAGGCGTCGATCTTCCGCAAGCTCACGGTCGCCGAGAACGTTCGCGCGATCCTCGAGCTGCAGGACCTCGACGCGGACACGCTGTCCAATCGCCTCGACGCGCTGCTCGAGGACCTGTCGATCTCGCACCTCGCCGACGCGCCCGCCGTGTCGCTGTCCGGCGGCGAGCGGCGCCGCTGCGAGATCGCGCGCGCGCTCGCCACGCGCCCGCGCTTCATCCTGCTCGACGAGCCGTTCGCCGGCGTGGACCCGATCGCCGTGCTCGACATCCAGAAGATCATCGGCTTCCTCAAGGAGCGCGGGATCGGCATCCTGATCACCGACCACAACGTGCGGGAGACGCTCGGCATCTGCGACCGCGCGTACATCATCAACGAGGGGCGCGTCCTCGCCTCGGGCATCCCGGGCGAGATTGTCTATAATGAGGACGTCCGCAAGGTCTACCTGGGCGAGCACTTCCGGCTCTGACTGAACCGATGCTCCGATGAAACAGGCGCTTCAGCTCAAGCTCACCCAGCACCTCACGCTCACGCCGCAGCTGCAGCAGTCGATCCGGCTGCTGCAGCTGTCGACGCTCGAGCTCAATGCCGAGGTCGACCGGATGCTGCAGGAGAACCCGCTGCTCGAGCGCGAGGAGGGCGAGGACGAGGCGCCGCCGCAGGAGTTCCCGCTGGCCGGCACCGCGGCGCCGCCGGCGGCGGCCGAGCGGACCACCCGCGACGACGAGGGCGAGGGCGAGGCGGAGGGCATGGCCGGCGTCGACTCGGCGCCGACGCGCGACGACCTGCCGGACGTCACCGACTTCGCCGACTACGGCGGCGGCGGCGACGGCGACTGGGGCGCGGGCAGCAGCGGCGACGACGAGGAGTTCGCGCCGCAGCAGGTCGCGACCAGCACGCTGCGCGACCACCTGGTGGGCCAGCTCGCGCTGCTCAACCTGCCGCTGCGCGACCGCCAGATCGTCGAGGCGCTCATCGACGCGCTCGACGACGACGGGTACCTCGCGTCGTCGCTCGACGAGATCGCGGACATGTTCTCGGAGAACGACGCGCTCGAGCCGGAGGAGCTCACGATCGCGCTCAAGTACCTGCAGAGCTTCGAGCCTCCGGGCGTGGGCGCGCGCAGCCCGGCTGAGTGCCTGGCGCTGCAGCTGAAGGCGCTGCCCGAGGACACGCCGCACCGCGCGGAGGCGCTCAAGATCGTCGAGGGCCACCTGCCGCTGCTCGCCGCGCGCGACTTCACGAAGCTGCGCCGCGTCCTGCACTGCGACGAGGCGTGCGTCAAGGCGGTGCGCGACCTCATCCGCAGCCTCAACCCGCGGCCGGGTGCCGCGTTCGCGCGCGACGAGGCGAACTACGTGATCCCGGACGTCGTCGTCCGCAAGGTGCGCAACCAGTGGACGGCCTCGCTCAACGAGGCCGCGATGCCCAAGCTGCGGTTGAACCGCATCTACGCCGACATCCTGACGCGCAACCGCGACGCGTCGAACCAGCAGCTCGCCGCGCAGCTGCAGGAAGCGAAGTGGCTGATCCGCAACGTCCAGCAGCGCTTCGAGACGATCCTGCGCGTCGCGCAGGCGATCGTCGACCGCCAGCGCCGCTTCTTCGACCACGGCGAGGTCGCGATGCGGCCGATGGTGCTGCGCGAGATCGCGGACATGCTCGACCTGCACGAGTCGACGATTTCGCGCGTGACGACGCAGAAGTACATGCTGACGCCGCGCGGGACGTTCGAGCTCAAGTACTTCTTCGGCAGCCACGTCGCCACCGACACCGGCGGCGCGGCGTCGGCCACCGCGATCCGTGCGCTGATCAAGCAGCTGATCGCGGCCGAGAGCCCGAAGACGCCGCTGACCGACAGCCGGATCGCCGAGCTCCTGGGCGAGCAGGGCATCATCGTCGCCCGCCGGACGATCGCCAAATACCGGGAAGCGCTGTCGATTCCTCCCGTCAACCTGCGCAGGGCAATTTGACCGCCATGGGGCCTGGCCAGGATCCTGCGCAATTGCAGTACGATAATCGCCCCGAAGAGGAGAGCCTGATGAACTTGAACCTCACTGGCGTCCACCTGGATATCACCCCCGCCATTCGCGCGTACGTCGTGGCCAAGCTCGAGCGCGTGACGCGGCATTTCGACCATGTGATCGACGTCAATGTGGTTCTTTCCGTGGACAAGCTGCGCCACAAGGCCGAGGCGAACGTGCACCTGCGCGGCTTCCAGATCCACGCCGAGGCCATCGAGCCCGACATGTACGCGTCGATCGACGCGCTCGGCGACAAGCTCGACCGGCAGGTGGTGAAGCACAAGGAGAAGGTGTCGGCCCACCGCACGGACCGCGGCGCGATCGAGCGCTCGCTCGCCGGCGCGCCGCCTGCCCAGCCTGCCGATTGATCGGCGTATGATTTGCGGTTTGGCCCATGCCGGCGGGCGTCAGGGGCCCTGACCGCCCGCCGCTGCATTTCCGGGGACCAATTTTCCCGAAGCCGCCGTCTCCCCGATGAACCAGATCGCCGACCTGCTTCCTGCCGCCAACATCGCGCTCGACGTCGACGTCGCGTCCAAGGCGCGGCTGTTCGAGGCGGCGGGCACGCTGTTCGCCGCGAGCGGCGGGCTCGACGCCGCCGCGATCGCGGCGAGCCTCGCCGCGCGCGAGAAGCTGGGCTCGACCGGCTTGGGCCAGGGCGTCGCCATCCCGCACGGGCGGATCAAGGGGCTGAAGAGCGCGCGCGGGGCCTTCCTGCGCCTGCGGCAGCCGGTGCCGTTCGACGCGCCGGACGGCAAGCCGGTGGCGCAGGTCTTCGTGCTGCTGGTGCCCGAGCAGGCCACGGACCTGCACCTGCAGCTCCTGTCGGAGCTCGCGCAGATGTTCTCGGAAAAGGCGTTCCGCGAACGGCTCGTCGCCGCGGCCGACGCCGCGGCGCTGGTCGCGCTGTTCCGCGCCTGGGAGCCGGCGGCGTAGCCGCCGGAAGATCGATGAGCAGCGATGCCGCCCTGCGGCAGGTCAGCGTCCAGCGGCTGTTCGACGACAACTACGAGCGTCTCGGGCTGCACTGGAAGGGCGGGCGCCAGGGCGGCAACCGCGTGCTGACCGCGGACTCCGAGCTGAAGCCCACGGTGGGCCAGGTCGGCCACATGAACCTGATCCACCCGTTCCGGCTGCAGATCCTGGGCGCCGCGGAGGGCTCGTACCTGCGCGGCCTGCCCGACGAGGAGCTGCAGCGGTCGATCGGCCGGCTGTTCACGTCCGAGCTGATCGCCATCGTCGTCGCCAACGGCGAGGACGTGCCGCGGTTCCTGCTCGACCAGTGCAACCAGCATCACGTCGCGCTGTTCACGTCGCCGCAGCCGTCGCCGCACCTGGTCGACGTGATCCGGCTCTACCTCGCGCGCGTGCTCGCGGAGTCGACGACGCTGCACGGCGTGTTCCTCGACGTGCTGGAGATGGGCGTGCTCATCACCGGCGCGTCCGCGATCGGCAAGAGCGAGCTCGCGCTCGAGCTCATCTCCCGCGGCAACGGGCTCGTCGCCGACGACATCGTCGAGCTCTACCGGATTTCGCCCGACACGATCGAGGGCCGGTGCCCCGCGGTGCTGCGCGACTTCCTCGAGGTGCGCGGCATCGGCGTGCTCAACATCCGGACGATCTTCGGCGAGACCGCCGTGCGTCCGCGCAAGCTCCTGAAGCTCATCGTGCACCTCGAAGACCACGGCCACGAGGCGTTCACCGACCTCGACCGGCTGCAGGTCAACGCGACGTACCAGGACGTGCTGTCGGTGCCGATCCGCAAGGTGACGATCCCGGTCGCCGCCGGCCGCAACCTCGCGGTGCTGGTCGAGGCCGCCGTGCGCAACTTCGTGCTGAACCAGCGCGGCATCGACAGCACGAAGGAATTCATCGAGCGCCAGCAGAAGCTCATGGAAGACGGCGGCTGACGCCCGCGATGGACCTGCTGCTGATCGGCGGCGTGTCGGGCTCCGGCAAGAACGTCGCGCTGGCTGCGCTCGAGGACTCGGGCTACCACGCGATCAACAACCTGCCGCCGTCGATGCTCGTCGCCACCGCGGCGAGCCTCGCGCGGTCCGGCCAGCAGCGCGTCGCCGTCGCGCTCGACGTCAAGACCGGCCCCGGCCTGCCCGACCTCGCTGCCGCGATCGCCGCGGCGAAGGCCGCCGGCTGGGCCGTGCGCTTCCTCTATCTCGACGCGAAGACGGACACGCTGGTCAAGCGCTTCTCGGAAACGCGGCGGCGGCATCCGTTCTCCAGCGACACGCGGACGCTGACCGAGGCGATCGAGCACGAGCGCGCGCTGCTCGCCGAGGCGCGCGAGCTGGGCTTCGCGTTCGACACGAGCGACCTCTCGGCGGCCGCGCTGCGCGGCTGGATCAAGGACTTCATCGCCGTCGACCCGACCCGGCTCACGCTGCTGTTCGAGTCGTTCGGCTTCAAGCACGGCGTGCCGCTCGACGCCGACCTCGTGTTCGACGCGCGCTGCCTGCCGAACCCGCACTACGAACGCGAGCTCGCGCCGCTCACCGGGCGCGACGCGCCCGTGGTGGCGTTCCTCGAGGCGTTGCCCGAGGTCGAGCGCATGTACGGCGACATCCGCCACTTCGTCGCGAGCTGGCTGCCCGACTACGCGCGCGACAACCGCAACTACCTCACCGTCGCCATCGGCTGCACCGGCGGGCGCCACCGCTCGGTCTACCTCGTCGAGCGCCTCGCCCGCGCGTTCGGCGGCAACTACCAGGTGCTCGTCCGCCATCGCGAGATGGGCTGACCCGCGACAGCGGGAAGCGCGCGGCGTTACCATTCCGGCATGAGCGCGAAGTTCGTCCGATCCGCACGAAGGGCCGTCCCGCGGGCGAATGCCGGAGCGCGCAGCGCGAGGGGATTCCCGTGACCGCGCCCGCCCGTGTCGCCCTCGCCTTCACCGGCGCGTCCGGCCTGCCGTACGGGCTGCGCCTGCTCGAATGCCTGGTCGCCGCGCGCTGCCGGGTCGAGCTCATGGTCTCGCCCGCCGCGCACGTCGTCGCGAAGCAGGAGTGCGGGCTGACGCTGCCGGCGCAGCCGCGCGAGCTGGCGCGGATGCTCGGCGAGCGCTACGGCGCTGCGGACGGCCAGATCGTCGCCTACGCGCGCGACGACTGGCTGGCGCCGATCGCGTCGGGGTCGAACCCCGCCGACGCGATGGTCGTGTGCCCGTGCACGATGGGCACGCTCGGCGCGATCGCGCACGGCCTCGCCGACAACCTGATCGAGCGCGCCGCCGACGTGATGCTGAAGGAGCGCCGCCCGCTCGTGCTCGTGCCGCGCGAGACGCCGCTGTCCGCGATCCACCTGCGCAACATGCTGGAGCTGGCACAGGCCGGCGCCGTGATCCTGCCGCCCACGCCCGGGTTCTACCACGACCCGCGGTCGGTCGCCGACCTCGTCGACTTCGTCGTGGCGCGTGTCCTCGACCTGATCGCGGTGCCGCACGGACTCTTTCCCCGCTGGGGCGAGGCGCGCGCCGCCGGCGCGGGGCCGGGCACCGCATGAGGTGGCCGTTTGCCTCCGGCGCCGCCCGCAGCTCGACGTACGGCGTCTCGCTGTTTCCGCTCAAGACCGTGCTGTTCCCCGGCGGCGTGCTGCCGATCAAGGTGTTCGAGCAGCGGTACATCGACATGGCGAAGGCGTGCCTCAAGGAGGGCCGGCCGTTCGGCGTCTGCCTGATCACGCAGGGCGAGGAGGTCGCCACACCCCGCGGCGCGCCGCCCGAGTTCGCGCACGTCGGCACGCTCGCGCGCATCGTCGACTGGGACATGCCGCAGCTCGGCATCCTGCACGTCGCGACGCACGGCGAGTCGCGCTTCCAGGTGAGGAGCCACGCGCTGCAGGCGTCGGGCCTCGTGACGGCGGAGGTGTCGTCCATCCCGCCCGAGCCTTCGCGCAAGCTGCCGGAGACCTTCCAGCCGCTCGCGAGCCTGCTCGAGCTGATCGCCGCGCGCGTCGGCCCGCAGAACTTCCCGGCCGAGCACGAGTACGGCGACGCGAGCTGGGTCGGCTACCGTCTCGCCGAGTTCCTGCCGCTGCCGCTGACGATCAAGCAGAGCATGCTCGAGATCAACGACGCGGAAGTGCGGCTGCAGGTGCTGCAGAAGTTCCTCTCGCAGCAAGGGATCATCTAGGTCGGATGCAGGCGAGGGTGGCGGCTTCGCCGCCCGCCCTCGCCTGCATCCGAACGAAGTCAGCGGGGAAAGCTTGGGGCGGCCCGGCGCTTTCCCCGCGGAAAATGCAACGAAGCGCGCCGCTCAGATGCCGCTACGCGGCCGTTCGGTAGCGCGCGTGTGCGCGCTGACCGCCGTCGTCGCGCGGCGGCGTTCTGCGGGCGGCGGCCCGCGGCCCGACCCTCGCGGCGGTATAATTTGCGGTTGGGGAAGAGCGACAGCGCGGGACGGGAACACCATGGCCGGCCACAGCAAATGGGCGAACATCAAGCACCGCAAGGCCGCGACCGACGCGAAGCGCGGCAAGATCTTCACGCGGCTCATCAAGGAAATCACGGTCGCGGCGCGCATGGGCGGCGCCGACGCGTCGATGAATCCGCGGCTGCGGCTCGCCATCGACAAGGCGACCGCGCAGAACATGCCGAAGGACACGATCGAGCGTGCCGCCAAGCGCGGCGCCGGTGACCTCGAGGGCGTCAACTACGAGGAGATCCGGTACGAGGGCTACGGCATCAACGGCGCCGCGGTGATCGTCGACTGCATGACCGACAACCGCACGCGCACGGTGGCCGACGTCCGCCACGCGTTCTCCAAGTACGGCGGCAACCTCGGGACCGACGGGTCCGTCGCCTACCTGTTCAAGCACTGCGGCCAGCTCGTCTTCGCGCCGGGCACCGACGAGGACAAGCTGATGGAGGCGGCGCTGGACGCCGGCGCCGACGACGTCGTCGCCAACGACGACGGCAGCCTCGAGGTCATCACCGGCCCCTACGACTTCGTGACGGTGAAGGACGCGCTGGCGAAGGCCGGCTTCGTGCCGGAGCTCGCCGAAGTGACGATGAAGCCGTCCACCGAGGTGGAGATCGCCGGCGACGACGCCGTGCGGATGCAAAGACTCATCGACGCGCTCGAGGGCCTCGACGACGTGCAGGAGGTCTACACGTCGGCGGTGTTCGCCGACGCGTAGCGCGGCGCCGCCCTTGCCCGCCGCGCCCGAGCGCCGCATCCTGGGCATCGACCCCGGCCTCCGGGTCACGGGCTTCGGGCTGCTCGTGCAGCACGGCGGCACGCTGACCTACGTGACGAGCGGCTGCATCCGCGCGAGCGGCGCGAGCCTGCCCGTGCGGCTCGGCGTCATCGCGCGCGACATCGCGCACGTGATCGCCGAGGAGCGGCCGACCGAGGTCGCCGTCGAGAAGGTGTTCGTCAACGTCAACCCGAACTCGACGCTGCTGCTGGGCCAGGCGCGCGGCGCCGCGATCGCGGCGGCGGTGCTGGCCGGCCTGCCGGTGCACGAGTACACGGCGGGCCAGGTGAAGCAGGCGGTAGTCGGCCAGGGCCGCGCGCTGAAGCCGCAGGTGCAGGAGATGGTGCGCCGCCTGCTGCAGCTGCCGGGGATGCCCGCGCCCGACGCCGCCGACGCGCTGGCGTGCGCGATCTGCCACGCGCACGGCAGCGTCGGCGTGGGGGCGCTCCGCGCGTCCGGCTTCCGGCGCCGCGCCGGGCGCTTCGTGCGATGACGCGCGCGCCGCGGCCCGTGCGCCGGCCGGCCGCCGTGATCTTCGACATGGACGGCCTGATGCTCGACACCGAGCGGCTCGCGCCGCGCGCGTGGGTCGACGCCGCCGCCGCGCTCGGCGTCGAGTTCGACCTCCGGCTCACGCAGCCGATGGTGGGCCGCAACTTCCGCGACTGCCAGTCGATCATCGCCGACCACTACGGCGACGGGTTCCCGACCGTCGAGCTGATGCGCGCGTGGCACGTCGCGTACGACGCGATCGTCGCGCGCGAAGGCATCGCGCTCAAGCCGGGCCTCCTCGACCTGCTCGACTGGCTGGAGGCCGAGGGCATCCCGAAGGCCGTCGCGACGTCGACGCGCCGCGACCGCGCGCAGGCGAAGCTCGAAATGACGGCGCTCATGCCGCGCTTCGCGGCCCTGGTCGGCGGCGACGAGGTGACGCGCGGCAAGCCCGCGCCCGACATCTTCCTCGCCGCGGCCGGCCGGCTGGGCGCGACCGTCGAGGACTGCCTCGTGCTCGAGGACTCCGAGCCCGGCGTCCGCTCGGCGCTCGCCGCCGGCATGACGCCGATCATGGTGCCGGACATGCACGGGCCGTCGGCGGACCTCCTCTCGCTCGCGCCGCTGGTGTTAGCCTCGCTCGCCGAGGTCGCGGAGCACCCGGCGCCGCTGCCGCGCGTGCAATAATCCCCAGCCATGATCGGCCGCCTCACCGGGATCCTCGTCGAGAAGAATCCGCCCGCGATCCTGCTCGACGTCGGCGGCGTCGGCTACGAGGTCGACGTGCCGATGAGCACGTTCTACAACCTCCCCGCCGCCGGCGAGCGCGTGACGCTGTTCACGCACCTCGTCGTGCGCGAGGACGCGCACCTGCTCTACGGCTTCGGCACCGAGAACGAGCGGCGCGCCTTCCGCCAGCTGTTGAAGATCAGCGGCATCGGCGCGCGCACGGCGCTGTCGGTGCTCTCCGGCCTGTCGGTGGCCGAGCTCGCGCAGGCGGTCACGCTGCAGGAAAGCGGGCGGCTCACGAAGATCCCGGGCATCGGCAAGAAGACCGCCGAGCGCCTGCTGCTAGAACTGAAGGACAAGCTCGGCGCGGACCTGACGGCCGGCGTCGGCATCCACCGCGTGCCGCCCGCGTCGAGCGACGTCCTGCACGCGCTGCTCGCGCTGGGCTACAGCGACAAGGAGGCCGTGGCGGCGGTCAAGCAGCTGCCGGAGGGCGTCGCCGTCGGCGACGGCATCCGCCAGGCGCTGAAGCTGCTGGCGAAGGCGTGACGCGCATGTCGTCGACGCGCCAGGGCCTGCTGCCCAAGCTCGCGATCCCGCCGGCGGTGTTCCGCCGCGGCATCAACCTGTGGCCGCCGTTCGTCGGCGCCGGCATCCGCGTCACGCGCGTAGCCGCCGACTACCGCGAGATCGACGTCGCGCTGCGGCTGGGCCTTTTCAACCGCAACTACTTCGGCACGCAGTTCGGCGGCTCGATGTTCGCGATGACCGACCCGTTCTTCGCGCTGATGATGCTGCAGAACCTGGGGCCGGGCTACGTCGTCTGGGACAAGGCGGCCGCGATCCGTTACCTGCGGCCGGCGCGCGGCGACGTCTTCGCGCGCTTCCGGCTGCCGGCCGCCGCGATCGCGCGCGCGCGCCGCGCGACCGCGCACGGTGCCAAGCACGAGCCGACGTTCCGCGTCGCGATCGTCGACCGCGACGGCACGACGGTCGCCGACGTCGCGAAGACGCTCTACGTCCGGCGCCGCGCCGCGCCGCCCGCCGCCGCGCCGGCGCGGCCGACCGCGCGCACGCGGCGGACGAGGGACTAGAATCCGCCCATGGCCATCGAGACCGACGCCCTCAACCGCGTGGTGACCGCCAAGGCCGCGGGGCCGCAGGAGGAGGTCATCGAGCGCGCGCTGCGGCCGCGCGGCCTCGCCGAGTACGTCGGGCAGGAGAAGATCCGCGAGCAGCTCGCGATCTTCATCGCGGCCGCGCGCAAGCGCGGCGAGGCGCTCGACCACGTGCTGCTGTTCGGGCCGCCGGGCCTCGGCAAGACCACGCTGTCGCACATCGTCGCGCACGAGCTCGGCGTGAACCTGCGGCAGACGTCGGGCCCGGTGCTGGAGCGCCCCGGCGACCTGGCCGCGCTGCTGACCAACCTCGAGCCGCGCGACGTGCTGTTCATCGACGAGATCCACCGGCTGTCGCCGGTCGTCGAGGAGATCCTGTATCCGGCACTCGAGGACTTCCAGATCGACATCATGATCGGCGAGGGCCCGGCCGCGCGCAGCGTGAAGCTCGACCTGCCGCCGTTCACGCTGGTCGGCGCGACGACGCGCGCCGGCATGCTGACCAACCCGCTGCGCGACCGCTTCGGCATCGTCGCGCGGCTCGAGTTCTACAACGCGGACGAGCTGCAGCGGATCGTCGTGCGCTCGGCCGCGCTGCTCGGCATCGCGATCGAGCCGGAGGGCGCGCGCGAGATCGCCCGGCGCGCGCGTGGTACGCCGCGCATCGCGAACCGCCTGCTGCGCCGCGTCCGCGACTACGCCGAGGTGAAGGGCACCGGCGAGGTCACGCGCGACGTGGCCGACGCGGCGCTCTCGATGCTCGACGTCGACGGCTTCGGCTTGGACGTGATGGACCGCAAGCTCCTGCAGGCGGTGCTCGCGAAGTTCGCGGGCGGGCCGGTCGGCGTCGACAACCTGGCGGCGGCGATCGGCGAGGAGCGCGACACGATCGAGGACGTGCTGGAGCCGTTCCTGATCCAGCAGGGCTTTCTGCAGCGGACGTCGCGCGGGCGCGTCGCGACCGCGTTGTCGTACCGGCACTTCGGCCTGACGCCGCCCGGCCCCGACGCCGCCGACCTCTTCCCGCCCGAATGACGGCCGCGCGACCCTTCCGGCACGTCGTCCGCGTTTACTACGAGGATACCGACGCCGCCGGCGTCGTCTACTACGCGAACTACCTCAAGTTCATGGAGCGCGCGCGCACCGAGTGGCTGGAGGCGCTGGGCTTCCCGCTGGCCGCCTTCGAGCGCGAGCACGGCGTCGTGTTCGTCGTGCACCGCTGCGAGATCGACTTCCGGCAGCCGGGGCGACTGAACGACTCGCTCGACGTGACGGTCGAAGTGCTGGACCGCAGCGCGGTCCGGCTGGTCGCGCGGCAGGAAGTCCGCCGCGGCGCCGACGTGCTGACGTCGGCCCGCATCACGCTGGCGTGCGTCGACAGCGCGCGCTGGCGGCCCGCCCGCATTCCCGCGCCGCTGGCCGCGCGCATGGAGAACGCCGCTTGAACGTGCATGCCGATCTTTCCTTCGTCGCGCTGGTCGCGCAGGCGTCCGTCGTCGTGCAGGCGGTCGTCGCGCTGCTGGTGCTGCTGTCGCTGTGGTCGTGGTGGCAGATCTTCCTCAAGATGTTCCAGCTGCGGCGCGCCGCGCGCGACACCGACCGCTTCGAGGACGAGTTCTGGAAGGGCGGCGACCTGGCCGACCTCTACCAGCGTACCGCCCAGTCGCGCACCGGCGGCGGCATCGAGCACATCTTCACCGCCGGCTTCCGCGAGTTCGCGAAGCACCGCAAGCAGGGCAGCGCGTCGATCGTGACGCTCGACTCGGCGCGCCGCGCGATGCGCGCCGCCTACCAGCGCGAGATCGACGCGCTCGAGGCGAACCTGGCCGGGCTCGCCACCGTCGGGTCCGTGTCGCCGTACATCGGCCTGTTCGGCACCGTCTGGGGGATCATGAACGCGTTCCGCGGCCTGTCCAACGTCGCGCAGGCCACGCTCGCCAGCGTGGCGCCGGGCATCGCCGAGGCGCTGATCGCCACCGCGATCGGCCTCTTCGCCGCGATCCCCGCCGTCGTCGGGTACAACCGCTACACGCACGACGTCGACCGGCTGGCCACGCGCTACGAGACGTTCATCGAGGAGTTCTCGAACATCCTGCAGCGGCAGGGCTGAACCTCCACTTCCACAGGAGACGCAGAGGCACCGAGAACTTCCGTTCGATTCGCAGAACTCTTCCCTCTGCGTCTCGGCGTCTCTTTGTGAGAAGAAATGCGCCGCCACCGCAAGTCGATCAACCAGATCAACGTCGTGCCGTACATCGACGTGATGCTGGTGCTGCTCGTGATCTTCATGGTCACGGCACCGCTCGTGAGCCCGGGCGAGATCGAGCTCCCGTCGGTCGGCAGCAAGCTGACGACACCCGTGCAGCCGCTGGAGGTCACGCTGCGCGACGACCGGTCGCTGTGGCTGCGCGACCAGGCCGGCGCGGCGCCGGCCGCGCGCGTCACGCGCGAGGAGCTCGTCGCGCGCGTGCTCGCCAAGCAGGCGCGCGGCGAGCAGCCCGTGGTGATCGCCGCCGACAAGAACGCGCGCTACGAGGACGTGCTGTCCGTGCTCGACCTCCTGCAGCGCAACGGCGTGAAGAAGGTGGGCCTGCTCGCCCGCCCGCCCGCGACGTAGCCTCCCCCTTCGCGCGACGATGGCGAGGCCCGAGCGACCGCGGCAGCCGCGGCGGATCACCGGCAAGTGGTGGGCGCTGCTGCTCGCGATCGCCGTGCAGCTCGCGTTCCTCGCGGTGCTCGTGTTCTCCGTGCAGTGGCAGAACCGCCGGCCGGAGCCCGTCTCGGCGGAGCTCTACGCGCCGCCGGCACCGCCGCCTCCCGTCGTCGAGCCGCCGCCGCCCGCGCCGGAGCCGGAGCCGCAGCCTCCGCCGCCACCGCCCAAGCCGGCGCCGGTCGTCGAGAAGCCGGACCCGCGCGCCGCGGAAATCGCGATCAAGGCGAAGCAGGAGCAGGAGCGCAAGGCCAAGGCGGAAGCCGAGCGCAAGGCGCGCGAGGCGAAGGAGGCCGAGGACAAGCGCCGGCTGGAGGAGAAGCGCGCCGCGGAGGCGAAGGAGCGCCAGCAGCGCGAGACCGCGGCGATGCGCGCGCAGGCGGAGCGCGAGCTGCGCGTGGCCGCCGAGCGCGACGCGCAGGCGCGCGCGCAGCAGGCGGCCGACGCGACGGCGCGCTCGAAGGCCGAGGCCGACTGGATCCGCCGCATCCAGGCCAAGGTGAAGGGCAACGTGATCGTCCCGCCCGACCTGCCGGCCAGCATCGAGGCGATCTTCGAGGTGGTCCAGCTGCCGACCGGCGAGATCATCGACGCAACGCTCAGGAAGTCGAGCGGCAACCGCGCCTACGACGAGGCCGTGCAGCGCGCGATCCTCAAGTCGTCGCCGCTGCCGCGGCCGGAGCGCACCGACCTCTTCGCGCGCAACCTGACCCTCAAATTCCGCCCGAGCGACTAACGTCCGCAAATCGCGTCTCGGGGTGCTGCGCACCCGCTCGCGCGATTTGCAGCCGAACTGCAGTCAGCGAGAAAGGCTCCGGGCGGCCGAGCGCCTTTCTCGCGGAAAAAGCAACGAAGCGCGCCGCTGCCTCCTTGTACCAGATCGCAGTGCGAGGTTCGGCGCGTCGGCAGCCCGCCACTCCTCGCGGACGCGCGCTTCGCGCCTTGGCT
>JAYRNW010000041.1:0-5506 GCA_041911995.1 Casimicrobiaceae bacterium | reverse complement strand
CGACCAGTTTCGCCAGCACCTGCGCCGCCTCCGGATTCTAGACTTCGAGCGTCAGGCTCTCCTTCGAGCGGTTGGTCCAGACGAAGTGCGAAGCCAGGCCGCGCACGCGCTCGTCGTAGCCGCGCGCGACGTCGCCGACGCCCGGCCGCTCGTCCTTGATCACGCGGGCGCCCAGGTCCCCCAGCTGCCGCGTGCAGAACGGCGCGGCGATCGCGTGCTCCAGCGTGACGACGGTGATGCCCTCCAGCGCGCGCATCGGGGGCTTCAGAACGATCGCGGCAGCCCGAGCACGTGCTCGGCGACGTACGACAGGATGAGGTTGGTCGAAATCGGCGCCACCTGGTAGAGCCGCGTCTCGCGGAACTTGCGCTCGACGTCGTACTCCGCGGCGAAGCCGAAGCCGCCGTGGAACTGCAGGCACGCGTTGGCGGCCTCCCACGACGCGTCGGCGGCGAGCAGCTTCGCCATGTTCGCCTCGGCGCCGCAGGGCCGGTGCGCGTCGAACAGCGCGCAGGCCTTGTAGCGCATCAGGTTCGCGGCCTCGACGTTGACGTACGCGCGCGCGATCGGGAACTGCACGCCCTGGTTCTGGCCGATCGGCCGCCCGAACACGACGCGCTCCTTCGCGTACGCCGTGATCTTGTCGACGAACCAGTAGCCGTCGCCGATGCACTCGGCGGCGATCAGCGTGCGCTCGGCGTTGAGGCCGTCGAGGATGTACCGGAAGCCCCTGCCTTCCTCGCCGATCAGGTTCTCCGCGGGGATCTCGAGGTTGTCGAAGAAGAGCTCGTTGGTCTCGTGGTTGACCATGTTGGCGATCGGCCGCACCTCCATGCCGTGCCCGATCGCCTGCCGCAGGTCGACCAGGAAGATCGACATGCCCTCCGAGCGCTGCTTCACGTCGGCCACCGGCGTGGTCCGCGCGAGCAGGATCATGAGGTCCGAGTGCTGGATCCGCGAGATCCACACCTTCTGCCCGTTGACGACGTAGCGGTCGCCGTGGCGCACCGCCGTCGTGCGGATCTTCGTCGTGTCGGTACCGGTCGTGGGCTCGGTGACGCCCATCGACTGCAGCCGCAGCTCGCCGCTCGCGATCTTCGGCAGGTAGCGGCGCTTCTGCTCCGCCGAGCCGTGGCGCAGCAGCGTGCCCATGTTGTACATCTGGCCGTGGCAGGCTCCGGAGTTGCCGCCGCAGCGGTTGATCTCCTCCATGATCACCGACGCCTCGGTGAGCCCCAGCCCCGAGCCGCCGTATTCCTGCGGGATCAGCGCGGCGAGCCAACCGGCGCGCGTCAGCGCGGCGACGAACGCCTCGGGGTAGGCGCGCTTCTCGTCGGCCTCGCGGAAGTACGCGGGCGGGAACTGCGCGCACAGGTCGCGGATCGCGTCGCGGATGTCCTGGAAGGACTCCGTTGCATCGGTCATGGGTCGTGCTCCGGGAACGGGCGGGCGCCGGGGCGCGCGTCAGCGCAGCGTGGCCGTCGCCTCCATCGCGAGGCGGCCGCCTTCGTCCTGCGCCCACAGCGCGACGGCGTGGCCGGCGGCGTCGCGGCGGCCGCAGACGGCGAACGGCGCGACGTCGAACAGCGGGCTCACGGCGCGGAACGAGAACGTCGCGATCGCCGCCGGCGCCGCGCGGTCGCGCGCGAGGTCGGCGAGCAGCGTGGCGATCAGCGGGCCGTGCACGATGAGGCCGGGGTAGCCCTCGACCCCGGTCACGTAGCGGCGGTCGTAGTGGATGCGGTGGCCGTTGAACGTCAGCGCCGAGTAGCGGAACAGCAGCACGTCGTCGGGGACCACGTCGACGCGCCACGCGGGCTCGGCCGGCGCCGGCTTCGCAGGCGGCGGCGGGTCGCCGGACCGTGCGAGGTCGCGGTAGACGATGTCGTGCTCCTCGACGATCGCGAGCGTGCCCTCGGCGCTGATCTCGTGGCGGACCAGCACGAACACCAGCGTGCCGCTGCGGCCCTGCTTGACGTCAACGCTCGCGATCGTCGATACGCGCTCGATGGCGTCGCCGACGCGCACCGGCGCGCGGAAGTCCAGCCGCCCCCCGGCCCACATCCGCCGCGGCAGCGGCACCGGCGGCAGGAACCCGCCGCGGCGCGCGTGGCCGTCGGGGCCGGTCTCCGAGCGCCGGTACAGCGGCAGGAAGTAGAGCCAGTGCCGCAGCGGCGCGATCGGATCGCCTTCGCGCGGCGGCGGCTCGTCGCGGTCGAGCGTGGCGGCAAGCGCGGCGAGCGGTACCGGCGTGACGCGGTCGCTGCGCCGCTCGGTGCGCCCGACCCACTGCGCGAGCGCGGCGGCGTCGACCGCCGGTGCGGAACCGGACACGGTGGGCGCGGCCATGGTCAGGGCTTGAAGCCGGTCTGCTTGTAGACGGCCTCCAGCGTCTCCTTGCCCACGCGCGCCTCGTTCTCCTTGTGCACGGCGACGAGCGCCTTCTTCCACGCCGCCTTCTGCACGTCGGTGAGCTTGATCACCTCGCTCCTGCCGGATTTGCGGATGCCCTCGAGCGCGTCGTCGTTCTCCTTCTGCGCGATGTCGTTCGCGTACTTCGTCGCGTCCTGCATCGCGCCTTCCAGCACCGTGCGCACGTCCGCGGGCAGTCCGTCCCAGAACTTCTTGTTCACGATGACCGCGTAGCCGATGTAGCCGTGGTTGGTCTCGGTCGTGTACTTCTGCACCTCGTGGTGCTTCTGCGTGAACATGTTCGACGGCGTGTTCTCGGAGCCGTCGACCACGCCGGTCTGCATCGCCTGGTAGACCTCGGAGAACGCCATCACCTGCGGCAGCGCGCCCAGCGCCTTCATCTCGTCGGAGAGCACCTTCGACGACTGGATGCGCATCTTGAGGCCCTTCATGTCGTCGGGCGTGCGCAGCGGCCGGTTGGCGCTCATCACCTTGAGGCCGTTGTCCCAGTACGCCAGGCCGACGATACCCTTGCCCTCCAGCTTCCGGAACAGCATCGCGCCGACCGGGCCCTCGGCGACCTTGTGGATCTCGTCGTAGTTGTCGAAGATGTACGGCAGGTCGAACACCTCGAACTCGCGCACGCCCAGCGGGCCGAACTTGGCGAGCGACGGCGCGAGCATCTGCACGGAACCCAGCTGCAGCGCCTCCATCTCCTCGCCGTCCTTGAACAGCGAGCTGTTCGGGTAGACCTCGACCTTGACCCGGCCCTTGGTCCGCTCTTCGGCGAGCTGCTTGAAACGCTCCGCGCCCTTGCCCTTCGGCGTGTCGACGGCGACGACGTGGCTGAACTTGACGACGATCGGCTGCTGCGCGTGCGCGGGCGGCAGCGCGACGAGCGTCGCCGACGCGAGCAGCGCGGCGAGCATCAGGGACTTGCGGCGGTTCATTGCATCCTCCGGAAGGGTCTTCGGTCCTGCGCAGCGCGGGCGATCTCGCGCCGCCTCGCTGCAGGCTAATTAACCACCAAACGCCGGCGAGCGCAACGGCGGCGGGGCCGGCGGCGTGCGCGGCGGCGTGCCTGCACCTGAAAACTTCAACCGGGCCCCGTTGCCGGGCGCTAACATCCGCTCCGGACCGGCGCGCCGCCGCCCGGCGCAGCGCGCGCACGCGGGGACGCGACACCCGGACGGGGAGAAGATCTTGAGGAAGGCACGTAGGCATCTCGCGCTGGCCGCGCTCGCGGCCGGCGCCGTCACCGTTCTCGCCGGCTGCTTCGGCGGGGAGTCGTCTGCGCCGCCCGAACTCAACGCGCTGCCCGCTGGCATCACGAACGTCGTCGGTCCGGCCGTGTACGACGGCACGTCGGACGACCTGCTGACGGCGGGCCTGGGCAAGACCGGGATGAGCGGGGCGGCACCCGGATTCGCGGATCCGCTGCATCCGACGGTGGCCGAGCTGCGCCGCCGGGCGATCTACGTCAACTACCGCGGCGTGATCGACCCGACGTCCGCGGGCGGCTTCGGCCGGCTGTACGGCCCGAACATCGACATCAACGGCAACGACACGCTGGGCGAGGGCAGGATCGCCGGCAGGGAGTACCTGGCGTATGCCGACGACGGCACGGGCCGCAAGAACGTCACGCTGATCGTGCAGATCCCGGCCACGTTCGACAGGAAGAACGCGTGCATCGTCGCCGGCCCGTCGTCGGGCTCGCGCGGCGTCTACGGCGCGATCGGCACCGCCGGCGACTGGGGCCTGAAGCACGGCTGCGCCGTCGCGTACACCGACGCGGGCAAAGGCACCGGTTACCACGATCTGGTCACCGACAAGGTGAACCTGATCGACGGGCGGCTCGTGAGCCGCGCGAGCGCCGGCAGGCTCGCGCACTTCGCCGTCGAGCTCTCGGCGTCCGCGCTCGCGGCGTTCAACGCGGCGTTCCCCAACCGGATCGCCTACAAGCACGTCTTTTCGCAACAGAACCCGGAAAGGGACTGGGGCCGGAACGTGCTCGACAGCCTCCGCTTCGCGTTCTGGGCGCTGAACGAGGAATACGGCGACGTGCAGGCGGGGACGGGCAAGCGGCTGCGCACGCTGGTGCCGGCGAACACGCTGGTGATCGCCTCGTCGGTGTCCAACGGCGGCACCGCGTCGCTGCAGGCGCTCGAGCAGGACACCGAGGGGCTGATCGACGGCCTCGCCGTGGCCGAGCCCAACGCGCAGCCCAGCGCCATGGCGGGCGTGACCGTCAACTTCGACGGCGCGGCGGTCGCCAACGCCGGCAAGCCGCTGATCGACTACTTCACGTACCGGATGATCTACGAGCTCTGCGCGTCCATCGCGCCCGGCGCGCAGGCGCGCAACGGCGTCCGTCCGGGCTGGTCCGGCTTCGGGACCGCGCCGCTGGGCAACGCGTTCACGCAGGTGTCCGGCGTCGAGCTGCAGACGATCGCGACGAACCGCTGCCAGGGCCTGAAGGACAAGGGGCTCGTCACCGGCAACGACGCCGCGCAGCAGTCGGCCGCGGCGCTCGCGAAGATGCAGGGCTACGGCTGGAACGACCCGCTGATCGACGCGCTGCACGCGTCGCACTACCGGCTGGCCGACGTATACGTCGCGTTCGGGTACGTCGCCGCCTACGGCAGGTTCTCGGTCGCCGACAACCTCTGCGGCTTCAGCCTCGCCGACATCGGCGCGACCGGCGACGTCGCGGCGCAGTCGGCGACGACGCAGGCCTCCATTTTCGCGACCGGCAACGGCCTCAACACCGGCGCGGATGTCATCTACAACGACTCGGTCGGCGGCGCGAAGCAGTACCACCTCGGCGTCTCGGCGTCGACCGGCCGGATGGACGGCGCGCTCGACGGCATGCTGTGCCTGCGCAACATGGTGACGGGCGTCGACACCGTGACCGGCGCGCCGCTCACCGGCGCGGCGCTCGCCGACAGCCAGCGCGTGCAGGCGGGCATGCGCTTCGTGCTGCTCGCCGGCAACCTGCGCGGGTAGCCGGCGATCCTCGTCCAGGGCCGCAGCGACGCGCTGGTGCCGGTCAACCACGCGTCGCGCGCCTACGCGGCGTTCAACTCGAAGGTGG
>JAYRNW010000040.1:0-4251 GCA_041911995.1 Casimicrobiaceae bacterium | reverse complement strand
GGCGTGGCGTCGCTGGAGCCTTCCCACGTCTCGCTGGACGCGCTCGTCCAGGACGCCGGCATGGCGCTGTTCGCAGCGAAGGCCGCGGGGCGCAACTGCGTGCGGGCCGCGCCCATCCGTCCGCGCAGATCGGCGTCCGTCATGAGCCGCGCGAGCGCGTCGGCCAGCGCCGCCGGCGCGCGCGGCGGCACGAGGATTCCGGTCTGCCCGTCGACGACCGCCTCGGGGATCGCGCCGATCGGCGTGGCCACCGCCGGCAGCCCGCATGCGGCCGCCTGCATCAGGCTCTGCGGCACGCCCTCGTCGCCGTACGACGGCAGCACCGCGATGTCCGCGCACGCGTACCACGCGGGCACGTCGTCCTGGTTGCCGGTGAAGCGCACGTCGCCGCCGAGTCCCATGGCCGCGGCGCGGGCCTCGAGGTGCGCGCGGCGCGGCCCGTCGCCGATGACGAGGAGCTGCCAGCCCGGCGCGCGCTCGCGCAGCAGCCGCCACGCGTCGAGGAGGTCGTCGTGGCCCTTCCAGTCGCGCAGCGTCGCGACGATGGCGACCGCCGGCCGCGCGTCGACGGAGAGGCGCGTGCGCGCCTGCGTACGGTCGAGCGGCCGGAACCGCGCGAGGTCGATCCCGGTGCGCACCGACGTGATCCGCGCCGCGTCGAACCCGTTGTCGCGTACGAGCTGCGCGGCGAGCGCCGCGCCGGTCACGACGAGGTGCGCGGTCGCGCGCTGGTACAGCCACCGCGTGGTCGCCGAGTTGTTCACCGGTGTGGACACGTGGCGCGTGCGCACGACCGGCGGCAGGCTCGGCAGCGACAGCGCGGCGAGCGCCACCAGCCACGCGTCGGTCGAGCTGTGCGTGTTGACGACGTCGAACGCGGCGCCCTCGCGCGCGAGCCAGCGGCGGACGGCGACGAGCCCGGAGAGCTTCTTCGCCTCGATCGGCAGCCCGACCGCGGTCAGCCCGCGGGCCCGCGCGGCGGGCAGGATGTCGGCGCTGCCCGCGGTCAGCAGCGCGACGCGGTGGCCGCGGCGCGCCATGCCCTCCATCTCGGTGAGGATCCGCAGCTCCTGGCCGCCCCAGCCGATCGACGACTCCGTGTGCAGGATGGAAAGCGGCTTCACGTCAGTTCCGGAGGGCCGCTTCATCCCAGCGTCCACGACGGCGCGTAGCGGCGGAACCAGCGCTCGAGGATGAGCAGCGCCCACAGCCGGCCCGCATGGTTGCGGCGGCCGCGCCGGTGCTCGTGCAGGAGGCGCGCGAGCGCGCCGTCGCGGAAGAGCCCGCGCCGCGCGAGGCCGCCGTCGCCGAGATGCTCGTCGAGTTGCCCGGCGAGCCGACCGGCGAGCCACTCGGACAGCGGCATCACGAAGCCCTGCTTGCCGCGGTGGACGATCTCGTGCGGCAGGTAGCGCTCGGCCACGCACTTCAGCACGTGCTTGTGCGTGGACCCCTGGATCTTGAGGTCGGGGGAAAGCCGCGCGCAGAACTCGACGAACCGGTGGTCGAGGTACGGCACCCGCGCTTCCAGCGAGTGCGTCATCGTCGCGCGGTCGACCTTGGTCAGCAGGTCGTCGGGCAGCCACAGCTTCAGGTCGACGTGCAGCAGCCGGTCGAGGTAGTGGTTCGACACGCCGTCCGCGAACGCCGCCGCCGCGATCGTGCCCACGTCCGGCGCGCCCTGCGTGGCCGCGAGGAAGCGCGGCGAGAGCAGCGCCGGATGCAGCAGCACGTCGAACAGGTTCGGGATCGTCCGGTAGCGCCGCGGCAGCGGCTCGGTCAGCGAGCGCAGCAGCCGGTCCTTGCGCAGCGCGACGGGCAGCGCCTTCGCGAGCGCGGGCAGCGGCGAGGCCGGGTGCGCGAGCCAGCGCACCAGCCGCTCCTCGCGCACGCGCTTGCGGTAGTTCGAGTAGCCGCCGAACACCTCGTCGGCGCCCTCGCCGGTCAGCACCACCGTGACGTCGCGGCGCGCGAAGCCGGCGAGCAGCATCGTCGGCAGCGCCGCCTGGTCGGCGAACGGCTCGTCGAACACGTCGATCCAGCGGTCGAACGCGTCGAGCACGTGGTCGGGCGACAGCATCAGCGCGTGGTGGCGGCTGCCGATGTGCGCGGCCACGCGCGCCGCCTCCCGATGCTCGCTGACCGCCACGCCGCCTTCGAAGCCGATGTTGAACGTGTCGATCGGCGCGCCGGTCACGTCCGTCATCAGCGCCGCAATCAGGCCCGAGTCGATGCCGCCGCTCACGAACGCGCCGAGCGGGACGTCGGCGACCAGCATGCCCTCGACGGACGCGCGCAGCTGCGCGTCGACGGCGTCCGCCGCCTCGCGCTCGGTCAGGCGCAGCTTGTCGCCGTAGCCGAGGCGCCAATACGGCCGGACCTCGGGCGCGCCGCCGGCCAGCTTCAGCGTGTGGCCCGGCGGCAACTTGCGCACGGCGCGGAACACCGAATGCGGCGCGGGGACGAACTGGCATTCGAGATACAGCCGCAGCGCCGCCGGATCGATCTCGCCGCCGACCGCCGGGTGCGCGAGCACGGCCTTCAGCTCCGAGCCGAAGACGAGCGTCGCGCCGTCCCACGCGTAGTGGAACGGCTTGACGCCCAGGTGGTCGCGCGCCGCGAACAGCGTCTGCGTCCCCGCGTCCCACAGCGCGAACGCGAACATGCCGCGCAGGTGCGACACGACGTCGTCGCCCCACGCCGCCCAGCCGGCCAGCAGCACCTCGGTGTCGCCGGCGGTGCGGAACCTCCAGCCGCCGCGCGCGAGCTCGTCGCGCAGCGCGCGAAAGTTGTAGATCTCGCCGTTGAAGACGACGGCCACGCGCCCGTCGGCGCTCGTCATCGGCTGCGGGCTGCCCGCGATGTCGATGACCGAGAGCCGGCGATGGCCGAGGTGCGCGCGCCCGGAGACGAGGAAGCCGTCGGCGTCCGGCCCGCGATGCGCGAGCGAGCGGGTCATCGCCGCCAGCACTTCCGGTGCGAGCGCGGTGTCGCTGACGTAGCCCGCGATGCCGCACATGGGGATTGGGTTTCCGGCGCCGCCGCGCGCCGCGCCTTTCGCGACCGCGGCACGTGCGCGTACGATCTGACGTGTTCGGCGCGGAAGTCTACCCGAATTCCCCGGCGCGCGGCCCGTTCGCACGCCTGCGCTATACTTCGTGCCGCGCGAACGTGCGCGCCCCCGTCGCGGCGCGCATCGACACCGGCGGCGCCGCCCGCCCGGAACTGGCATGCCGGCAACAGGATCGATTCCCCCCGCGGCGGCACGGGCACGCGCCGCGCTCCCCCGATGAGACTCAAGAGCCGCGGCCGCTTCAACGTCAAGCGCTGGGGGCGGGTCCTCGCCGACCGCGTGCACGGAACGGCGTTCGACCGCGCGCTCGCCGCTGCGGTGCGCGAGGGCCGCCACGACTTCGTGTTCGGATGGAACCGCGGCCTGGGCGACGTGGCGCTGGGCCTCGTGCCGCTGTTCGCGCGCATCCGCGCCGCCGACCCCGCGAGCCGCATCGTCGTGTTCACGCGCGCGGACCTGGCCGACGTGTTCGGGCTCACCGACGCGGACGCCGTCCACATCGTCGCGGGCACCGAACGCGGCGCCGCGATCGACGTCGCGGACGCGGCGCGGCGGTGCGGGGTCGCGCTCGCCGCGAACGCGACCGTGTTCGCCGACCCGGACCCGACGCGCTGGCTCGACGGACGCCGGCGCGACCACCCGCCGGCGCTGCGCTGGAACGCGGCGTGGAACGCGCGCGCCGACCGGCTGCTGCCCGCGCCGGGCCCGGGCAGCGTCGTGATCGGCGCCCACGTGAGCGCCGAGACCGCGCAGTACTACGGGTACGTGAAGGACTGGCCGGCCGCGGCGTGGCGCGACCTGATCGCGCGGTTTCCGGCCACGCGCGGCGTGCTCTGGGTGCTCTTCGGCAACGCGCCCGCGCCCGCGTTCACGCAAGCGAACGTCGTCGACCTGCGCGGGCGCACGGGCTTCCTCGACGTGCTTGCCGTAATCGGCGCGCGCTGCCGCGTGCTCGTCGCGCCGGACAGCGGCGTGCTGACCGCCGTCTACTATCTCGCGCAGGACGCGCCGCTCGACGTCGTCTCGCTGTGGTCCGATGCGCGGCAGGGCATCCTCAAGCAGGGCTGCCCGTCGCCCAATCCTCGGCTCTCGCACGTTGCGCCCGTCGGCCGCGACGACGACGTACGCAACGTCGGCGTCGCCGCCGTCGAGCGCGCGGTCGCGGCGGCGCTCGCACG
>JAYRNW010000039.1:0-7251 GCA_041911995.1 Casimicrobiaceae bacterium | reverse complement strand
GTCAGCGGTCCGTCGACGTCGGCGGGCCCGAACATGCGCTGCGCGGCCATCGCCTTCAGCGCGACGGCGTCCGTCGTCGACGGGAACGCCGGTGCCGGCCCGTCCATCGCGGCCAGCAGCGCGACGCGCGGTGCGGCCACGCCGAGCGCCACGGACAGCTGGATCGTGTTCTGCGTGATGTCGCGCTTGGCCGCGAGGTTCGGCGCGATGTTCATGTGCGCGTCGGCGAGCAGGAACCCGCGCGGCTGGCCGGGGATGTCGACGAAGTACGCGTGCGACAGCCGGCGCTCGGTGCGCAGCCCCGACTCGGGCGCCGCCACCGGCGCCAGCAGCGCGTCGTTGCCGAGGCTCCCGCGCACGAGCCCCGCGACCCGGCCCTCGCGCGCCAGTTCGGCGGCGCGGACGCCGGCCGCGCGCTCGTCGTCGGCGGTGTCCACGATCGGCAGCCGCGAGATGTCGAGTCCCGACCGGTCCGCGGCCTCGCGGATGCGTCCCTCGGGGCCGACCAGCGTCGGCGCGAGGTAGCCGGCGAAGGCACCCGCCAGCGCAACCTGCAGCGACTCCGGATCGCACGGGTAGACGACGGCTGCCGCCAGCGGCGGATGCAGTCTCGCCCGCTCGACGAGCTTCTGGAAGTGCGGACGCGCGGCCATGTTCCCGCCACACTCGCAACCCGGCGATGGGTTGTCAAGGAGTGCCGACGGAAGGCGCATGTCGGCGGTCGTCCGGCGTCCCGGGTGGTTGGTGCGACGCACAAAACGGGCCGGCCGCGCCCGCCGCGCGCTGGGGGAAGTCCTCTAGTTCTTGCCCTTCCACGGCACGACGACCCGCTCGACCCAGCGCATGAGGAGGTCGAACAGGTACGCGACGATGCCGATCACGATGATCCCCATGATCACGATGTCGGTGCGCAGGAAGTTCGACGCGTTGAGCACCATCTGCCCGAGGCCGACGCTCGCCGCCACCATCTCGGCCGCCACCAGCGTCGTCCAGCCGAACCCGATCGCGATGCGCATCCCGACCAGGATCTCCGGCAGCGCCGCCGGCAGGATCACGTGCAGGATCACCTGCCAGTACGTCGCGCCCATCGAGTACGCGGCGTGGATCTGCTCCTGCGACGCGCTGCGCATCCCGGAGCGCGCGGCGAGCGCCAGCGGCGCGAAGCAGGCGAGGTAGATGAGCAGCACCTTCGGCAGCTCGTCGATGCCGAACCAGATGATGATGAGCGGCAGGTACGACAGCGGCGGCAGCGGCCGGTAGAACTCGATCGGCGGGTCGAAGATCCCGCGCGCGACGCGCGACATGCCCATCGCGATGCCGACCGGGATCGCCGTCACGCAGGCCAGCGCGAAGGCCGAGAACACGCGGAACATGCTCGCGAGGAAGTGCCTCCACAGCGGCTGGTCGTTGACGTCGCCGACGAGGTACAGCCAGAACTGCTCGAGCACCGTCTGCGGCTTCGGCAGGAACAGCGGCTTGATCCAGCCCATCTGCGTCACGAGGAACCACAGCGCGAACAGCGCGACGATCGTGACCGCGCTGATCGCGATGCCGGATCCCTCGCCCGGCGTGCGGAACGACGAGGTCTTCGGGGACGGGGCGTCAGGCATCGGGGGCCTCCCGCTGGTGGATGATCGACAGGACCTCCTCGCGCAGCGCGATGAACGAGGGGTCGCTCTTGATGCGCCGCGCGTCGCGCTCGGCCAGGAACCGCCGCGAGTACGGCAGGTCGTCGTACGTGTGCGTGATCCGGCCGGGCGACGGGCTCATGACGATGAGGCGCGTCGCGAGGAACAGCGCCTCCTCGACCGAGTGCGTGATGAAGAACACCATCTTGCGCGACGCGGCCCACACGTCGATCAGGATCTCCTGCACCTGCTCGCGCGTGAACGCGTCGAGCGCGCCCATCGGCTCGTCCATCAACAGCACGGCCGGGTCGTTGGCGAGCGCGCGCGCGATCCCGACGCGCTGCTGCATGCCGCCCGAGAGCTCGTAGATCGCGCGGTCGCCGAACTTCGTCAGGCCGACCAGCGCGAGCTTCTCGTCGGCGATCCGGCGGCGCTCCGCCGCCGGCACGCCGCGCATCCGCAATCCCAGCGCGACGTTGTCGCGCACCGACAGCCACGGCATCAGCGCGTGCTTCTGGAACACGACGCCGCGGTCGGCGCCGGGCCCGATCACCGCGCGGCCGTCGAGCGTGATCGTGCCCGACGACGGCGTCAGGAAGCCGGCGATGACGTTGAGCAGCGTCGTCTTGCCGCAGCCGGACGCGCCGAGCGCGACGACGAAGTCGCCGTCGTGCATCGCGAGGTCGACGTGCGACAGCGCGGTGAGCACGCCGCCGCGCACCGCGTAGTTGACCGAGACGCCGTGGATCGCGAGCGTGGGCACGGGGGGGGCGTGCGCCGGCACGAAAAAGGGGCGGCACGCGCCGTGCCGCCCCTCGCCCGCGCCGCGGGAGGCTACTTGCCGAGCGCCTTCTGGACGTACGCCGGCGTCACGTACGCGCCGTAGTCGGGCTTCAGCTCCGTGATGCGGCCCTGCTCCTTGAGGAACGTCGACGTGTCCTTCAGCGCCTTCGCCGCCGCGCCGTCCTTGCCGCCGCCCAGCCACGCGGCAGTCGCCTGCTGCTCGGCGGTCGGGAACACGTAGAGCGCCATCGCCGCCGGCACGTCCTTGACGTCGGCCTTCGACCACTTGGCCACCGCCTTCGCCTGCGCGGAGTCCGCGCCCCACTTCGCCTTGTTGGCGCGGTAGTCGGCGTCGGCCTTCGCGAGCGCCTTCACCAGCGCGACCATGAACGCCTCGTTCTCGGATGCCCACTTCTTGTTGACGACGAGGCCGTCGAACGTCGGGAAGCCCTGCTTGCCGATCGACGCCGAGCTCGCGATCACCTTGCCGTTGCCCTTGATCTTGGACAGCACCGGGTCCCAGATGAACGCCGCGTCGATGTCGCCGCGCTCCCACGCCGCCGCGATCTCGGGCGGGCGCATGTTGAGGACGGTCACGTCCTTCGGGTCGAGGCCGGCCAGCTTCATCGCGGCCAGCAGCTGGTAGTGCGACGTCGACACGAACGGCGTGGCGACCTTCTTGCCCTTGAGGTCCTTGACGGCGTTGACGCCGCTGCCGTTGCGCGCGATGAGCGCTTCGGCGTCAGCGATGTCGTCCAGGATCCAGAAGAGCTGCACGTCCTGCCCGCCGCTGGCCGCTGCCGCGATCGGCGAGCTGCCGGCCTCGCCCAGCTGCACGTCGCCGGAGGCCATCGCCTTGATGACGTCGCCGCCGCCGCCGAACTGGCGCCAGTTGATCTTGTAGCCGGTCGCCTTCTCGAGCTCGCCGGACTCCTGTACGGTGCGCAGCGGCACCAGCATGTCCTGGTAGGCGAACGTGACCGTCTTCTGCGCGAAGGCGGGCGCCGCGGCGAATGCGGCCAGCACGAGCGTTGCAGCGAATCGTTTCATCGTAGCCTCCCCTTGAAATCGGACGTGGAACGCAACCTCGGCACTCTAGAGCGCCGCGAGCGTCTTCCGCAAGATGCCGGCGATCATGTCGATATGGGACTTCTCGGCGATCAGCGGCGGCGCGACGATCGCCGAGTCGCCGGTGGTCTTGAGGTGCAGCCCGTTGTCGAACAGCCTCTTCTGGAACAGGTGGCCGCGCCGGCCCGGCGCGCCGTCGGCGGCGACGTCGATCGCACCCATCATCCCGAAGCCGCGGATGTCCGTGACGACCGGCAGGTCGCGCAGCGAGAAGAGCGCGTCCTGGAAGTACGGCGCGAGCGTGCGCGCGCGCTCGAACAGGCCCTCGCGCTCGTAGATGCCGAGCGTGGCCAGGCCCGCCGCGCAGGCTGCCGGATGGCCGGAATACGTGTAGCCGTGGAAGAACTCGATCGCGCCCTCGGGCGCCGCCGCCATGATCGTGTCGTGGATCCGCTCGGACACGGCGACGGCGCCCATCGGCTGCGCGCCGTTGGTGATGCCCTTCGCCATCGTGATCATGTCCGGCGTGACGCCGAACGTCTGCGCGGCGAACGCCTGGCCGGTGCGGCCCCAGCCGGTGATCACCTCGTCGAACACGAGCAGGATCCCGTGCTGGTCGCAGATCGCGCGCAGGCGCTCGAGGTAGCCCTTCGGCGGCACGAGGCAGCCGGTCGAGCCGGCGATCGGCTCGACGAAGCACGCGGCGACGTTCTCGGCGCCGTAGAGATTGACGATGCGCGTCAGGTCGTCGGCCAGGTCGGCGCCGTGCTCGCCCTGGCCGGGCACGAAGCGGTTCTCGGGGACGTGCGTGTGCCGCATGTGCGCGATGCCGGGCAGCGTCGGCCCGAACTTGCGCCGGTTGTTGACGAGGCCGGACAGCGACACGCCGCCGAAGTTGACGCCGTGATAGGCGCGCTCGCGCGACACGAAGACGGTGCGGCCGCCCTGGCCGCGCGCCTGGTGGTAGGCGAGCGCGACCTTCATCGCGCTGTCGATGGCCTCGGAGCCGGAGTTGGCGAAGAAGATGCGGTTCAGGTCGCCGGGCGTGAACTGCGCGACGCGGGTGGCGAGCTCGAACTGCTTCGGATGCCCGCGCAGGAACGGCGCCGAGAAGTCGAGCTCGGCCAACTGCCGGCCGACGGCCTCGGCGATCTCCCTGCGGCCGTGGCCGGCCGCGCAGCAGAAGAGGCCCGACGACGCGTCGATCAGCTGCTCGCCGCGGTCGTTCCAGTAGAACATGCCCTCGGCGCGGACGATCATCTTCGGATCGGCCTTGAACTCGCGGTTCGGCGTGAACGGCATCCAGTATTCGTCGAGCGAGATGCGGCGCGCCTCGACCTGGTCGCGCAGCGTGAATTCGGCGTGGCCCATCGTGTTCTCCTGTCGCATGCCGCGCCCCGCGCGGCCGGTGATCCGGGGATGGTACGCTCTTGCCGCCGTCCGCGAGCGCCTCCGGCTGGGGCCAGATGACCCCCGGCGGTGAGGCCAGCGGGCGCCCGGCGCAACCGGCCGGCCGACCCGGGACCCCGACGCGATGACCGCCCGCACCGACCCGCCGATGTGGAGCCAGCTGATCCCGCTGTCGTTCGCGGGGCGCATGAGCCCGCCGGGCCGCCCCAAGGGCGAACACCGGAGCGCGCAGCGCGAAGGTACTCCAGTGAGCCTGCAGGCGCAGATCCGCGAGATGCTGGTCGGCGCGATCCTGGACGGCAAGCTGCCGTCGGGCGTCGCGCTGCCGTCGACGCGCGAGCTCGCGAGCCAGCTCGGCGTGGCGCGCAACACGGTCGCGCTCGCCTACGAGCTGCTGGTCGACGAGGGCTACCTCGTCACCCGCAGCCGCAGCGGCCACTACGTGAACCCCGAGATCGTCGCGGGACGCGCGCTGCCGCCGGCGCACGCCGGCGCTCCGGTGCCGGAGACCGCGTGGGCGCCGCGCATCCGGCACTCGGTCGCGCGGCAGCGCAACATCGCGAAGCCGCGCGACTGGCAGAAGTATCCCTATCCGTTCCTGTACGGCCAGATCGACCCGGCGCTGCTGCCGATCCCGGGCTGGCGCGAGTGCAGCGTGCAGGCGGCCTCGGGGGCGGAGGTGCGCGGCTGGGCCGGCGACCTCATCGACGGCGACGACGCGCTGCTGATCGAGCAGATCCGGACGCGGCTGCTCGCGCGGCGCGGCGTGTGGGCGAGCGCCGACGAGGTCCTCGTCACGGTCGGCGCGCAGAACGCGCTGTTCCTGCTCGCGACGCTGCTCGTGGGGCCGGCGACGACGGTCGGCGTCGAGGACCCGGGCTATCCGGACGCGCGCAACATCATGGCGGCGCGCACGCCGTCGATCGTCGCGCTGCCGGTCGACGCGGCGGGGCTCGCGCTCTCGCCCGGCGTCGACGCCTGCGAGTACGTCGTGCTGACGCCGTCGCACCAGTGCCCGACCAACGTCACGATGCCGCTGGCGCGGCGCGAAGCACTGCTCGCGTGGGCGCACGCGCGCGACCGCGTGCTGATCGAGGACGACTACGAGATGGAGATCGGCCTCGAGGGCCGCGCGCAGCCGGCGCTGAAGAGCCTCGACCGCTCCGGGCGCGTCGTCTACGTCGGCAGCCTGTCGAAGACGCTGGCGCCGGGGATTCGATTGGGGTACATCGTCGCGCACCGCGACCTCGTCCGCGAGGCGCGCGCCATGCGCCGGCTGATGCTGCGGCATCCGGCCGCGAACAACCAGCGGTCGGCGGCGCTGTTCCTCGCGATGGGCCACCACGACGCGCTGCTGCGCCGGCTGCGGCAGGCGTGCGCGGAGCGCGGCGCCGCGGTCGCCGCGGCATTGGCCGAGCACCTGCCCGACGTGGCCGTGGCGACGGCGCCCGGCGCGTCGTCGTGCTGGCTGCGCTTTCCCGACGGCACGGACACGCGCGCGCTGGCGGCGGCCGCCGAGCGCGCCGGCGTGCTGATCGAGCCGGGCGACGTGTTCTTCGCCGCCGACCGGCCGCCGCGGCAATACGCGCGGCTGGGCTTCGCGTCGATCGCGGCCGCGCGGATTCCCGCCGGCATCGCGGCGCTGGCCGCCGTGTACGCCGGGACGAAGGCAGGGGCGCGCGCAGGCTGACCCTACGCGGCGCGGCGGGCTGGCACTAGCGGCGCGCCGCGGCCGGCGGTACCGTGCGTGCCGGATCGCGACAACGAGGAGAACGGCATGCTGGTCGGCGTCCCGAAGGAGATCAAGGTGCTCGAGAACCGCGTGGGGCTCACCCCCGCGTCGGTGGAGGAGGTCGTGCACCACGGGCACGAGGTGGTGGTCGAGCGCAACGCGGGGCAGGGCATCGGCGCCTCCGACGCCGACTACGAGCGCGCGGGCGCGAGGATCGTCGGCACCGCCGCCGAGGTCTTCGCGCGCGCCGAAATGATCGTGAAGGTGAAGGAGCCGCAGGCGGCCGAGCGCGCGATGCTGAAGCCCGGGCAGGTCCTGTTCACGTACCTGCACCTGGCGCCCGAACCCGAGCAGACGCGCGACCTCGTGGCGAGCGGCGCCGTGTGCATCGCGTACGAGACGGTGACCTCCGCCGCGGGCGGGCTGCCGCTGCTCGCGCCGATGTCGGAGGTCGCCGGCCGCATGGCGGTGCAGGCGGGCGCGCACTACCTGGAGAAGGCGCACGGCGGCAAGGGCGTGCTGCTGGGCGGGGTGCCCGGCGTCGAGCCGGCGCGCGTCGTCGTGCTGGGCGGCGGGACGGTCGGCACGCACGCGATCACGGTCGCGCTCGGGATGGAGGCGGACGTCTGG
>JAYRNW010000038.1:0-8585 GCA_041911995.1 Casimicrobiaceae bacterium | reverse complement strand
TGGAGGCTACGTTGGTGGCGATGGCGGTCCCGGCGCGCGACGTCGCCGTCTGGATCGGCCCCGCGATCGGGCCGCGCGCGTTCGAGGTCGGCGCGGACGTGCACGCGGCGTTCTGCGCGCCCGACGCCGGCGCCGCCGCGCACTTCGCGCCGCTGCGCGAGGGCAAGTGGTTGGCCGACCTGCCCGCGCTCGCGCGGCGCCGGCTGGCCGCGGCGGGTGTCGGCGACGTCGCCGTCGACGGCGCGTGCACGTTCACCGACGCGGCGCGCTTCGATTCGTACCGGCGCGACAAGGCGGCCGGCCGGATGGCGCTCGTCGCGTGGCTCGCCGCGGGCGACGCGGCGTGACCGGCGCGCGCGCCAACCCCGCTACAATGCCGCGACGCCGCGGCATCGCGCCCGCACGGCACCCGCGCAACGCGCACGCCCAACGTTGACCACCCTCGCCTACATCGTCAGCGCCGCCGTCGCCGGCGGCTTCCTCGCGACGCTCGCCGCCGCGGGCACGCTCGCGCTGCACCCGCGCTGGATCTCGCGGCTCGTGTCGTTCGCCGTCGGCGCGCTGCTCGGCGCCGTGTTCATCGAGATGCTGCCGCACGCGCTCGAGCACGGGCAGCCGGGGCCGGTGATGATCACGGTGCTGATCGGGCTCCTGTCGTTCTTCCTGCTCGAGAAGCTCGTGCTCTGGCGCCACGCGCACGGCCACGAGGAGCACCGCGACGACGAGGACGAGTCCGAGCACGACCACGCGCTGCACGCGCACCGGCACGCCGCGAGCGACAGCGGCCGCTCCGGGCTCATGATCCTGATCGGCAACAGCGTACACAGCCTGTGCGACGGCATCGTGATCGCCGCGGCGTTCATCACCGACCTGCGGCTCGGGATCGCGACGACGGTCGCGATCGTCGCGCACGCGGTGCCGCAGCAGGTCGGCGACTTCGCGATCCTGATCCACTCCGGGTTTTCGCGCCCGCGCGCGTTCGCGTACAACGTCGCCACCGGGGCCGCCACGCTGGTCGGCGCGCTCGCCGGCTACTACGCGCTCGCGCAGATGCAGCAGGTGCTGCCGACGGTCCTCGCCGTCGCGGCGGCGAGCCTGCTCTACGTCGCGGTGGCCGACCTCATCCCGAGCCTGCACCGCCGTCCCGAGCCGGTCGAGACGGCGCGGCAGATGCTGCTGATCGGCCTGGGCGTCGCCATCATCGGCGGCGTCCACGTGCTGCTCGAGCACTAGCCGCGCGTCGTCGAGCGTTGAGGACCCCGGGCGCACACGCTACCATCGTGATCGACGGCAGGCGCGCGTGCGCCCGCGCAGTCCCCGGAATCCCGCACACGTGACGATGGCGCCCCTCGATCCGCCCGATCCGCAGGCCTGGTCGGCGCTCGCCGGGCAGTGGGAGCAGGCGCAGCGCGCGTGGGCGCAGTGGTGGCGCACCGCCGCGCCGATGCCCGCCCCCTCGCGGGCCCGCGCCCCGCCCCCCCCACGCCGCGCGGCTCGCGGCGCGGCTGCAGCAGCGGCTGCAGGCGCTGTGGCGCGCGACGCTGGACGCGCAGCGCGCGGGCGGCGCCGTGCCCGCGCTCGTCGAGCCCGCGCCGGGCGACCGCCGCTTCCACGCGGCGGCGTGGCGCGAGCAGCCGTTCTTCGCGCTGATGATGCAGTCGTACCTGCTGTACGGCGAATACCTGCGCGAGCTCGCGCACCTGGCGCCGCTGCCGCCGGACGAGAAGCGGCGGCTCGAGTTCGCGACGCGCCAGTACGTCGACGCGCTCGCGCCGACCAACTTCCCCGCGACGAACCCGGAGGTGATCGCCCGCGCGATCGCGACCGAAGGCGAGAGCCTCGTGCAGGGACTGCACAACCTCGCCGCCGACGCCCGCAAGGGCCGCATCACGATGACCGACGAGAGCGCGTTCGCCGTCGGCCGCGACCTCGCGGCCACGCCGGGCAGCGTCGTCTACCGCAACGAACTGATCGAGCTCGTCCAGTACGACGCGACGACGCCGACCGTGTTCCGGCGCCCGCTGGTGATCGTGCCGCCGTGCATCAACAAGTACTACATCCTCGACCTGAAGCCCGCCAACTCGTTCGTGCGGTACGCGGTGGCGCAGGGGCACACGGTGTTCGTCGTCTCGTGGCGCAACGTCCCGCCCGAGCTCGGCACGCTGACGTGGGACGACTACGTCGAGCAGGGCGTGTTCACGGCGATGCGCGTCGCGCGCGAGATCACGGGCAGCAAGACCGTCAACGCGCTCGGCTTCTGCGTCGGCGGCACGCTGCTCGCCTCCGCGCTCGCCGTGATGGCCGCGCGCCGCGACGCGAGCGTCGCCAGCACGACGCTGCTGACGACGATGCTCGACTTCGCCGACCCGGGCGACATCGGCGTCTACGTCTCGCGCGAGGTGCTCGCGGCGCGCGAGCCGCAGCTCGCCGCCGGCCAGCGCGTGCAGGGCAGCGAGCTCGCCGGCGCGTTCGCGAGCCTGCGCGCGAACGAGCTCGTCTGGAACTACGTCGTCGGCAACTACCTGAAGGGCGAGACGCCGCCGGCGTTCGACCTCCTCCACTGGAACGCCGACTCGGCGAACCTGCCGGGCCCGATGTACGTCTACTACCTGCGCAACCTCTACCTCGACAACCTGCTGCGCGAGCGCGGCGCGCTGACGATGGCCGGCGAGCCGGTCGACCTCCACCGCATCACGATGCCGGTCTACGTCTACGCGTCGCGCGACGACCACATCGTGCCGTGGCGCGCCGCGTACCGGACGACGTCGCTGGTCGGCGGCGACGCCGCGTTCGTGCTCGGCGCGTCGGGGCACATCGCCGGCGTGATCAACCCGCCGCAGCCGCCGCGCCGCAACTACTGGACCAACGACCTCGTCACCGACGACCCCGACGACTGGTTCGCGCGCGCGCAATCGGTGCCGGGCAGCTGGTGGCCGCATTGGGCGCGGTGGCTCGCCGCGCACGGCGGGACGCAGCAGCCGGCGCCGCGCGGCACCGGCAGCGACGCGCATCCGCCGCTCGCGCCCGCGCCCGGCGACTACGTGCGCGCGCCGGCGTAGCCGGCGCTTGCGCCGTTCGCCGGACCCACTTCGCCGTGCCGGCGCGAAGACGCGCGACGCGCCGGCAGCGGGTTCGAACTGCGGCGAGCCAGGCATCGGGTCGCAGAAGAGTCCGCAAAATTGGCATGGGCATTGCGTCGCTGGGCCGATCGCGGCACCATTGCCGCACGCGCGGGCGAGGAACGACGCGATGACAGCCGCGCGACCCTACGGGAGAGTCCCACCGTGACAAACCACGTCCACTCCACGCGCGCGGACCGGCCGCGTACCCTCGACGGCCGCGCGGCGGCATCGGTCGCGCGCCGTTGCGCCTACCTCGGCGCGCTGCTGATCTGCGCGGCCGGGCTCACGGCGAGCGCATGGGCGGCGGGTCCGCTGCAGCGACTCGCCGAGTCCGAGTGGATCGTCGAGCGTGCGGCGACGGAAAGCCCGGCTGCCACAATCGGCGCGGCAGCCGCGGAGGACCTCGGCAAGAAGGCGAAGCGCGCCGCGGACCACGCCAGCGCCCGGCTGGGCGGTTCCACCGAGGAGGCCGGCCGGGCGCTGGTGCAAGGCGTCGCGGCGCGGCAGAGCGCGCTCGCGACCGGCGCCGCGATGGCCGCCGCGCCGCAACGCCGGATCGCCTATCCGACGGGGCTCACCGAGGTGACGTCGACGATCGTGCCGACGGCCTCCGTCAACCAGACGCGCGCGCTCGCCAAGCTGGCGGCCAGCGTCTCCGATCCCACCGACGCGTCGATCCGGTTCAGCGACATGGGCACGCCGAGCCAGATCGAGGCGGCCGACCTCTCGGACCCGGCGGTGCGCAGCCCCGTGCGCAGCCTGATCGCGCGCGGCGTCCTCGACCGCAACCGCGACCTGCTGCGGCTCGCGGACCCGGAACGGGAGATGGCGATCGCCGCCGAGACGACCGACGCGCACGGCATCGCGCGCATCCGCTTCCGGCAGACCTACCAGGGCGTGCCGGTGTTCGCGCAGGAGGCGTCCGTGTACGTCGATCCCGACGGCCGCGCCACGCGCTTCGCCGGCCGGTACCGGCCGACGCCGCGGATCGACACGGTGGTCCCGGCGCTCACGCCGGCGCAGGCCCAGGCGGCGGCAACGCGTCACGCGGGAGAGGAGCTCGCCATCGTCCGGACGGACCTCGTCATCCTGCCCGCGGACGACACCAACGACATGACGCTCGCGTGGCACGTCGAAGGCTACGCCAGCGCGGCGCGCGGCTGGGACTTCTTCATCGACGCGGCGAACGGCGCGCTGCTCGACCGGTACTCGGCGGTCCAGCACCCGGCCGTCGGCGCCTCCGGCAAGGACCTCGACAACAAGACGGTCGCGTTCACGGCCTGGCAGGAGTCCGGCAAGTACTATCTCGTCGACGTGACGCGCCCCGGCAACGTGGCCGGCGGCGTGCCGAATGCGAACGTCGGCAACATCTGGATCTACGACTGCAGCATCAACGCCGACTGTCCGACGGCGCTGTCCACGTCGCCGAACACGGGCTGGAACGCGGCGGCCGTGAGCGCGATCTCGGCGATGTACAGCGTCACGAGCTACTTCCTGAACGTGCACGGCCGCAAGGGGATCGACGACGCCAACGCGACGGTCCGCGCGGTCGTCAACGACGCGCAGGAGCCGAGCAACGCTTTCTGGAGCGCGTCCGAGCAGGCGATGTTCTTCGGGAAGGGCGACGGCGTGGAGACCGCGAACCTCGCGCGCACCGACATCGCCGGCCACGAGATGACGCACGGCATCACCAAGCAGACGGCCAACCTCGTCTACAAGGGGCAGAGCGGCGCGCTGAACGAGTCGTTCTCCGACTTCTTCGGGATGATGATCAAGAACGCCGGGTGGACGATCGGCGACGGCGCGTTCCTCAAGTACCCGTACCTGCGGAACATGAGCGACCCGCACCAGGGCTCTCCGGAATGCCTGAAGAAGGGCTTCGCGTTCGCGCAGCCTAAGCACATGGACGAGTTCGTGGTCCCCGACGACCCGCCGGGCGGCGACAACGGCGGCGTGCACTGCAACAGCGGCATCCCGAACCGCGCGTTCTACCTGATCGCCGAGGGCCTGACCGCCGAAGGGCTGGGGGCGAGCATCGGCCGCCAGCACGCCGAGCAGATCTACTACTACGCGCTGACGCAGCTCCTGCACCAGAGCGACCAGTTCATCGACGCCCGGCGCGCGCTGATCAAGGCCGCCGAGATCAAGTTCGGCGCCGGCTCGGCGGACGCCAAGGCGGTCGCGCGGGCGTTCGACGTCGTCGGCATCGTCGAGCCGCAGGCGGCGCCCGCCCCGGGTACGGCGCTCGTGCCCACGGACGGCGACCCGATCAACGCGGCCACGTGGCTGGTCTACCGGCGCGGCGACGGCCGCCTGATGGCCGACACGCCCACCGGACCCGTCGGGCCGCTTTCGGCCTACGCGGCCGCCGTGCAGCGGCCTGGGATCGTCTGGAGCGCCACGGCGAACAACGGGCTCGTCTTCTACGTGCAGGACCAGACGCACAGCCTGCGCGCGATCGACCTCGCGACCGGCGCCGACGACCTCGTGTTCAGCGGCGACGTCTACGCGTTCGCGATCTCGCCGAACGCAAAGCAGATCGCGTTCACGTTCTACTCCGACACGAAGCTTTTCGTCGGCGACCTCGGCACGTCCGTGGTCACGCCGTACCAGCCGCGCATGCCGAATCCCGACGGCACGGCGCGCGACGCGGGCATCGACGTCTACTCGCCGGCCTTCGACTACCTGAGCGAGAACGTCATCTTCGACTTCAAGTTCACGCTGGAAGCGCTGGGTGGCTCGACCAGCCGGCTGTTCTCGTTCGGCACGCTCAGCATCCTGACGGGCGAGTTCGACACGGTGGCGACCGGGCAGCCGGCCAACCAGCAGGTGCTGAACCCGGTCTTCGCGGCGAACAACAACTACGTCGTCGCGTTCGACCTCACCGACTCGTCGACGCCGTCCAACTCCGGCCTGTACGTGCTGAACACCGTCGCCCGGAAGTCGCGCGGGCTGGTCGGCCTCGACCTCACCGGGCAGAACCGCACGGCCCTCGGCTGGCCCGTGTTCAACCGCGACGACTCCGCGCTGTGGTACCAGACGCGCAATACGGTGTCGGGCACCGACTATTACCCGTACCGCGTGTACTCGTCGCCGTTGACCAAGGCCGCGGACGGCGCGTGGACGCCCTCGACGTCGGCGTCGATCCTGACCGCCGCCAACGGCACCGGTCACCCGCAGCTGCTGGTCCGGGGCGAGCGCGGCAGCGTCGTGCATCCGTCGTTCTCGACCAACCCGACGCAGCTGCAGTTCGCGTCCATCGCCGTCGGCGGCCTCGCGCAGCAGTCGGTCACGCTGACCAATACCGGCGACGTCGATGTCACGATCACCGGCATCACCGTGGACATCGCCGACTTCCGCTCGCCGTCGACCAACCGGCTGCTGCCGCGCGGCAAGAGCGTGACGATCCTGGTCGACTTCATCCCGACGGCGGCCGGGGCGCGGACCGGAACGCTCTCGATCAAGTCCGACGCGGGAACCAAGACGATCGCGCTGGCCGGGACCGCCACCGGGCAGGCGGTGACGCTCTCCACCGTCATCGAGTACTACAACGCCGCGCTCGACCACTACTTCATCACGTGGGTTCCGGACGAGATCGCCAAGCTCGACGCCGGCACCGTCATCAAGGGCTGGACGCGCACCGGCAAGTCGTTCAACACCTATCGGACGGCGAGCGCAGGCACGTCGCCGGTGTGCCGCTATTACATTCCGCCCGGCAAGGGGGACTCGCACTTCTTCGGGCGCGGCACCGCGGAGTGCAACGCCACCGGGCAGAACAACCCGACGTTCGTCCTCGAGGATCCGGCGTTCATGCAGATGTTCCTGCCGGCGGCCGGCGTGTGCCCGGCGAACACGGTCCAGGTGTACCGCGTGTTCAGCAACCGCCCCGACGCGAACCACCGCTACATGACCGACAAGGCGGTGCGCGCGCAGATGGTCGGGAAGGGCTGGCTCGCCGAGGGCGACGGGCCGGACATGGTCGTGATGTGCGCGCCGCAGTAGCAACGGCGCGAGGCGCGCGCTCGGTCAGGGCGCGGCGCCCGGGTCCGGCGGGATCTGGTCGACGGCGTCGGTGATGATCGTGTCGACCCCCCACGCGACGAGCTCCGCGACACGGACCGGGTCGTTCGGCGTGTAGCAGCAGACGCGGTAGCCGTGGCCGTGCGCCGCCGCGACCACCTCGGCGGTGAGCGCGCGATGGTCGACGTCGAGCGCCGCGCATTCGAGCCGCGCGAGGCGCGCGGGCCATTCGGCCGGCAGCTCGTCCAGCAGCAGCGCCCGCGGCAGGCCCGGCGCCGCCTCGCGCGCCGCAGCGAGCGCCTCCTCGGCGAACGACGACAGCAGCGGCGGCACCTCGGCGTCCCGCCACAGCGCCGTCGCGTCGAGCGCGACCGCGGCGCCGGTCTCGCGCTCGCGGCCCGGCGTCGGCTTGATCTCCACGTTGCACGCCACCCCGTGCGCGCGCGCCCAGCGGGCGACCGCCGCGAACGTCGGCAGCATCTCGCCGGCGTACTTCGCCGAGTGCCAGCCGCCGGCGTCGAGGCGCGACAGCTCGCGCCACGGCAGCGCGTCGGCGCGCCCGCGGCCGCTGGTCGTGCGCTCCAGCGTCGCGTCGTGCAGCAGGAACGCGACGTTGTCGGCGGCGAGCTTGACGTCGAACTCGACCATCCGGTAGCCGTGCGCGTGCCCGACGCGCATCGCGGTCAGCGTGTTCTCCGGCGCGAGCTTGCCCGCGCCGCGGTGCGCGCACAGCCGCGGGTACGGCCACGGCGGCAACGCCTTGCTCACCTCATCCTCGCGCCGGTCGCGCTGTCGAACAGGAAGACCCGCGCCGGCTCGGCCGCGAGGTGGATCCGCGCGCCGACCTCGAAGCGGATCTCGTGCGGCATGCGCGCGACGATCGTGTCGGCGCCGTGCCCGACGTGGATCAGCGTGTCCGCGCCTAGCTGCTCGACCATCTCGACCTGCCCGGACAGCGTACCGTCCTCGGCCGACGCAGGCCGCAGGTGCTCGGGCCGGACGCCGACCGTCACCGCCTTCCCGGCCGGCGCGTCGCCCGTCGCCGCGACGACCGCGCCGCCGGCGATCAGCGCGTAGCGCCCACCGCCTTCCGCCCTCGCCGGCAGGAAGTTCATCGCCGGCGATCCGATGAACCCGGCGACGAACAGCGTGGCCGGGTTCTCGTAGACCTCCATCGGCGTGCCGATCTGCTCGGCGCGGCCGGCGTTCATCACGATCATCCGGTGCGCGAGCGTCATCGCCTCGACCTGGTCGTGCGTGACGTACAGGCTGGTCGTCCCGAGCCGCCGGTGGAGCTTCTGGATCTCGAAGCGCATCTGCACGCGCAGCTTGGCGTCGAGGGTGGACAGCGGCTCGTCGAACAGGACCACCGCCGGCTCGCGGACGATCGCCCGCCCCATGGCGACGCGCTGGCGCTGGCCGCCCGAGAGCTGGCGCGGCTTG
>JAYRNW010000037.1:0-6689 GCA_041911995.1 Casimicrobiaceae bacterium | reverse complement strand
CCCGGCTTGGGGGGGCCACCCCCCCCCCTACCTGCCCTCCCCCCACGCGGCGTTGGTGCTCGGGCTTGGCGCGCGTGGCGCCCGCCTTACGGCTCTGACCCCGAGCGGCGTAGCATGACGGCGTGACGGACGTGCCCGATCCCGCCGCCGCCAGCCGCGCGACCCCCGAGCGCCGGGTGCGACGGCATTTCGCGCGCGTCTCCGGCTGGGCGCTCGCCGTCGTCGCGCTGCTGCTCGTCGGCCCGCTGCTGGAACTCGCGACGGGCCGCGTGGCCACCGGCGGGGACTGGCGCACGGCGAGCCATCGCGCGACCGGCCTGGCGCCGGACGCGGCGCTCCACCGCGAGCCGGTCGTGCAGGTCTACGCGAGCCGGACGTTCGGGTGGCGCGGCGCCTTCGCCGACCACACGTGGCTCGCCGTCAAGCCGGCGAACGGCGAGCGTTACACGCGCTACGAGGTCATCGGCTGGTACGCCGGCGGCGGCCGGTCCGTCGTGTCGATCTCCGACCAGCGGGCGCCGGACGCCGAATGGTACGGCGCGCCGCCGCGCCTGCTGCGCGACCTGCGCGGCGCCGACGCCGCGGCCGTGATCGCCGTGCTGCCGCAGGCGATCGCTGCGTATCCGCACCCGACCACGTACCGGATGTGGCCGGGGCCCAACAGCAACACGTTCGTCGCGCACCTCGGCCGCACGATCCCCGCGCTGCGGCTCGCGATGCCGTCGACGGCGATCGGCAAGGACTACGTCCCGCTCCGCGAAATCGTCGGCGCGGCGCCCAGCCACACCGGCGTCCAGCTGTCCGTGTACGGCCTCTTCGGCGTGCTCGCCGCCCGGGACGAGGGCTTCGAGATCAACGTGCTGGGCCTCGTCGCCGGCGTCGACTTCCGCAGCCTCGCGCTCAAGCTGCCCGGCATCGGCCGCATCCCGGGCGACGGCTGACGCCCGCGCGGCCGGCGCGGCCGCTGCTGCGCGCCGGCGGCGCGCGGCTATACTCGCGACGTGCCCACGCGTCGCGCCGCCGTCCGTTCCGCCCCGCGCATCGGCGCGCGGTCGCCGCACGCGCGGCCGAGGGGCTTCTCGCTGATGGAAGTGATGATCGCCATCGCGATCATCGCCATCCTCGCGACGATCGCGCTGCCGGCGCTGTTCACGCCGATGGTCCGCGACCAGGTCGCGGCGGCGGGCGCGCTCGCCGACATCGCGAAGAAGCCGGTGGCCGCGGCGTGGGCGGCCACGCAGACGTTTCCGGCCGACAATGCCGCAGCGGGCCTGCCCGCGCCGGACAAGATGGTCGGCAACTACGTGACGTCGGTCGCGGTCCGCGACGGCGTGATCGAGATCACGTTCGGCAACAACGCGCACCGCGAGATCGCCGGCAAGCTGCTGACGATCCGGCCGGCCGTGGTGCCCGACGCGCCGGTCGTGCCGGTCGCGTGGGTGTGCGGCCACGCGCCGGTGCCGGCGAAGATGACCGTGCACGGCGCCAACGGGACGACGATCGCGTCGGGCCTGCTGCCGGTGAACTGCCAGGCGCGCGCCAAGTAGCCGCCGCGCCCGCCGCCGCCTGCGACAATGCGGGTTGCGCGACGGGCGGCTCGAGACCCGCGCCCACGGACGACCCCCGATGAAGCTCACGATCCTCGACCCGGGCCATTTCCACGCGGCGCTGCTGCAGAAGCGCATGGTCGCGAACGTCGACGCCGACGTCGACGTCTACGCGCCGGAGGGGCCCGACCTCGACGACTACCGGCGCAAGATCGCCGCCTACAACGCACGCGCGCAGGACCCGACGCACTGGCGGCTGCACGTGCACACGGGGCCCGACTTCCTCGACCGGTTCGCGGCGGCCGCGCACGGCGGCATCGCGGTCATCGCGGGCAGCAACGCGCGCAAGACCGAGTACCTGACGCGCGCGGTGGCGGCCGGCTACCACACGCTCGCCGACAAGCCGATGGCGATCGACGCGGCCGGCTTCGCCGCGCTCGCGCCCGCGTTCGACGTGGCGCGCCGCAACGGCGTGCTGCTCTACGACATCATGACCGAGCGCTTCGAGATCACGTCGATCCTGCAGAAGGCGCTCGCGCAGTCCGCCGCGGTGTTCGGCACGCTCGAGGCGGGAACGCCGGCGCAGCCGGCGGTGGTCAAGGAGAGCGTCCACCACTTCGCGAAGCTCGTGTCCGGCGTGCCGGTCGTGCGGCCGGCGTGGTTCTTCGACACCGCGCAGCAGGGCGAGGGGCTGGTCGACATCACGACGCACCTGGTCGACCTCGTGCAGTGGGCGTGTTTTCCCGGCGCGGTGCTCGACGGCCGCGCCGACGTCGCCGTGCACGGCGCGCGCCGCTGGCCGACGGTGCTCGACGCCGCGCAGTTCGCGCGCGTCACGCAGCTTCCCGACTACCCCGGTTTCCTGCGCAAGGACGTGCAGCGCGACGGGTCGCTGCACGTGTACGCCAACGGCGAGATCGACTACGCGGTCCGCGGCGTGCACGCGAAGGTGCGCGTGCTGTGGAACTACGAAGCGCCCGCGGGCGCCGGCGACACGCACTACTCGGTGATGCGGGGATCGCGCGCGAACCTCGTGATCCGGCAGGGGGAGGCGCAGGGCTGGCAGCCGGCGCTGTACGTCGAGCCGCACCGGGGCGCGGGCGACCCGGACTTCGGCGCGGCGCTCGCCGCGGCGGTCGCCGCGCTGCAGCCGAAGCATCCGGGCGTGGGGACGCGGCGCAGCGGCGACGGCTGGGAGATCACGGTGCCCGCGGCGTACCACGTCGGCCACGAGGCCCACTTCGGGCAGGTCGCCGACGCGTTCCTGGGCTACGTCCGCGCGGGTGCGCTGCCCGACTGGGAAGTGCCGGGGATGCTCGCCAAGTACTGGACGACGACGCAGGCGCTCGCGCTCGCCCGCCGCTGACGCTCGGCAACTACCGACGCAGCGTCACGCTGGCCCGCGCCGACCGTGCGTCGTGCGCGGCGCCTGTGCCGCCGCGTCGCGCAAGCAGATCCCGCGCTGCGCTCGGGATGACATTGTGTGATGGTATTCCGTCGGGGCGCGGCACTCGAACGCCGTGCGCCGCCGTCACCCGCAGCGGCATTCGGCCTGGTTGACGCAGCGCGGGTCGCCGTCGTTGAACTTGTCGTTCCACGTGACGCCTTCCCGGCACGTCGCGCGCTGTCCGGGCGCGCATTGCACCGAGCACCCGCTGCAGCCGCCGTGCGTTTGCGCGCGGCACGCGGCGCCCGCGCCGATCGGCTGCACCTCGCGTCCGCCGCCGCAGCTGCACACCGACATCCGGCCCGGCTCCGTCGTCTTCCAGTTGCCGTCCCAGGTCCGGCCGGTGCTGCGGCAGACGTCCGGGCACTTGCGCTGCGCGTCGAACTGGCTCCACAGCGGGCCCGCTTCGGCCCAGGGGGAGCCGGCCGGCTGGCCGCCGCGCTGCGTGGGAACCTCGCAGTCGCACACCGACGACGCGGTGCCCTGGATCGTGTGCCACTGCCCGGTCCAGCGGCCGTTGTTGTCGCGGCACACGTTCTGGCACTTGCGCTGCGCATCGTCGTTGTTCCAGATGGGGCCCGCGGGAAAATCGACGGCGTGCACCGTGACGGCAGCGAGCCCGACGACGGTGGAGGCCAATGCGAACAGGAACTTGCCAACAAACGATCTCGACACGCGCGGCTCCGGTGCGAATTGATTGGGGATAGTGCAGTCTAGTGCGCCCGCGACCGCCGGCGCAAGCGTCGCGCACGCGGCAGCGGGCGCGTGCCCTACAATGCGGGCGGCCGGCGCCGGCCCCGATGCCGGCCGCCGGCCCGGACACGAACGACACGAAGGAACACCGTCATGACCAAGCCCATCACGCGGCGCGACTTCCTCGCCGCTTCCGCCGGCGCCGCCGCACTCGGCCTCGGCGGCTGCCTCGGCGCCGCCGACACGTGCGTCACCGGCCCCGACGGCAAGCAGGTGTGCGCGCTGCCGCAGCCCAACGAAGCGCCGTTCGACACGATCGTCGTCCTCATGATGGAGAACCGGTCGTTCGACCACCTGCTGGGCTGGCTGCCCGGCGCCAACGGCCGGCAGCAGGGCCTGACGTACGTGGACGCGAGCGGCGTCGCGCGCCCGACGTGGCCGCTGTCGGGCGACTGGCAGGGCTGCAAGTACGAGGACCCGAAGCACGAGTGGCAGAACATCGCCATCCAGTACGCCAACGGCGCGTGCGACGGCTTCCTCAAGACGGCCAAGGTCGGCGACACGTTCCCGATCGGCTACTACACGCAGGCGGACCTGCCGATCCTGTCCGTGCTGGCGACGAGCTACACGACGTTCGACAACTACTTCTGCTCGATGATGGGCCCGACGTGGGAGAACCGCCTGTACCAGCTGACGGGTACCACGCAGGTCGACATGCCGGACGGCTTCCCGAAGACCGACGCGGACCGCCCGTGCCTGATCGAGACCGCGATCTTCGACCGCGTGCGCGCGGCTGGGCTCACGACGCGCTACTACTACTTCGGCGAGCCGATGACCGGCCTCTTCCGCAGCAAGAAGTACGACGACATCTCGCTGCACATCGACCGGTTCTGGGACGACGCGCGCACGGGCCAGCTCGCCAACGTCGTGTTCGTCGACCCCAACTACACGGACGCTGCCGAGGAAGACGGCTCGTCGAACGACTACCACCACAACGGCAGCGTCCTGAAGGGCGAGGAGTTCGTCGCGCAGGTCTACAACGCGCTGAAGGACAGCCCGCAGTGGGGCCGCATGGTGTTCGTGCTCAACTTCGACGAGCACGGCGGCTTCTTCGACCACGTGCCGCCGCCGGCGTGCCAGGACGACACCGTGCAGACCGGCCCGGGGCCGTTCCCGGACCTGAAGCGGCTGGGGTTCCGCGTGCCGGCGATCGCGATGGGCCCGTTCGCGCCGAAGAAGATCGAGACCGCCGGGCCGTACGAGCACTGCTCGATCCTGAAGATGATCGAGTGGCGCTGGAACCTGCAGCCGCTGACGCTGCGCGACCGCACGGCAAAGAACCTCGCGGACGCGCTCGACTTCAAGACGCGGCGCGTCGCCGTCGCGCGGCCGCCGTTCGTCGCGCCGCAGCCATACGACTGCAAGTAGCGGCCGGTCAGCCGGGCGCGGGGACGACCTGGCGGGGCACGCGCAGCAGCAGGCTGCGGCCCTTCGCGTCGGACACGCGCACGACGGCGTCCACGCGGGCGCCGGCCTCCCAGCCCGGGGCGTTGCGGACGACGACGCGGAGCTCCGGCGACTCCGGCCGGTTGCGCACGACGCCGCGGGCGTCGCGGTGGGCCGGGTCGGCCGCGTCCTGCTCGTCGAGCGCCCCCGCCTCCCAAATCGTGTCGCCGTAGACGAGCCACGCGCGCGACACGCGCGCGCCGGAGGGCAGCGGCTTGCCGTCGCCGGCCGAGACCGCGAGGACGCACGTCAGGTGCGTGCCGTCGCGCCGCAGCGACGCGGCGAGCGTGAGCCGCCGTCCGTCGAGCATGACGTGCGTCGGCGCCGCGCGCAGCTCGGCGCCCGCGGCGACGTCGGCGGCGCGCGCGAGCGGCACGGCGGCGGCGAACCACGCGACCGCGAGCAGGGCCGCGCGGCTCGCCGCGACGGACACACGCCTGCCGTGCGCGGGCCGCGGCGGGTTCATTGCGCGAGGAAGCCGCCGTCCACCGGCAGCGTGTGCCCGGCGATCATCGCCGCGCGGTCGGAGGCCACGAACACGATCGCCGCCGCGACGTCTTCGGGCTCGGCCAGCCGGCGCAGCGGCGTCGCGTCGGGCACGCGGTCGACCATCGTCGGGATCTGCCGCAGGCCGCGCGTGAACTCGGTACGCACCCACGTCGGTGCCACCGCGTTGACGCGGATGCCGGCGCCGGCCCACTCGATCGCGCACGCGGACGCGCGGCCGGCGGGTCGGCCACGTCGGACGGCGTGAGCTCCGGCACGACGCCGTCCGGCGGCACCACGCCGCAGTACATGGCCGTCCGGTCGGGATTGCGCATCGGGGTCGCCATGCGCACGTACAGCTACTTCGCGAACATCTGCCGCAGGCGCGGGAACTTGCCGACGACGGCGAGCAGGAGATTCCAGAGCATGGACGCGATTCTGACGCATTTTCGCGCGTCGCTCCAAAAGCGCCGACATCCGGAGCCGCCGGTGCGTGTCCCGCGCCGGCGTGGCGACGCCGCTCCGGCGCCGGAAGGGGGCCGCGTCGGCGAATGCCGGGGCTACGCCGCGCGCAGCAGCGCGACGCCGGGCGCCGGGTGGTCGCGGAACGCCGCGATCGCCTCGTCGGCGCTGCCGGCCTTCAGCAGCCGCTCCTGCACCTGCGCCGGCGACCACACGTCCGGCGCCACCGTGTCGGCGAACCGCGCGGCCGCCGCCGGGTCGGCGAAGAACTTGCCGAACATCCGCTCGAGCTGGCTGCGGTCGCACAGGCCGAGCTCCATGCGGAAGTCGACGCGGCCCGAGCGGATCGCCGCCTCGTCGATGAGCTGCGGGTGGTTGGTCGTCAGGAACACGACCGAGCCCTCGTGCGCGGCGACGCCGTCGAGCGCGTTGATGAAGCCCGAGTACGACACCCTGACGCCCGTGTCGGCCTTGTCGCGCTGGCGGAAGAACGCGTCGACGTCCTCGATCAGGATCACCGACCGCCTCGGCACGCTGGCGAGCAGGTT
>JAYRNW010000036.1:0-42314 GCA_041911995.1 Casimicrobiaceae bacterium | reverse complement strand
GGCGGCAGGGTGGACGAGGCGCCGCGTCGCGTGGTCGAGCCGCTGGGCGCGCACCGCGAGCGCGTGCGCCGCCGCGCGCGCGAGCCGGCGGACCAGCACCTCCGCGCGGTGCGCGATCGCGGCGCGGTCCGGGACGACCAGCGCGGCCGCGGCCGTCGGCGTCGGTGCGCGCGCGTCGGCGACGAAGTCGCAGATCGTGAAGTCGGTCTCGTGCCCGACGCCCGACACGACCGGCAGCGCCGACGCGTGCACGGCCTCGGCGACCGCCTCCTCGTTGAACGCCCACAGGTCCTCGATCGAGCCGCCGCCGCGCGCGACGATCAGCACGTCGACCTCGGCGCGCGCGTTGGCGGTGCGGATCGCCTCCGCGACCTCGGCCGCGGCGCCGGTGCCCTGCACCGAGGCGGGGTACAGGACCACGCGCGCGGCCGGCCAGCGCCGCCCGAGCGTCGTCAGGATGTCGGACAGCGCGGCCGCGCGCGGCGACGTCACGATGCCGACGGCGCGCGGGAACGGGGGCAGCGGTCGCTTGCGCTCGGCCGCGAACCAGCCGGCGGCCTCCAGCCGGGCCTTGCGCCGCGCGAACTGCTCGTAGAGCGCGCCGACGCCGGCCAGCCGCATGTTGTCGACGTTGAGCTGGAACTCGCCGCGCGCCTCGTAGATCGTCGGCGTCGCGCGCACCTCCACCGCGAGGCCGTCGCGCAGCGCGAAGGCGACCGCCTGCGCGCGCTGCCGGAACATCACGCAGCGCACCTGCGCCTGCGCGTCCTTCAGGTTGAAGTAACAGTGGCCCGACGCGGCGCGCGTGAAGTTGGAGATCTCGCCGCCCACCCACACGAGGCCCAGGTGGCGCTCGACCAGCAGCCGCGCGCTCGACACCAGCAGGGAGACGGGCAGCACCACCGGTCCGCCCGGAAGCGCGGGCGTCGGCGACCGGTCGTCCGCGCCGGGGGTTCGATCGTTGATCATGCGTTCACCGCAAGTTCGGCGCTTCGACAACGCAGGCGCAGCATCGGATTTGTCCAGGACATCACACCGCCGATCCTTGCGTTGCAGCCATTCGTTCGTGGCTCGGCAGGGCCCCGAAAACCCCGCCGGCTGCCCTTGGAGCAATGTTACAAGTCCATGAATTGAAGCCGGAAAAAGACGGCGTGAATTTGGGCATCGCAACCTTTTTCCGTGTGCTGCCGCGACTTAGCCGCCGAATTTACAAGATATGCACACTTGTATCCACAGGATTTGTGGAAAACGCACCGGCCGGCGAATCGCGCACCGCGCCGGAAGCCTTGCGCGACGCGCATTTCCGGGGGATGCCGCCGGCTTCCCACGGCGGCAGCCGATGACGGGCCGGACCGGGTTCGCTAGAATGGTCGACACACCCGCGTTGTTCATGAACAAACCGACAATGAATGGTGCGCCGCCGCAATTGGTCGAGCGCGAAGCAGGCGCCGCGAAGCCCGCCCCCGCGGCGCGGCCCGCGGCCGCGCGCGCCGCCGGCAAGGATGCGCCCGCGCCGAATTTCCTGCGCGCGATCATCGCGGACGACCTGAAGACGGGCAAGTACGGCGGGCGCGTGGTCACGCGCTTTCCGCCGGAGCCCAACGGCTACCTGCACTACGGGCACGCCAAGTCGATCATCCTGAACTTCGGGCTCGCGGCCGAGAACGGGGGCACCTGCCACCTGCGGTACGACGACACGAACCCGCTCAAGGAAGAAGTCGAGTACGAGGACGCGATCGCCGAGTCGGTGCGCTGGCTGGGCTACGACTGGGGCGGCCACCGCTACCACGCCTCCGACTACTACGGCGACCTCTACCGGTTCGCCGAGTGGTTCGTCGAGCACGGCCTCGCCTACGTCGACAGCCAGACCGCCGACGAGGTGCGCGCAACGCGCGGCACGCTGACCGAGCCGGGCCTCGACAGCCCGTACCGCAACCGCAGCGCCGCCGAGAGCCTCGATCTGTTCCGCCGCATGCGCGCGGGCGAGTTCCCCGACGGCGCGCACGTGCTGCGGCTGAAGATCGACATGGGCAGCCCGAACGTGAACATGCGGGACCCGGCGATCTACCGGATCCGCCACGCGTCGCACCACCGGACCGGCGACACGTGGTGCATCTATCCGCTCTACGACTACACGCACTGCATCTCGGACGCGCTGGAGCGGATCACGCACTCGATCTGCACGCTGGAGTTCCAGGACCACCGGCCGCTGTACGACTGGGTGATCGAGAAGCTCGCCGACGGCGGCATGCTCCCCCGTCCGCTGCCGCAGCAGTTCGAGTTCGCGCGCCTCAACCTCACGTACGTCGTGCTGTCGAAGCGCCGGCTGATCGAGCTCGTCGCCAACGGCCACGTCGACGGCTGGGACGACCCCAGGATGCCGACGCTGGTCGGCGCGCGCCGCCGCGGGTTCACGCCCGAGGGCTTCCGCATCTTCGCCGAGCGCATCGGCGTGTCCAAGGCCGACTCGTGGATCGACATGAGCGTGCTCGAGGACTGCATGCGCGACGACCTGAACGCGCGCGCGCCGCGGCGCATCGCGGTGCTCGACCCGGTGAAGCTCGTCATCGACAACTACCCGGAAGGGCATAGCGAGGACTGCTTCGCGCCCAACCATCCGCAGCGGCCCGAGCTCGGCCGGCGCGCGCTGCCGCTGTCGCGCGAGCTGCTGATCGAGCGCGACGACTACGCCGAGACGCCGCCCAAGGGCTACTTCCGGCTGACGCCGGGCGCCGAGGTGCGGCTGCGCTACGGCTACATCGTCAGGTGCACGCACGCCGACCGCGACGCGGACGGCCGCGTGACGGCCGTGCACTGCACGTACGACCCGGCGACGCGCAGCGGCACGCCCGGCGCGGATGCGCGCAAGGTGAAGGGCAACATCCACTGGCTGTCCGCCGCGCACGCGGTCCCGGCCGAGGTGCGCATCTACGACCGCCTGTTCCGCGTGCCGTTCCCCGGTGCGCGCAATCCGTGGGGGGCGCGCGGCGACGCCGCCCTACCGGAGGCGCCGCTGCCGGCGCACCGCACGGCGGTCGCCGGCGACGAGGACGACGACGTCGAGGTCGCCGAGCGCAACTATCTCGACGACCTCAATCCGGACAGCAAGCGCGTGCTCGCCGCGTACGTCGAGCCGGCGCTCGCGCAGGCCGCGCCGGAGGAGCGCTTCCAGTTCGAGCGTCACGGCTACTTCGTCGCCGACCTGGCCGAGCACGCGGCCGGCCGCCCGGTGTTCAACCGCGCGGTGACGCTCAAGGACTCCTGGTCGAAGCCGTAGCCTTCCGCCGCCCGGCGCGGCGCCGCTTGCGCCGGCCGGCCGCCGCCCCCATGTCGTATGCGTTTCCCCGCGCCGTGCGGCCGCGCTAATATTCTCCGCCGCCCAACGTCTCCGCCGAAGGCCCGCCATGAAGCGCATCGTCCTCTTCATCCTGACCAACCTCGCCGTCATCTTCGTGCTGTCGATCGTGCTCAAGGTGCTCGGGCTCGACCGCGCGGGCGGCCCCGGCGCCGGGTACGGCGAGCTGCTCGTGTTCTCGACGGTCGTCGGCTTCACCGGCGCGATCGTCTCGCTGCTGATGTCGAAGTCGATGGCCAAGTGGTCGACCGGCGCGCAGGTGATCGCGCAGCCGACGAACGACGTCGAGGCGTGGCTGGTCGGCACCGTGCAGCGCCTCGCGCAGAAGGCGGGCATCGGCATGCCGGAGGTCGCGATCTACGAGGGCGAGCCCAACGCGTTCGCGACCGGCGCGTTCCGCAACTCGGCGCTGGTCGCCGTGTCGACCGGCCTCCTGCAGTCGATGAACAAGGAGGAGGTCGAGGCGGTGCTGGGCCACGAGGTCGCGCACGTGGCCAACGGCGACATGGTGACGCTGACGCTGATCCAGGGCGTGGTCAACACGTTCGTGATCTTCCTGTCGCGCGTGATCGGCTCGATCGTCGACCGCACGGTGTTCCGCACCGAGCGCGGCAACGGCCCCGGCTACTTCATCACGGTGATCGTGCTGCAGCTCGTGCTCGGCGTGCTGGCGTCGATCATCGTCGCGTGGTTCTCGCGCCAGCGCGAGTTCCGCGCCGACGCCGGGTCCGCGCAGTACCTGGGCACGCCGTCGCCGATGGTCAACGCGCTGCGGCGGCTGGGCGGCGTGGAGCCCGGCGCGTTGCCGGAAGCGATCAAGGCGTTCGGCATCACCGACAAGGCCGGCATCATGGCGCTGTTCTCGACGCATCCGCCGATCGAGGCGCGGATCGCCGCGCTGCAGGCGCGCGGCGCGTGACGCGAACGACGGCGCGCCGGCCATGCAGTACAAGATCGAGTACGAGGACGACAAGGGCCTCTGGCACGACGTCTTCGGCGACGACGGCAAGCTGCTGACGTTCGACAAGGAGGATGCGGCGCGCGCGGCGCTCGCCCTGCGCTTCCCGATCCTCGTGCAGATGGAGAAGTACGCGGGCGGCAAGCGCACGCGCGTGATCCGCATCCTCGAGGACGAGGACGACTGGCCGAAGAAGGGCGCGTAGCGCATGGCCGCGGCACCGGAATCCGCGGCCGAGGCGATCGTCGGCGGGATCCTCGCCAATCCCTCGGTCGCGTTCTTCGTGATCGGGCTCGCCGCCGCGGCGGCGGCCATCGCGCGCCAGCCGGCGCCGCGCGCGGCCGCCGCGGTCTGGGACGCGCTGCTGCGCTGGTACCTGTTCTTCTCGATCGGCGCCGGCATGCTCTACAACTTCGTGCTGCACGTGTTCTTCGGCGCGATGTCCGCGCGGTTCATCGGCTGGGCCGACAGCCCGTTCCAGACCGAAGTGGGGCTCGCGAGCCTGGGCTTCGCGACGGTCGGCTTCCTCGCGTTCCGCGGCGGCTTCGACGTGCGGCTCGCCGCGATCCTGGGACCCGCGTGCTTCCTGATCGGCGCGGGCGTGGGCCACGTCGTGCAGATCGCGACGACCGGCAACCTCGCGCCGGGCAATGCCGGCGTCGTCCTGTACGCCGACTTCCTGCTGCCGCTCGCCGGCATCGCGCTGCTGTTGCTGCACCGGCGCGCGCAGCGGCGCGCCGCGGCGTGACGGCGCGCACCGGCCCCGCGCGGCGGGGCGAGCGCAGCGGTCGCTGCGCGCGCAGGCCTTCGTGAAAACAGAACGGCCGGCGCACGCGTTGCCGCGCTGCCGGCCGTCGATCCGCGGGGCGGCGCGCGGGCGCGCCGCCCGTCCGCGGCGGGATTACTTGAGGTGATTCGAGACGAGCTTGGTCATCTCGAACATCGAGACCTTGCCCTTGCCGCCGAACACGGCCTTGAGCTTCTCGTCGGCGTTGATCAGGCGCCGGTTGATGGCGTCCTGCAGCTTGTTCTTCTTGATGTAGTCCCAGATCTTCTTGGTGACTTCGGTGCGCGGCATCGGCGTGGCGCCGACGACGGCCGCGAGCACGGCGGAAGGCGTCATCGCCTTCATGAACGCGGGATTCGGCTTGCGCTTGCCGGCGGGCTTCTTCGCTGCGGGCTTCTTGGCGGCGGGCTTCTTCTTGGCGGGAGCGGCCTTCTTGGCGGCCGGCTTCTTGGCGGCGGGCTTCTTCGCCGCGGGCTTCTTGGCGGCGGGCTTCTTGGCGGCGGGCTTCTTCGCTGCTTTCTTGGCAGTAGCCATGGTTCTCCTTCCTGTCGTTTGGTGCGAGCGGACGATGCCGATCGATCTGAAGCGGTCCCTCCTGTCGCGGGATACCCCTCCATCGCGGCCGACTATACCGCATTTCGGTCGGAGGGAAGGCGCTTTCGCAAGGGAAAACGCGCGTGCGGCGCACGAGTGTTGCGCGGCGCGTACGCCTCGGGCGACGCGCCCTTGCGCCGCCGCGGCCCCCGGGTGGGCGCCCTTGCGGCCGCCGCGGGAGGACGCGGTGCCGCCACGCGGTCGCGCCGGCCATTGGCAAGGCGCCTGCGCGCGCGCGAAAATGTGAATTGTTCCGCTTGCCGCATCCGGACCGCCCCATGATGCGCCCCCTTCGCCGACCCGCCGCCGCTCTGGCGGCCGCCTTCGCCTTCGCCGCCGCGTGCGCGCCGGCCGCGGCGGCGACGCTGACGCTGCTCACCGAGGAGAACCCGCCGTTCAACTACGCGGAGGGCGGCAAGCTCACCGGCATGGTCACCGACCTCGTCGTGGAGGCGATGAAGCGCGCCAACGTCGGCTACACGGTCGAGGTCCTGCCGTGGGCCCGCGCCTACACGCGCACGCAGGCCGAGAAGGACACCTGCCTGTTCGCCACCGCCCGCCTGGACAGCCGCGAGAAGCTCTTCACGTGGATCGGCCCGCTCGCGACCAACACGTGGGCGGCGTTCGGTCGCGGGGACTTCGCGGGCACCGTGCGGGTACTCGCCGACCTGAAGCCGTGGCGGATCGGCGGTGTGGTCAACGACGCGAAGGTCGAGTACCTGCGGGAGAGCGGCATCACCAACATCCGGCAGGTGACCGACGACCGCGCCAACCCGCCGCGCCTCTTCCTGCCGGCCGACGATCCCAACCGCATCGACCTCTGGGTCACCGGCTACTACGGCGCCCACGACGTCGCGCGCTCGGCCAGGGTGACCGACATCAAGCTCGTCTTCGTCGTGCGCGAGATCCCGCTCTACCTCGCGTGCAGCCCGCAGACCCCGCCCGCCGTGGTGAGGGCGCTGAACGACGCCGTGGACGCGATGCGCGCCGAGGGCATCCCCGGCAAGGTGGCCGCGGCCTACGAGAAGAAGTTTGCGCGGTAGCCGCGCGCGCGCCGGCGTTGCGCTGCTGGCGGCCGTGCTGGCCGCCGCCGCGCCCGCCGCGCCGTTCGAGCGCGGCCTGCTGTTCCGCGTCGAGGCGCCGGGCCGGCCGCCGTCGTGGGTGTACGGCACGCTCCACTCCGACGATGCGCGCGTGACCCGCGTGCCGGCCGCGGTGAGCGCGGCGCTCGCGCAGTCGCGCCGGCTCGCGCCGGAGATCCTGCGGACGCCGGCCGAGCAGCGGGCGTTCCTCGCCGCCGCGCAGTTCGACGACGGCGGCCGGCTCGCCGACCACTTCGACGCCGACACGCTCGCGCACATTCGCGTCGCGCTGGGGACGGCGGCGCCGCCGGCGGACGTGCTCGGCCGGATGAAGCCGTGGGCGGTGCTGCTGCTGCTCGCGCAGCCGGCGGGCGACGATCGCGGCGCGACGCTGGACGAGGTCCTCGTCGACGAGTCGCGACGGCAGCGGTTGACCGTGATCGGCCTCGAGCTCCCGGACGAGCAGGTGGCGGCCCTCGACACGATTCCGGTCGCGAGCCAGGTGGCGCTCGTGCGCTGGACGCTCGCGCATCGCGCGGAGTTGCCGCGCGAGCACGAGCGCACGATCCGCGCGTGGCAGGCCGGCGACCTGGCGCAGCTCGCCGCGCTCGCCGCCGCGCCGGGCCGTGCGGATCCCGCGGTCGCGCCGCACTTCGCCGAGCTGACGCGCCACCTCGTCGTCAACCGCTCGGCGCAGATGGCGCACCGTCTGTACCTGCCGCTGCGCGAGGGCCGCGTGTTCGTCGCCGTGGGCGCGCTGCACCTGTACGGCCCGCAGGGCCTGCTCGCGCTGCTCCGCGAGCAGGGCTACCGGATCCGCCGCGTCCTGCGCGTCCGGGGGCGCCCGGCACGCGGCCGGCGACGGGGCGCGGAGTAGAATCGGGGCTCGGGTTCGCGACCGCCGTCGCCGGCGCCCCTCCGCATGACCGAGACCCACACGAAGAGCCTCGCGCACCTGCGCACCGACTACATGCGGGAGGCGCTGGACGAGCGCGACGTCGAGCGCGATCCGCTGCGCCAGTTCGCGAGCTGGTTCGACGAGGCGCTCGCCGCGAAGGTGCCCGAGCCCAACGCGATGACGCTCGCCACCGTCGACGCCGCCGGCCGGCCCGCCGCGCGCATCGTGCTCCTGAAGGACGTCGACGCGCAGGGCCTCACGTTCTACACGAACTACGGCAGCCGCAAGGGGCGCGAGCTCGCCGCGCGCCCGCACGCGGCGCTGCTGTTCTTCTGGCCCGACCTCGAGCGGCAGGTCCGCATCGAGGGCGCGGTCGAGCGGGTCGACGCCGCGACCGCCGACGCGTACTTCCGCGTGCGGCCGCGCCTGTCGCGGCTCGGCGCCTGGGCGTCGCCGCAGAGCGAGCCGCTGCCGGACCGGGCGGCGCTCGAGGCACGCTTCGCGGAGGCCGAGCGGCGCTTTCCCGGCGACGAGGTCGCGCGGCCGCCGCACTGGGGCGGCTACCGGCTCGTCCCGGAATCGTTCGAGTTCTGGCAGGGGCGGCCGTCGCGCCTGCACGACCGCGTCGTCTACCGGCGCGAGGGAGCGCACTGGCGCATCGGGCGGCTGGCGCCGTGATGCGGCTCGCCGGCCGCAACCCGCGGCTGACCGCGCTCATCGTCCTCGGCATCGCGAACCACGTCACGCTGGCCGGCAATCGCGTGGCCGTCTCGCTGGAGGCGCTGCGGCTCGGCGCGTCGGTCGCCGGTGTCGGCGTGCTGCTGGCGCTCTATGCGCTCTTGCCCGCGCTGTTCGCGGTGGCGACGGGGCGGCTGTCCGACCGCATCGGCGTGCGCCGGCCGATGCTCGTGGGCTCGATCGCGCTCGCCGCCGGATCGCTGCTGCCGGCGGTCGTCCCGGGGTTCGCCGCGCTGCTCGTCAGCGCGATCGTCGTCGGCGTCGGATTCATGCTGTTCCAGGTCCCGGCGCAGAACGCGACCGGCGAGATGGGACCGCCGGAGGACCGCGCGCACAACTTCAGCCTGCTCGCGCTCGGCTACTCGATCTCCGGCTTCTGCGGGCCGCTGGTCGCCGGCTTCACGATCGACCACGGCGGCTTCGCCGCGGCCTTCGCGGCGCTGGCGCTCCTGCCGCTGGTGCCGATCGCCGTACTGGCCGGCGACCGGCTGCGGTTGCCGGGCCCGCATCCGGCGCGCGCGTCCGGGGCCGCGGGCGGCGCGCTCGAGCTCGTCCTGCACCGCAAGCTGCGCTGGGTGTTCTTCGTCAACGTGCTGCTCGCGATGGCGTGGGACCTGCACACGGTCGTGATCCCCGTCTACGGCGCGCGGATCGGGCTGTCGGCGTCGGCGATCGGCGTGATCCTGGCGGCGTTCGCCGCGGCGACGTTCGTCGTGCGCTTCTCGATGCGCTGGATCGTGCGCCGCGCGACCGAGCGCCAGGTGCTGACGGTCGCGCTGTTCGCCGCCGGCGCGGTCTACCTCGCGTTCCCGTTCTCCAGCGACGCGCGCACGCTGATCGCGCTGTCGTTCTGCCTGGGGCTCGGGCTCGGCATGAGCCAGCCGATGGTGATGTCGCTGCTGCACAGCCACGCGCCGCCGGGGCGCATGGGCGAGGCGGCGGGCGTGCGAATGTCGCTCGTGCAGTCGATGGCGGTCGCGGTGCCGCTCACGTTCGGCGCGCTGGGCGCGACCGTCGGCCTGACGCCGGTGTTCTGGTCGGTGGGCGTGTGCCTCGCGACCGGCGGCTGGCTGTCGAAGCGCGCGGGCTGACGCGCTACCGCTTCAGCCTCTCGGCGAAGGACTTCCGGAACTTCGCGACCTTCGGCGCGACGACGAACATGCAGTACGGCTGCGCCGGGTTGTTCTCGAAGTAGTCCTGGTGATAGGCCTCGGCCGGGTAGAACGCCGCCGCGTCGGCGATCTCGGTCACGATCGGCGCCGGAAAGAGCTTCGCGGCGGTCAGCGTGCGCACGACGTCCTCCGCGTCCGCCCGCTGTCGCGGCGACTGGCAGAACACCACGGAGCGGTACTGCGTGCCGACGTCGTTGCCCTGGCGGTCCTTCGTCGTCGGGTCGTGGATCGTGAAGAACACCGTCAGCAGGTCGCGGAACGAAAGGATCGACGGGTCGAACGTCACGCGCACGACTTCGGCGTGCCCGGTGCGGCCGGTGCAGACGTCCTCGTAGGAGGGGTTCGCGCCGGCGCCGCCGGCGTAGCCCGACTCGACGCCGACCACGCCGGCGAGGCCGCGGAACACGGCGTCGAGGCACCAGAAGCAGCCGCCGCCCAGCACGGCGAACTCGACGGCGGTGTCGGCGGGGATGGCGTCGTTGGTCACGGGCACTCCGAAGGCAGGGGGGAAGCAGCGGTCCGGCATCACCGTCATGGTCGGCCGGCCCGCCGCAAGCTTACGCGGTCCCGGGTGTCTGGGATAATGGCCGGGCACGGCCGCGCAAGCGCGGCGGGCCTCGACGGTCGCCGGGCGCCGGCGCGCGCGGCGGAACGTGCAGTCCCGCGCAGCTCCCGGCCACGGCGAATCGACCCTCTCACTGCACGCGACCGGTTCCTCCCGATGGCCTTCGTCGGTCCCTTCACGCTCCTGCGCCGTGTCGTCGGCCGGCTGAACAGCGTCGGCTGGACGCGGGCCGCGGGCAGCCTCGCGTTCACGACGGTGCTGGGCATCGTGCCGCTGGTCACCGTGGCGTTCGCCTTCGTCGCGAACTTCCCGGTGTTCCAGGACTTCCTGCGCGTCCTCGAGATGTACCTGCTGCGCTTCACCGTGCCCGAGAACGCGCGCTCGCTCGTGCAGACGTACGTCGTCGGGCTGTCGGCGGAGGCCGCGAACCAGCGCGGCATCTGGATCCTGTTCGTCGTCGTCACCGCCGCGCTCGTCGTCGACACGGTCGAGTCGGAAATCAACGCCATCTGGGGCATCCGCCGCAAGCGCCCGCTGGTGCGGCGCGTGATCGTCTACGTGGTCGGCGTCACGGCCGGGCCGGTGCTGGTCGGCATGGCGATCACGGCCATCATGTGGCTGCTCGAGCACTGGGTCGCCACGGTGCCCCTCGAGCGCGCGTCGCTGCGCCTGCTGCTCGAGCCGGTGCCGTTCGTGATCGCGACCGTCGGGTTCACGCTGCTCTACGCGGTGGTGCCTGCGCGCAAGGTCCGCTGGTCGCACGCGCTCGCGAGCGCGGTCCTGGCCGCCGCGGCGTTCGAGGTGACGCGCCGCGGCTTCACGTGGTACGTCGCGCACTCGCCGTCCTACGAGATCATGTACGGCGCGCTGGCGGCGGTGCCGGTCTTCCTGCTGTGGATCTTCGTGTTCTGGATGATCGTGCTGGCGGGTGCGGCGGTGACCGCCGCGCTGGCGGACGCGCGGGGCGAGCGGTGACGCCGCTTCCTTGCCGAATCGCGGCCCGCACGCTACATTGCGGGCACTTTCGCGTCGGGAGCATCACGTCGTGTTGTCCATCATCCAGGCAGCGGGCTGGCCGATCTGGCCGCTGATCTTCGCGTCCGTCATCGCGTTGGGCTTGATCTTCGAGCGGCTGTGGTCGCTGCGGGTGTCCGTGGTCGCGCCGCCGGGCATGGTCGATCGCGTCCTGGCCGAGTATCGGCAGACCGGTGCCACGCCGGAGCTGCTCGCCAAGACCGCGGCGCAGGGCCCGCTCGGCCGGATCCTCGCCGCCGGCCTCGCCAACGTGAAGGCGCCGCGCCCGGTCATGAAGGAGGCGATCGAGGAGGTCGGCCGCATCGTCACGCACGACCTCGAGCGCTTCCTGACCACGCTGGGCACGATCGCCGCGATGTCGCCGCTGCTCGGCCTGTTCGGCACCGTCGTCGGCATGATCGAGATCTTCGGCTCGCAGAGCGCGTCGGCGTCCAACCCGATCCAGCTCGCGCAGGGCATCTCGATCGCGCTGTACAACACGGCGATGGGCCTCATCGTCGCGATCCCGTCGATGATCTTCTACCGCCACTTCCGCGCCAAGGTCGACGCGCTGGTCGTCGAGATGGAGCAGCAGGCGATCAAGCTCGTCGACTTCGCGCACGGCGAGCGCAAGTAGCGGGCCGGCGATGAACCTGCGCGGCACCCGCGGGCGCGAGGATCCGGAGATCAACTTCATCCCGCTGATCGACGTGCTGCTCGTCATCCTGATCTTCCTGATGGTGACGACGACCTACCAGCGCGTCGCCGAGCTGCAGATCACGCTGCCCGAGGCCGACGCCGACGCGGCGCGGCAGCGCCCGAAGGAGGTCAACGTCGGCATCGACGCGCAGGGGCGCTACGTCGTCGACAAGACCGTGTTCACGTTCACCACCGTCGGCGCGCTGGCCGAGATGCTGCGGCGCGCCGCCGGCGACGCGAAGGAGCCGGTCGTCGTCATCAACGCCGACGCCAACGCGACGCACCAGTCGGTGATCCACGTGATGGAGGCGGCGCGGCAGGCGGGGCTCGTCCACATCACGTTCGCGACGCAGACCCCGACGCGGTGACGGCCGGGACCCGCCCGGGTCCGCCCGCCGTCGCCGGACGCCCGATGAGCTTCGCCGACCGTGTGGCCGCCGCGTGGTACGCACCGCGCGTGACGGTGCTGGCGGCGCTGCTGTGGCCGGCATCGCTGCTCTTCGGCGCGCTGGTCGCCGTGCGCCGCGTGCTGTACCGCGCCGGCGTGCTGCGCGCGCAGCGCGTCGCGGTCCCGGTCGTCGTCGTCGGCAACGTCACCGTCGGCGGCACCGGCAAGACGCCGCTCGCGTGCGCGCTGGCGGAAGCGCTGGCGGCCCGCGGCTTCCGTCCCGGCTTCGTGTCGCGCGGCTACGGCGGCAGCGCGACCGCCGCGCGGCCGGTGGCGCCCGGCGACGATCCGGCGGTCGTCGGCGACGAGCCGCTCGTGCTCGCGGCGACCGGGTTCCCGGTCTGGATCGGCCGCGACCGCGTCGCCGCCGCGCGCGGCCTCGTCGCGGCGCAGCCTGCCTGCGACGTCGTGATCAGCGACGACGGGCTGCAGCACTACCGGCTCGCGCGCGACGTCGAGGTCGTCGCCGTCGACGGGGTACGCGGGTTCGGCAACGGGCTGCTGCTGCCGGCGGGCCCGTTGCGCGAGCCGGTCGCGCGCGTCGCGGACGCCGACGCCATCGTGCGGCTGGTCGCACGCGGCGCCACGGGCGCCGTCGCGGGCGACGGGCGCGAGACGCTCGCGACGCACGAAGCGCTGCCGTGGCGCAACCTGGTCGACGCCGCGCGTGTGGCCGACCCGGCCGCGTGGCGCGGCCGCGACGTCGACGCGATCGCCGGCATCGCGAATCCCGGGCGCTTCTTCGCGCTGGTGCGCGCGCAGGGCATCGCCGCGCGCGAGCACGCGTTGCCCGATCACCATCCGTTCGCCGCCGGCGACCTCGCGTTCCCCGGGGCCGTCGCGATCCTGATGACGCAGAAGGACGCGGTAAAATGCGCGGGCCTGGCCGACGAGCGCTGCTGGTACCTGCCGGTGCGCGCGGCGCTCGACCCCGCCTTCGTCGCCCGCGTGGAGAACAAGATCCGTGGATCCCAAGCTGCTTGAGATGCTCGTGTGCCCGGTGACCAAGGGCCCGCTCGTCTACGACCGCGAGAAGCAGGAGCTCGTGTCGAAGTCGGCGCGGCTCGCCTACCCGATCCGCGACGGCATTCCCGTGATGCTGGAGGAGGAGGCGCGGCGCCTCGCGCCGGGTGAGCACGAATGACCCGCACGCGCGAAGCGCGGGCGGGTCATCCCGAGGCGCGTAGCGCCGAGGGATCTCCATGCCACCGCCAGCGGACGGAGCGCCGGGCGCAGCGCCGAGGGATCTCCACGCCGCCGCCAATCGGACGAAGCACCGAAGCGCGACGACGGACGCTGACGCCGGTGGCGAAGCCGTGGCGTTCACCGTCCTGATCCCCGCCCGCTACGCGTCGACGCGGCTGCCGGGCAAGCCGCTCGCCGACATCGCGGGCAAGCCGATGGTCGTGCGCGTCGCCGAGCGCGCGCGCGAAAGCGGCGCGACGCGCGTCGTCGTGGCGACCGACGACGCCCGCGTGCAGGCGGCGGTCGCCGCGCACGGGATCGCCGTGTGCATGACGCGCGCCGACCACCCGACCGGCACCGACCGGCTCGCGGAAGCGGCGGCAGCGCTCGCGCTCCCCGACGACGCGATCGTCGTCAACGTGCAGGGCGACGAGCCGCTGCTCGATCCGGCGCTGATGCGGCGCATGGCCGACGTGCTCGCCGCGAAGCCGGAGGCCGCCATCGCGACCGCGTGCCATCCGATCACCGACGTCGCGGAAGCGTTCAACCCGAACGTCGTAAAGGTCGTGCTCGACGCCGCGGGCTGCGCGCTGTACTTCAGCCGCGCGACGATTCCGTGGGCGCGCGACGCGTTCGCCGCGACGCGCGACGCGCTGCCGGAGGGCCTGCCGCTCTTCCGCCACTACGGCCTCTACGCGTACCGCGTGGCGTTCCTGCGCGCGTATCCGACGCTCCCGCCCGCGCCAGTCGAGCGCTTCGAGGCGCTGGAGCAACTGCGCGCGCTCTGGCACGGCTACCGGATCGCCGTCGAGGTCACGCACGGGACGCCGGCGCCGGGCATCGACACGCCCGAGGACCTCGCCCGCGTGCGGGCGCTCTACGCGGCCGGCGCGGCGTAGCGCCGCTGCGGCGGCCTCCGGGCGATCCGGGTTACCATAACAGGCTACGCCTTCGCGCGGGGCCGGCGCCTGCCGGCGCGGCGCCTCCTCGTCACGAACCTTCCACCCGAGCCACGAACATGCGATTGATCCTGCTCGGCCCGCCTGGTGCGGGCAAGGGGACGCAGGCCTCGTCCATCACCGAGGCCTACGGCATTCCGCAGATTTCGACCGGCGACATGCTGCGCGCGGCGATCAAGGCGGGCACGCCGCTGGGCCTCGCCGCGAAGAAGGTGATGGACAGCGGCAACCTCGTCTCCGACGACACGATCATCGCGCTCGTCCGCGAGCGCCTGAAGTCTGCCGACTGCGCGAACGGCTACCTGTTCGACGGCTTCCCGCGCACGCTGCCGCAGGCCGAGGCGATGCGCGACGCGAACGTGCCGATCGACTACGTGCTGGAGATCGACGTGCCCGACTCCGCGATCGTCGAGCGGATGGGCGGGCGCCGCGTCCACGTCGCGTCCGGCCGCACGTACCACGTGAAGTTCAACCCGCCGAAGGTCGCCGGCCGCGACGACGTGACTGGCGAGGACCTGATCCAGCGCGACGACGACCGCGAGGCGACGGTGAAGAACCGCCTCGCCGTCTACCACGCGCAGACGGAGCCGCTCGTCGCGTACTACGCGGCGTGGGCGGCCACCGGCGACCCGAGCGCGCCGAAGCACCGCAAGGTCGACGGGCAGGGCGGCGTGGACGCCGTGCGCGCCGCGTGCCTGGCCGCGCTGAAATCCTGACGCCCCGTCACCGGAACATCGCCATGCCCAAACGCAACGCGTTCTACGCGCAATCCGGCGGCGTGACCGCCGTCATCAACGCCAGCGCCGCCGGCGTCATCGAGACCGCGCGCCGGCACCGCGACCGCATCGGCCGCGTGTACGCGGGCCGCAACGGCATCATCGGCGCGCTGACCGAGGACCTGATCGACACGTCGAAGGAATCGGCCGCCGCGATCGCCGCGCTGCGCTACACGCCCGCGGGCGCGTTCGGCTCGTGCCGCTACAAGCTGAAGGGCCTCGAGGAGAACCGCGCGCAGTACGAGCGGCTGATCGACGTGTTCCGCGCGCACGACATCGGCTACTTCTTCTACAACGGCGGCAACGACTCCGCCGACACCTGCCTCAAGGTGGCGCAGATCGCGGAGAAGCTCGCCTATCCGCTGACGGCCGTGCACGTGCCCAAGACCGTCGACAACGATCTGCCGATCACCGACAACTGCCCCGGCTTCGGCTCGGTCGCGAAGTACGTGGCGACGTCGATGCGCGAGGCGGCGTTCGACGTCGCGTCGATGGCGAAGACGTCGACGAAGGTGTTCGTGCTGGAGGTGATGGGCCGCCACGCCGGCTGGATCACGTCGGCGGTCGGCATGGCCGACGACGCGAAGACGCCGATCCCGCTCGTGCTGCTGTTCCCCGAGATTCCGTTCGACGAGGCGGCGTTTCTCGCGGCGGTCGACGCGAAGGTCAAGGCGGCCGGCTACTGCTGCGTCGGCGTGTCGGAGGGGCTGTCGAACGCCGAGGGCAAGCTGATGGCGGAGGCGGGCACGCGCGACGCGTTCGGCCACGCGCAATTGGGCGGCGTCGGTCCGCTGATCGCCACGCTCGTCAAGGACAAGCTGGGCTACAAGTACCACTGGGCGGTCGCCGACTACCTGCAGCGCGCGGCACGGCACCTGGCGTCGAAGACCGACGTCGCGCACTCGTACGCCGTCGGCCGCGCGGCGGTCGAGATGGCGCTCAAAGGGCGCAACGCCGTGATGCCCGCGATCACCCGCGTGTCGGACAAGCCGTACAAGTGGAAGATCACCGAGGCGCCGCTCGCCAAGGTCGCCAACGTCGAGAAGATGCTGCCGCGCGACTTCATCACGAAGGACGGCTACGGCATCACGGCCAAGGCCCGCGCGTATCTCGGGCCCCTGATGAAGGGCGAGGACCCGCCGCCGTTCCGCGACGGCCTGCCGCAGTACGTGCGGCTGAAGAACGCGCCCGTCGCGAAGAAGCTCGCGACGGACTTCAACGTGTAACGCCGGGCGGAGGTGCACATGGGCAAGGCGATCGACTACTACTTCGCGACGAACTCGCCGTGGACGTACCTCGGGCACGACCGGTTCGTGGCCCTCGCCCGCCAGTCCGGCGCGGACGTCGCGGTCAAGCCCATCAACCTGGGCGAGGTGTTTCCGGTGTCGGGCGGGCTGCCGCTGCCGAAGCGCGCGCCGCAGCGGCAGGCGTACCGGCTGGTCGAGCTCGAACGGTGGTCGGAGTTCCTGGGCAAGCCCATCCACCTGCAGCCGAAGTACTTTCCCGTCGACACGACGGCGTCGGCGCTGTGGATCCTCGCTGCGGCCGAGGGCGGGGCCGCGCCGGCGCTCGCGCTCACCGGCGCCGTCGGCCGCGCGGTGTGGGAGGAGGAGCGCGACATCGCGGACGCGGCGACGCTGGCCGCGCTCGCCGCCGGGTGCGGCCTCGACGCCCCGGCGCTCGCCGCCCGGGCCGCGCACCCTGACATGTCAGCGCGTTACAAGGCGTTGACCGACGAAGCGATCGCGCGGGGCGTCTTCGGCGCCCCGAGCTACGTGGTCGACGGCGAGATTTTCTGGGGCCAGGACCGACTCGACTTCCTCGCCCGCAAGCTGGCAAAATAGCGTGTTTTCTCCGGCCGGGACCCCCGGCCGGTGGGGCAAGGGGGAACACCCGCCCGGGCGCGCGGCCCGCGAACAGAAGGGCCGCCGGCCGGGCGCGCGCAAGGCGCCCGCTCGAAGGCGCTCCCGCGTCGCGCTTTAGGCCACATCTCAAAGGGAGCAGGAAGCCATGTCCACAGGTCTCATCATCGCGCTCGTGTGCGCGGTGGCGGCGATCGTCTACGGCGTCGTCTCGATCAACTGGATCCTCGCCAAGCCGGCGGGGAACGCGCGGATGCAGGAAATCGCCGCCGCGGTCCAGGCGGGCGCCAAGGCGTACCTCAACCGCCAGTACACGACGATCGGCATCGTCGGCGTCATTCTCTTCGTCATCATCTGGTGGGCGCTCGGCGGCCGCACGGCCGGGGGCTTCGCCGTCGGCGCGGTCCTGTCGGGCCTCGCCGGCTACATCGGGATGAACGTGTCGGTGCGCTCGAACGTGCGCACAGCGGAAGCGGCGCGCACGGGCCTGAACGAGGCGCTCGGGATCGCGTTCCGCGGCGGCGCGATCACGGGCATGCTGGTCGTCGGCCTGGGGCTCCTCGGCGTGGCGGGCTTCTACTGGTTCCTGACCGGCTCGGCCAACTGGGCGCCGAACCCGACGAAGGACAGCCTGCACCACATCATCCAGCCGCTCGTCGGCCTCGCGTTCGGCGGCTCGCTGATCTCGATCTTCGCGCGTCTGGGCGGCGGCATCTTCACGAAGGGCGCGGACGTCGGCGCCGACCTCGTCGGCAAGGTCGAGGCGGGCATTCCCGAGGACGACCCGCGCAATCCGGCGGTGATCGCGGACAACGTCGGCGACAACGTCGGCGACTGCGCCGGCATGGCGGCCGACCTCTTCGAGACCTACGCGGTGACGATCGTCGCGACGATGCTGCTGGGCGCGCTGCTGCTGCCCACGGTCGCCGAGTCCGCGGTGCTCTACCCGCTGGTGCTGGGCGGCTTCTCGATCCTCGCCTCCATCGTCGGCTGCTTCTTCGTGAAGGCCACGCCGGGCGGCAAGATCATGAACGCGCTGTACCGCGGCCTCGCGGTCGCGGGCATCCTCTCGGCGATCGGCTTCTGGTTCATCACGCAGTGGATGACCGGCGGCTTCGCCGCGGCGGACCCGCTGCTGACGCCGCTGCGCCTGTTCGGCGCGGCGGTGGTCGGCCTCGTGCTGACCGCGCTGATGGTGATCATCACCGAGTACTACACGGGCACCGACTTCAAGCCGGTCAAGCACGTCGCCGAGGCGTCGACCACCGGCCACGCGACGAACATCATCGCGGGCATCGGCGTGTCGATGAAGGCCACCGCGTGGCCGGTGCTTTCGGTCTGCGCCGCGATCCTCGCGTCGTACGTGCTCGCGGGCCTGTACGGCATCGCGATCGCGGCCACGTCGATGCTGTCGATGGCCGGCATCATCGTCGCGCTCGACGCGTACGGCCCGATCACCGACAACGCCGGCGGCATCGCGGAAATGGCCGACCTGCCGGACTCGGTGCGCGCGATCACCGACCCGCTGGACGCCGTCGGCAACACGACCAAGGCGGTCACCAAGGGCTACGCGATCGGCTCGGCGGGCCTGGCCGCGCTGGTGCTGTTCGCCGACTACACGCACGCGCTGGACACGGCGCACATCGCCACGTCGTTCGACCTGTCGAACCACATGGTGATCGTGGGCCTGTTCATCGGCGGCCTCATCCCCTACCTCTTCGGCGCGATGGCGATGGAAGCCGTCGGCCGCGCGGCAGGCGCCGTCGTGGTCGAGGTGCGCCGGCAGTTCCGGGAGATCAAGGGCATCATGGAAGGCACGGCCAAGCCCGAGTACGGCGTGGCGGTCGACATGCTGACCAAGGCGGCGATCCGCGAAATGATCGTGCCGTCGCTGCTGCCGGTGCTCGTGCCGGTGGTCGTCGGCCTCGTGCTCGGACCGCAGGCGCTGGGCGGCCTGCTGATGGGCACGATCATCACCGGCCTCTTCGTCGCGATCTCGATGACGACGGGCGGCGGTGCGTGGGACAACGCGAAGAAGTACATCGAGGACGGCCACCACGGCGGCAAGGGCTCCGACGCGCACAAGGCGGCGGTGACCGGCGACACGGTCGGCGACCCGTACAAGGACACGGCCGGCCCGGCGGTGAACCCGCTGATCAAGATCATCAACATCGTCGCGCTGATGATCGTGCCGCTGCTCGCCACGTGGGGCGCCGGCAAGGCCGACACCAAGCCGGCCGCGGCGGCGCCCGCGAAGCCGGCGGCGATCGCCGTCGCGCCCGCGCCGGCGGCCGCACCGGCTCCGGCACCCGCGGCGGCCCCGGCGAGCACCGCTGCGCCGGCGCCGGTCGCCGTGATGACGATCGAGGTCGTGAAGCTCTACTTCGACTCGGGCAAGGCCGACCTTCCCGCCGACGCGGCGGGCAAGCTGGCGCCGCTCGCGGAGAAGGCGAAGGCCGCCGGCCAGAAGGTGAAGGTCTCGGGTTACCACGACGCGACCGGCAACCTCGAGCAGAACCAGGAGCTCGCGAAGCAGCGCGCGTTCAAGGTCCGCGACCAGCTGAAGTCCGCCGGCATCGCCGAGGACAGGATCGAGCTGGCGAAGCCGGAGCTGACGCAGGGCTCGGGCGACAACGCCGAGGCGCGCCGCGTCGAGATCGTCCTGATCAAGTGACCCAAGGCCGTTTCGGGTCATCCCGAAGCGAAGCGAGGGATCTCATGAACCACCGTGCCGGGGGTCATCCCGAAGCGAAGCGAGGGATCTGGTAGACCACCGACCGGGTCGGTCATTCGAAGGGCAGCGGCGAACCCGCTGCCCTTCTCGTTTGGAGCGCCCGGGCGCGCGAAGCGCAATCGCGGGCCACCGGACTATAATCGCGCCGCCGCGATGCTTCGTTCCGCCGACCGCCGATGCCCCGCCCCCCCGTCTCGCTGATCGGCGCGCCCACCGACATCGGCGCGAGCGTGCGCGGCGCGAGCATGGGCCCGGAGGCGCTGCGTGTGGCGGGCCTCGCGGACGCGCTCGCGGGGCAGGGTGTCGAGGTCGTCGACCGCGGCAACCTCGTCGGCCCGGCCAATCCGTGGCGGCCGCCGGTGGACGGCTATCGCCACCTGCCGGAAGTGATCGCGTGGAACCGCATCGTGCACGACGCGGTGTCCGCCGAGATCGCCGGCGGCCGGCTGCCGATCCTGCTCGGCGGCGACCACAGCCTCGCGATCGGCTCGATCAGCGCCGTCGCACGGCATTGCCGCGCGGCGCGCAAGAACCTGCGCGTGCTGTGGTTCGACGCGCACGCCGACTTCAACACGAGCGAGCTGACGCCGAGCGGCAACCTGCACGGCATGCCGGTCGCGTGCCTGTGCGGCCACGGGCCGGCGGAGCTGACGGGGCTCGCCGGCGACGCGCCCGCCGTCGTCCCCCGCCGGTTCCGCCTGATCGGCATCCGCAGCGTCGACGCCGGCGAGAAGCGCTTCGTGCGCGAGGCCGGGATCGAGGTGTTCGACATGCGCTACGTCGACGAGATGGGCATGCGCCACACGATGGAGCTGGCGCTGGCGATGCTCACCGAGCACACGCACCTGCACGTCAGCTTCGACGTCGACTTCCTCGATCCGGAGATCGCGCCCGGCACCGGCACGACGGTGGCCGGCGGCCCGACCTACCGCGAGGCGCAGCTGTGCATGGAGATGATCGCCGACTCCGGACGGCTCGCCTCGCTCGACCTCATGGAGCTCAACCCGGCGCTCGACGTGCGCAACCGCACCGCCGACCTCACGGTCGACCTCGTCGAGAGCATGTTCGGCAAGAGCACGCTGATGCGCGCCTAGTGCCGCAGGGGATGACGTCCATGAATGCCGATAGTCCTTCAGCCGCGATTCGGCGTCCGCGGGCTCGCCGCGGAAAGCGGCGTCGGCGCGCGCGAACGGGAAGAAGGGCGGGCGGCCCCGCAAGCAGGCCGAGGCTCGGGTTCGGTAGCCGACGCCCGGCGGCGCGCGCGTCCGGAGGTGCGACCTGAATCCATTGTTCGTTCGGCTCGTCGTCGTTTCCGGCCGCCAGGTAAAGGCATGGCCGGTCGTGACACGCGGCTGGACCGACAAACCGCCGATCCGCGCTGCATGCGCGCCCTAAGCGTGACGTTTGTGCGCCAGCGCGCGTTCGAGGTCGCCTACGTACTGCGCGTCAGCAAAGGGGCCGCCCTGGAAGCGCCGCGCCGGCGCCGCGGCCTGGACCGCATTGGCGTCGAGCGTGTAGTCGTCTGCGCTGTGCGCGGGTCGGTACGGAACCGGTTGCCCGGTGTTCAACCACCAGCTTCGCGCGTTGTTCGACACGCCGTAAATCAGGTCGGCGCGCACCGGGTGCTCGAGGCCCAGCACCACGAGCTGCGTCAGGTCGTCGGGATGCAGCCACGTGGCCAGCATCCGCGCGTCGGTGGGGCGGTCCTCGCAACGTCCGATGCGCAAGCCAAGCGACTCCACTCCGAACTTCTCGAAGTAGAAGCGCGCCGTGGTTTCGGCGAAGGCCTTCGATACGCCATAGCGTGAGTCGGCCTTGATCTCGGCGTCGAGGCCGATCCGCGTGTCGGTCGGATGAAATCCGATCACGTGGTTCGAGCTTGCGTAGACGACCCGCGGCACCCCTGCCGTGCGTGCCGACTCGAAGATGTGGGCCGTCGTGATGACGTTGGCGGGGATGATCGTCGACCACTCGGCTTCGCGCGGGTAGCCGGCGAAGTGCACGATGGCGTCCACGCCCGCCACCAGGGCATCGACGGCCGCAGCATCGGTCAAGTCGCAGGACACCAGCTCCTCGTTGGCGGCGTGCCGCTCGAGCGGCAGGATGTCAGTGGCCCGGAGCCGCCGATAGCGCGCGGCGAGAGGTACGCGCAGTCGCCGCGCGAGCTTTCCGGCCGCGCCGGTCAGGAGTACGGTCTCGAGCATCGGGTTCCCATCGCGTCAAGAAGTCACGTGCCGACGTGCGCCCCGAAATGCGGTGCTGCTCGCGGCTTCCCCGGGGAAGCCGGCAGCTCGTGACGGCCCGGTGGAGCTCAATCCGCAGTGATCTGGTGGCGCTTGATGAACACGCCCCAGCGTTCGAGCTCCGTCAGGTAGTGTTTCTGAAATGCCTCGGGCGACTTCCCCGTCTCGAGCTCGATGCCGAGCTGCTCGGCGCGTGCCTTGACCGCTGGCGTGGCCACCGCCGTGTTCCATGCCGACGTCAATTTCTGCACGACCGGCGCGGGCGTGCCCGCCCGTACGGCGAGCCCCTGCCAGCCCTGCAGCGGGGCATCCAGCGCAAGGCCGAACTCGGCCGCCGTCTTGACGTCGGGCAGTGCGGCCACGCGCTGATTCTGCATGACCGCCACGATACGCACCTTGCCGCCCTGGACCAGGCCCTGCATGACGCCCGATTGCTGATCGAACACGAGGTCGACGTCGCCCGCCGCGAGAGCCTGCAAGGCCGCGGCGCCGCCCTTGAACGGAACATGGACCGCGTCGACCTTCAGTCCGTTCCCGATCATGATCGTCCCGAAGTGACCGGTCGTGCCGATGCCGCCTGTACCGATGTTGACCGGCTTGCCGCGGCTCCTGGCGAGCGCGACGATGTCGGCGGCGCTGCGGATCGGGCTGTCGGCTTTCACCAGCAGCAGCACGGGCACCGTCCCCAGTTGCCCGATCATCGTGAGGTCGCTCTGCGGGTTGTAGCTCACCTTGTTGAGATGCGGCCCGGTGGCAAGCTGCAGGCCGGCGGCGAGCAGCGTATAGCCGTCGGGCTTCGTGCTGATTACGTACTGCGTCGCGATCGCACCGCCGGCGCCCGCACGGTTGTCCACGTTGACGCGCTGGCCCAGCGCCTTCGACATCTCTTCGGCGATCGTGCGCATCACGGCATCGAGCGCACCGCCGGCGGGAAAGCCCACGACGAGCGACAGCGGCTTGTCGGGGAACGCCTGGGCCTGCGCCAGCGCCGTCGCGAGGGCGAACGCGGCCACTGCGAGCGCGCGCGCCGGCCGCGCCTGCCAAAAGGCGCCAACATCGGATCGGTTCATCGGTGAGCCTCCGTGGATAGGTGCGGGCAATCGTTGCCCGGGCGGATAGATCGAATATTAAACATTTTATAAAATCCATGCAATCGGGTATATTCTCCCGCATGGTTGCCATCAACACCCCTACCTACATGCGCCTGCGGGACCAGGTGCGCGCGGACATCGTCGCCGGCGTCTGGTCGCCGGGGAGCCACGTGACGCTCGCGCAACTCGCCAGCCACTACCAGGTCAGCGCCAATCCCGTGCGCGAGGCACTGCTGCAATTGCAGGGCGAAGGCGTGGTCTCGCTGCGCATGAATCGCGGCGCGGTCATCCCGGTCATCGACGAGAAGTACGTGGACGACCTGTACCGGCTGCGTGGAGCGATCCAGTCGATGCTGGCGCGCGACGCCGCCCGCCTTGCCACGCCAAGCCAGGTCGCCACGATGCGGACGCTGGCCGAAACCTACGAACAGGCGGCGGCGACCGGCGATGCCTCTGCCGTGCTGCAAGCCAACCGACAACTGCACACCCATATCGACGGCATCGGAGGCAACGCCCTCGCGGTCGACCTCTTGCAGGGTCGCACCAGTCTCGTCGACGCCTTCCGCCGCTCGGTGGGCTACGGCCCCGGCCGCCTGGACGTCGTGGTCAGGCAGCATCGCCGGATCGTCCGTGCCATCGCGGCGGGTGACGCGGACAAGGCAGCGCAGGCGATGCTCGAGCACGCCGACTCGGCGCGGCTCGACCTCCAGGCCACGTTCAGGAACCACCGCCGATCGCCGCGCGCAGCATGAAGATCACCGCTGTCGAGGGCCACCTGATGCAGGCCGGCGCACCGGGACACACCGGATGGTCGGCGACCGGCAAGAGCGTGCTCGCGTCGAGCCGCAACTGGTTCTTCGTCACCGTCACGACCGACTCCGGTCTCGTGGGCGTGGGCGAGGGTTCCGGCTGGCCACGCGTGGTCGCGGCGGCGATCGACGACCTGCGCAGTCTCGTCGTGGGCGAAGACGCGCGCGACATCGAACGGCTGGGACAGAAGGTCCGGGTTGCGCTCATGGCCCACGGGCAGACCGGCGTGGTCGGCATGGGCGCACTCGCGGCGATCGACATGGCGCTCTGGGACCTGCAGGGCCGTGCGTTTGGGGTGCCCGTCTCGGCGCTGCTCGGCGGAACGACGCGCGCCGCAGTGCCCTATTACGTGCACGCATCCACTGTTGACGCCGCGCGCGACGCGGTCGCGCGGGGCGTGCGCGCGCTCAAGATCGGCGGCCTTGCCGATGTCGTCGAGCGTACGTTCGCTATCCGAGCCGCCGCAGGCGACGACGTCGATCTCATGGTCGACCTGCACGGGCCACCGTGGCTCACGCCGGCCGATGCCGTCGCCATCGGGCGCGCGCTGGAGCCCGCGCACCTGTTGTTCCTCGAAGAACCGCTGGCGCCCGACGATCTTCCCGGCTGGCAGCGGGTGCGCGACAAGGTGGCGTTGCCGCTGGCCGGGGGCGAGCGGCTCGCCACGCTTGCGGATATGCGGCCCTTTCTCGAACAGCGTCTGCTCGATGTCGTGCAGCCCGACACCGGCCGCTTCGGCGGCCTCACGCAAATGAAGAAGCTCGCCGCGATGGCGGAGGCATGTTCCGTGATGATGGCGCCGCACTCGGGATCGCTTGGTCCGGTGGCGGAATTCGCCGCCGCCCATCTGCTTTGCGCCATCCCCAACGGCTTGCTGATGGAGCGGCTCGACCCGGAGTGGACTGGCCGGGCCAAAGCCACCAGGGGCACGCTCGAAACGCGCGACGGCGCCGTCATCGTGCCGACGGTGCCGGGCCTGGGCGTGGACATCGACCCGGCTTTCGTCGCGCAGCATCCCAGCGTGCGCAACGTCGGTATCGCCAGCGGTGGCTACAATCCAGGCACCGCCGACGAAACCGTGCTGACGCAGGCGCGCCGCGCGCGGGCGCGGCAACTCCGTCCCGGAAATCCGCGATGACCGCGATGCACGAGACGACCCGCGCACGTCTGCTGCGCGTTTCCACCGCGACGCTCAGCACCGTGCTGTTCAAGCGGGGCTTGAGCAACACGTTCCTGCAGGGGTTGCGACTGGCGAGCCGGGCCGAGGGCAACATGGTGGGGCCCGCGTTCACGCTGCGCTACATTCCCGCGCGCGCGGACCTGGACGGCATCGAAGCGTTTCTCGACCGTGGCCATCCGCAGCGCCGGGCGATCGAGGAATGCCCGTCCGGTCACGTGCTGACGATGGACTGTCGCGGCGACGCCTCGGCCGCATCGAGCGGAAGCCTCCTCGTCACGCGGCTCGAGATGCGCGGCGTCGCCGGTGTGGTCACCGACGGCGGCTTCCGGGATTCGCCGGAGATCGCGACCATGAGTATCCCTGCCTACCACCAGCGCCCATCCGCCCCGACCAATCTCATCAAGCATCACGCAGTGGACCTCGACGTGCCCATTGCGTGCGGTGGCGTCGCCATCTACCCCGGCGACGTGATGGTGGGCGATGCCGAAGGCGTCGTGTGCATTCCCGCCGCCATCGCGGCTTCCGTTGCCACCGAAGCCTACGACCAGACGATCTACGAAGACTGGGTGGCGACGCGGATGCGTGCCGGCGACGGCCTTTTCGGCACATATCCGCTGACCGACGCAAGCCAGCGCGTCGCCTTTCTGGCCTGGCGGCGGGCGCAGCTTGCGCACTATCCGCTCGCCAGTACCATCGACGGGTGAGCGCCGCCGTGGCGCCGTCGCGGGCCGTCGCCCGTCGCGTCGAAATGGTCCGGCCCGAGACGTTGATCGAGTCCGGTGGCGCGGCGACACGGGCGTGGCATGTCGGCAATCGCGTCGGCGAGGGGCCCGCCTGGCATCCGGTTCAGCAATGTCTCTATTGGATCGATGTACGGGGCCGGGAGCTGCTGCGACTGGTTCCCGGCACCGGCGAGCTGTCCCGGTGGACGTTGCCTGAAGTCGTTGGGGCGCTGGCGTTGGGCAACGGCGAACGGGTATACCTCGCGCTGCCGCACCGCGTCGTCAGCCTCGATCTCGCTCGCGGCGAACTCGAGGATGTCGCCGCCGTCGAGATCGACCGGCCCACCAATCGGCTGAACGACGGCAAGGTGTCGCCCTCGGGGCGCTGGTTCGTCTTCGGCTCGATGGACGAGCGCCCCGACAAGGGTGCGACCGGCGCGCTTCATTGCATGGGCGCGGATGGTCGGGTGCGCCAGTTGCACGACGGACTGGTGATCGCCAACGGCATCGCGTGGTCGCCCGACGCTGCGACGCTCTATTTCTCCGACAGCTTCTCCGGCCGTCTCCATGCCGCATCCTGGGATGAGGCAGCGGGCACGATGGGGCCGGTGCGTCTGCTCGCATGTCTCGACGAAGTTGCGGGACGGCCCGATGGCGCAGCGATGGACGTGCACGGTCACTACTGGTCGGCGGGCGTTTCGGCCGGATGCCTCAATGTCCTCGACGTTGCCGGCACGCTGCTGCGCAAGGTGCCCGTCCCCTGTCGCGCGCCGACGATGCCGGCATTCGCCGGGGAACGCTCGACCGCGATGTTCGTGACCTCGCTCATCCGCCCGCATTGGAGTCACGTCGGGCCTTGGGATGGCGCGCTGCTCGAGGTCGAAGTCGGGACACGCGGCGTCGTCCCGCCGCTGCTCTGCGGGTAGGGCGTGAGTGCTCGCCCGCATTGGCACGCACGGTATCCGTCTGTCGAGGGCCCTGGATGCGCGAGCTCGGGCGGCTCGGCGGGTCCCGCCGATCGCCGCGCGAAGCGGCGGCGGCGCGTGCGAACGGCAAGAAATGCGGGCGGCCCCGCAAGCAGGTCGAGGCCCGTCTTCGGTAGCCTGCACGCGCCCGCGCGCACCAGAGCCTACGACATGAACCCGAGGTTCGTGTTCGCGAACGCCCCGATGTTCGGGAACACGTAGGGCAGGTCGCCCTCCGCGATGCCGAACCAGCGGCAGAGCGTCGCGCCGTACTGCTCGATCGACGTCGTGGGGATCCAGCGGCCGTTCGTGCCCAGGTCGTCGGGGCCGTTGAGCGCGGCCGTCGGCACGGTGCCGTAGAAGTCGCCGCCGCGGACCGCGCCGCCCAGCACGAACGCGTAGTTTCCCCAGCCGTGGTCGGTGCCCTGGTTGCCCGCCGGCTTGAACGTGCGGCCGAACTCCGACAGCGTGAACAGCGTGACGTCGCGGTTCAGGCCCAATGCTTCGATCGAACGCTGGAACGCATCCAGCGCCTGCGCGAGCTCGCCGAGCAGCTTCGCCTGGATCGTGGGCTGGCTGCCGTGCGTGTCGTAGCCCCACTGGTGCGCGTAGAACGCCTGTCGCCGCAGCTGCGTCTGCGTGCGTCCCTCGATCAGCATCGCAATGGTCTTCAGCTGGCGGCCGATGTCGGTGTCGATGCCGGCGAAGAGCGGCGCGACCACCGAATTCTTGTTCTGCAGCACCGGCGCGACGACCGACGACGCCGACATCCCTTCCTGCGCGTAGAGCTGCGCGGCAGCGTCGTAGACGTTGCCCGCGAAGTCCTGCGCCAGCATCTCGCGCAGCGCCGCGTCGCGCAGCACGTCGTACTGGTAGTTGCCCTCGCCGCTGCTGCCGAGCTGGAAATACGGATTGCTCGGCACCGTCAGCGGCACGGACGTCCGGCCGTTCACGAACGTGCGCAGGCCCATGACCGACGTCATCGGCGGGAAAAGCGTGCCCGGGTTCGCCGCGTCGAGGCGGTCGGCCACACGGCCGCCCCAGCCGACCCGCTCGGTTCCCGAGTAGACGCCGCTTTGCACGGCGAGCTCCTGGTCGCTGTGCGAGAACAGGTTGGCTGGTCGCGGCGCGCCACCGGTTTCCAGTCCCTGCTTGGTCGACGCCTTCACCAGCATGCCGACGTTGGCGACGACCGCGAGCTTCTTCTGGTTGAAAAGCGTCTGCAGCGGAGCGCACGCCGGATGGAATCCGTACGCCGGCCCGCCGCGCGCAGGCTGGATGGAGAGCAGCTGCGCCTGCGGGATGTTGATGCCGGAGGCGACGGTGCGGATGCTCGCGTAGTTCTGGTAGCCGGCGGCGTCGTTGCGGATCAGCGTGTTCTCGCCGTCGTTGCCGCCCTGCAGGTACACGCAGACCAGCGCCTTGTAGTCGGTGGCCGACTGGGCGAGCGCGTGGTTGCGGTCGATGGCGGCGAGCAGGCCGCTGGCCGCGGCGAACTTGAGCAGGCGGCGGCGCGACGTCGATGGCAACCGTGACAGTGCAGTGCCGGCGCGGGGGCTCATTTCTGCACCTGATAGGCGATGGACACGAGGATGAGGTTGACGGCCATCTTCACCCGGCGCAGCGGCTTGGCGGGATCGAGCTTGGACACCGCGGTGACGACCGTCTTGCGCGCGGCGGGCGTCATCGTGCCGTGCAGCAAGAGGCGGTTCAGGCGCTCGACCAGCACGTCGGGGTTGGCCGCATCGGCGAGAAACGCGGAGAGCGGCGGGCTGGGCGTGCCGACGGCATTGGGAACGTAGGCGATCGGGCCCCAGCCATAGAGAGGACTCTGCGACCACGACTGGTCGACGTTGTACAGGAGGTCGTTGATCTGGTTCGCCCGGTAGAGGAACTCGGCGGACGTGTAGATCGCGAACTCCGGCGCCGGGATGTTGCCGCCGGCCAGCGTGTAGTCGGCCGGGTAATAGTTGAAGACGGTCTGCGCGTTGAACAGCGTCTGGCTGCTCTGGTTTCCCTGCGAATACGGCTGGTACCCGTCGGTCGTGACGTCGAGCGCCCGCAGCATCGCCGTCCAGAGCAGCGCGGGCTCGCGCATGCGGCCGTACTCCTTGTCGATCTTGCGCGCGCCGCGCGCTTCCGGGTCGAGCAGGATCGCGCGCGTCACGGCGGCGAGATCGCCGCGCGCGCCCTTGCCGTTGTCCTTGAACACCGCGACCACGCGGGAGATGTAGCCGGGCGTCGGCGAGCTCGTCACCGTCTTCTGGATCATCTGCCTGACGATGAACGGCGGCGTGTTGGAATGGTTCGCCAGCGCATGCAGCGCGTCGCGCACTTCGGTGGCAGCGCTGCCGCCGGCGCCCATCAGGATCCGGCCCGCGAGCGCGCTCTTGGCACCCTTGTCGTGTTGCTGGTCGAACGGGATCATGTCGCCGAAGTAATAGTGGGGCGCCCAGAACTTCGGCGTGTCGCCCGGCCGCGTGGGATACGTGTAGCCGGTCAGGATCCGCGCGAGCGTCTCGATGTCGGCCTGCCCGTAGGTCGGCACGAACTGCCCGCCGGCGCCGACCCACGGCGAGCCGTCGTCGTTCAGCATGTTCACGCCGATCGTGAAGAGCTGCATCAGCTCGCGCGCGAAGTTCTCGTTAGGCCTGATGCCGTTCTGCTCGGGGATGTTGTTCGCCCAGGTCTGGTAGTTGCCGAGCTGCGGCGAGAGCGCGTAGCGGGTGAGCAGGTTCTCGAACGTGCCCAGCGCGCCGTCGCGGATGCGCTGGTGGAAATCGGCGTTGGCGTAGGTCTCGAACGCACCGCCGTTGGACGAGTGCACGAAGATCTGGTGCCACACGTGCGCCATGCGCATGCGGAGCTGGTCCGGCGCGGTCTTCGACTGGCGGAAGAATTCCCAGCCGACAGGCTGCGGGCTCTGCTTCAGCGTTCCGCACCACTTCTCCGGCGTGACGGGGAGCGTGTTGTCGTTCATGCACAGCGTGTTGTCGATCGGCGGGTCCCAGAACGGATACTGGGTGTACCGCGTCACGTTCATCGGGAGCTGCTCGTCGAGGTACTTGGCGATCCCCTTCGCCTTCACCTCGGCCACCAGCGCTTCCGTCGGCCCGAGTGTGGCCTGCTCCAGGAAGCGCACCACGTCCGCTTCCCGCTCCTCGTCGGTCACCGGCGCGCACATCACGACACCTTCGAGGATGTCCCCGCGCCGTTCCTTCGTCCGCACGTGCGCCGTCAGGTCCACGGTGAACCGATGGTTGGCGTCGCGGATCTGGTCGGAGTAGTAGCTGCGGTACACCGGCCAGTTGCTGCCGCAGTCGCCGTTGGCGGTGGTCGGGATGTAGAAGGCGATGCCCTCGTACGTCCACGCCGGCAGCGTCTTCACCTTCGCGCACTCGGCGGCGTCCGCCGTGTAGAAGTGGGAGTTGGGACCGACGTTGGGTGTGCCGAAGAACCGGCACACGGCGGCGAGGCCGGGGGCGGGATCGGTGAACACGGAGAACTGGCCGCCGGTGCGCGCCCAGCCCTTGACGTTGGTGCCGGCGTCGAGCGCGGCCGCCTCCTCGGTGTAGGCGGTGACGAAGTAGTGGTTGAGCGCGACGTTGTAGAACTCGACCGCCGTGCCGAGGCCGGCGTGGGCAGGGGCGGACACCGCCGCAAGCAGAGGGCCGAGCGCCGCGATTGCCCACGCGGCGATGGACGTCGGGTGCAGTCGATTCGCGGATCGCACGATGCCCTCCCCTGGCTGCTGTGCTCTCTCCAGCGCCGACGGCGGCCCAGCGCTGCGGCGGAGAACTTTGCGCCGAATCGGCAACGCCTTCAAGCGGCAGGTGATTATTCGCCAAGCGGCCGGACATCGCCGCCGCGGCGGCATCGTGCATGCTGCACTGCAACGCGCCCGCCGTGTCGCATACAATGGTCGCGACTGCACGAGTGCGACGATGAGAGACGTCCTGTTCCGTCCCGCCGCGTCCATGCTGCGCCGCAGCCTGGCGCTGGCGCTGGCCGTGATGGTCCCCGCGCTGGCGCTCGGGCAGAAGCCCGCCCCCGAGCACCCGTCCGGCTGGACCGACAAGGCGCCGGTTCGCACGAAGTCGTGGATGGTCGCCGCCGCGAACCCGCTCGCGGTCGCGGCCGGCTACGACGTGCTGAAGCGGGGCGGCTCCGTGGTCGACGCCGCGATCGCCGCGCAGCTCGTGCTCGGACTGGTCGAGCCGCAGTCGTCGGGGATCGGCGGCGGGGCGTTCGTGCTGCTGCACGATGCGCGCGCGAAGCGCCTTGTCGCCTACGACGGGCGCGAGACGGCGCCGGCCGCCGCGAAGCCCGACCGGTTCCTGAAGAACGGCAAGCCGCTCGACTTCTACGACGCGGTCGTCGGTGGCCGGTCGGTCGGCGTACCGGGCACCGTGCGCCTGCTCGAGGCCATGCATCGCAAGCATGGCCGCATCCCGTGGGCGAAGCTCTTCGACCCGGCAATCGCGCTCGCGGAGAACGGCTTCGCGCTGTCGCCGCGGCTGCACGCGGTGCTCACGAGCGAGAAGTACATCACGCAGCCGCGGTTGCGCGCGTACTTCTTCGACGCCAACGGCAAGGTGCTGCCGGTCGGCACCACGCTGCGCAATCCCGCGTACGCGCGGACGCTGCGCGCGCTCGCCGCGGGCGGCGCCGACGCGTTCTACACGGGCGCGATCGCGCAGGACGTCGTCGACACGGTCACGAAGCATCCGTTCAATCCCGGCGACCTCACGCTCGCGGATCTCGCCGGATACCGGGTCGTCGTACGCGAGCCGGTGTGCGGCGCGTACCGCGTCCATCGCGTCTGCGGCTTTCCGCTGCCGTCGTCCGGCGGCCTCACCGTGCTGCAGATCCTCGGGATGCTGGAGCGCTTCGACGTCGCGGCGCTGGAGCCGGCCGGCTTCTTCAGCGTGCACCTCGTGAGCGAGGCGGGACGGCTCGCGTTCGCCGACCGCAGCGTGTACATGGCCGACCCCGCGTTCTTCACGCCGCCGGCCGGCCTGCTCGACCCCGACTACCTTGCGGCGCGCTCGGCGCTGATCCGGCTCGATGCGAGCCTGCGCCGCGCGCAGCCCGGCAATCCGCCGGAACGTGCCGCGGCCGCGGCGAAGCTCGCGTGGGGTGCGGACACGTCGCTCGACCTGCCTTCGACGACGCACGTGTCGATCGTGGACCAGTACGGGAACGCACTCGCGATGACCAGCACGATCGAGAGCCAGTTCGGCAGCCGGCTGATGGCCGAAGGCGGGTTCCTGCTCAACAACGAGCTGACCGACTTCTCGTTCGTACCGGAGGAGAACGGCAAGCCGGTCGCCAACCGCGTCGAAGGCGGCAAGCGGCCGCGCTCGTCGATGGCGCCGACGATCGCGTACGACCGCTACGGGCGCGTCGCGATCGTCGCGGGCTCGCCGGGCGGCAGCGCGATCATCAACTTCGTGACCAAGACGCTGCTCGGCATCGTCGACTGGAACCTCGACCCGCAGGCGGCGATCGCGCTGCCGAACTTCGGCAGCCAAAACGGGCCGACGGAGCTCGAAGCCGACACGGAGGTTGCGCATCTCGCACCGAAGCTCCGCGCGCTGGGCGCCGACGTCGCCGTCGTCGAGATGACGAGCGGCCTGCATGCGATCGTGCGCACGCCGCACGGCTGGGTCGGCGGCGCCGATCCGCGGCGCGAAGGCGTCGTGATGGGTGAATGAGGGCAAATGAGGGCAAATGAGGGGACGCAGTCCACGATGACCGAACCGATTCCCGTGCAGCGGCTGACCGGCCGCGCCCGCGACGCGTACGCGGCGCACCTGCTCGCGCTTCCGCCCGACGACGTCCGCATGCGCTTCGGCGCGCCGATGACACCCGAGGGGATCGCCGCCTACGTCGCGCGCATCGACTTCGACTGCGACGAAATCTTCGGCGTCTACGGCGACGCGCTGGTGCTCGTCGGGGCGGCGCACCTCGCGTTCGCCGGCGAGTTCGCGGAGGTGGGGGTGTCGGTGCTGCCGGCCGGCCGTGGCCACGGCGTCGGCGCGGCGCTCGTCGCGCGTGCGGCGGAGCGCGCGCGCAACCGCTTCGTTCCCCGGCGGTACATGCACTGCCTGGCCGAGAACGCGCCGATGATCCGGATCGCGCGCAACGCGGGCATGGACGTGGTCGTCGAGGCCGGCGACGCCGACGCGCACGTGCGGCTGCCGCCGGCCACGCCGCTGTCGCTCGCGAGCGAGCTGATTTCGGATCGCATCGCGCTCTACGACTACGCGCTCAAGAGCAGCGTCGAGACGTGGCGGCGGGTCGGCGTCGCGATGGCGGGGGCGGGCCGCGCATGACGCCGGCGGCGCCGCCTGCCCACCGCGTCGTGATCGTCGGCGGCGGCGCCGGCGGCCTGCCGCTCGCCGCCGCGCTCGGCGACCGCGACGGCCGCGCGCGCCGTGTGCAGGTGACGCTGGTCGACCGCAACGCGACGCACGTGTGGAAGCCGCTGCTGCACGAAGTTGCGGCCGGCCGCATGGACGCCGACGCGCACGACCTCGACTACCTCGCGATCGCGCACTGGCACCACTTCCGGTTCCGGCAGGGCGCGCTCGCCGGGCTCGACCGCGCGCGGCGCGAGGTGGCGCTCGACCGCGTGCTCGGCCCGGACGGCGAGGAGATCCTGCCGCCGCGCACGCTGCCGTACGACACGCTGGTGATCTGCGTCGGCAGCGTGGGCAACGACTTCGGTGTCCCGGGCGCGGCGCGGCACACGGTCTCGCTCGACACGCCGGACGACGCCGAGCGGTTCCATCGCCGGCTGCTCGCCGTGTGCGTGCGCGCGGACGGCCGCGCGGCCGCCGGTGCGGCGGCGCAGGTGAACATCGTGATCGTCGGTGGCGGCGCGACGGGTGTCGAGCTCGCCGCGGAGATCCGGCAGACGACGCGCGCGCACGCCGGCTACGGGCTCGATCACCTCGACCCGGCGCGCGACATCCGCATCACGCTGCTGGAGGCCTCGCCGCGCATCCTGCCGCCGCTGTCCGAGCGCGTGGCGGCGGCGGCCACCGAGCTGCTGCGCAAGCTCGACGTCGACGTGCGGACGGGCGCGCGCGTGACCGAGGTCGCCGCCGACGGCGTGCACGCGCAGGACGGCGCGTTCTTCCCGGCGGACCTCGTGGTCTGGGCCGCGGGCATCATGGCGCCCGAGGTGCTCGCGCGCCTGGACGGCCTCGAGGTCAACCGCGCGCACCAGCTCGTGGCCACGGCGACGTTGCAGACGACGCGCGACCCGGACGTGTTCGCGTTCGGCGACTGCGCGGCCGTGCCGTGGATCGGGCATGCGCCGAGTGCCAGCCCCGAAGGGCCGCCCCGAGGGACTGGTGCGCCCCCTCGGGGGGCAGCGAGCGAAGCGAGCGTGGGGGCCGTTCGACTGTTGCCGCCGCGCGCGCAGGTGGCGCACCAGCAGGCGACGCTGCTCGCGAAGTCGATCCGCGCGCGCCTCGAAGGCAAGCCGTTGCCGGAGTTCCGGTTCACGGACTTCGGGTCGCTCGTGTCGCTGGGCGAGCTGTCGGCCGTCGGCACGCTGATGGGCAACCTGATCGGCGGCAGCCTGCTGATCCAGGGGCTGATCGCGCGCGCGATGTACACGTCGCTCTACAAGATGCACCAGGTGTCGATCCACGGCGTCGTGCGCGTGGCGTTCGACACGGCCGGACGGTTCCTGCGCAAGCGGCTGGAGCCGCGGGTGAAGCTGCATTGAGCCCGCTCGTCGCCGGCTTCACGTGGCTGCTGGTGTTTCAATGTGCCGGCGAGGCGGTGGTGCGCATCGTCGGGCTGCCGGTTCCCGGGCCGGTGGCCGCGATGGGCCTGCTGCTCGCGTTCCTGCTCGCGCGCCCGGCGGCGCCGGCCGCGCTCGCGGCGGCGGCGGATGCGCTGGCGCGGCACCTGTCGCTGCTGTTCGTGCCGGCCGGCGTGGGCGTGCTGCTGCACGTGGCGCGGCTCGCCGACGAGTGGGTGCCGATCGCGGTGGCGCTCGTCGTCAGCACGCTGCTCGCGATCGCGACCGCGGCGCTCGTGTTCCAGTGGCTCGCGCAGCGGCAGGAGCGCGCAGCGGCGGAGGACGGATCGTGAGCGCGCAGCCGCTGTTCGAGCTGTGGGTCTACCTGGCGGCCACGCCGCTCGCCGGACTCACGCTGACGCTGGTCGCCTACGCGGCCGGCTGGTGGTGCTACGCTCGCTCGGGCATGCACCCGCTCGCCAACCCGGTGCTGATCGCGGTCGTGCTGGTCGTCGCCGCGCTGGTGGCCACCGGCACGCCGTACCGCACGTACTTCGACGGCGCGCAGTTCGTGCATTTCCTGCTCGGACCGGCCGTCGTCGGCCTCGCGGTGCCGCTCGCACGCGAGTGGCCGAGCGTCCGGCGGCTGGCGGTGCCGATCGCCGGCGCGCTCGCCGCGGGATCGCTGGTCGCGCTCGCGAGCGCCGTCGGGCTCGCGTACGCGCTCGGTGCGTCGCCGGCCACGCTGCTGTCGCTGGCGCCGAAGTCGGTGACCGCGCCGATCGCGATGGGCATCGCCGAAAAGCTGGGCGGGCTGCCGGCGCTCGCCGCGGTGTTCGCCGTGACCACCGGCATCGTCGGCGCCGCGCTCGGCAAGTACGTGCTCGACGCCGTCCGCGTCCGCGACTGGCGCGCGCGCGGTTTCGCGCTCGGCCTCGCCGCGCACGGCATCGGCACGGCGCGCGCGTTCCAGGTCAACGCCGACGCCGGCGCGTACGCCGGCCTTGCGTTCGCGCTGCACGGCCTGCTCGCCGCGATCCTGTTTCCGGTCGGCTGGCTGCTGCTGCGCGGCGGGACCTGAACACCGCGCGCCCAATCGGCCGGCGTCCGGCCGCGCCCTCATGCACTCCGACCTCTTCTCCGCGACGACGCTGCTGATCCTCGTCCTCGACCCGTTCGGCAACCTGCCGCTGGTCGTGGCCGTGCTCGACCGCGTGCCGCGCGAGCGGCACGTGCGCATCCTGCTGCGCGAATGCCTGTTCGCCTACGCGCTCCTGCTGCTGTTCATGGTCGGCGGCCGGACGTTCATGCAGTGGCTCGGACTCTCCGACGTGTCGCTGTCGATCGCCGGCGGCATCATCCTGTTCCTGATCTCGCTGCGGATGATCTTCCCGCAGGGGAAGGGCGCCTTCGGCGACGCGCAGGGTGGCGAGCCGTTCCTCGTGCCGCTCGCGGTCCCTATGATCGCCGGGCCGTCCGCGCTGGCGGCGGTCATGCTGATGGCCTCGCGCGATCCGGCGCACCTCGCGACGTGGGGCATCGCGGTGACGATTGCCATGACGGTGACCGCCACCGTGCTGCTGGCCGCAGGCCGCATCAAGGACCTGCTGGGCGAGCGCGTCGTCAACGCGTTCGAGCGGCTGATGGGGCTGCTGCTGACGACGCTGGCGGTCGAGATGCTGCTGACCGGCATCCGGACGTTCGTCGCGTCGCTCGCGCGCTGACGGCCGGCGCGCAAACGAAAAGGCCGGGCGCGCGGCCCGGCCTTCGTCGGATGCGGCGAAGCGTCAGTCCTTGAGCGCTTCGAACTCGACGACGAGCGTGACCTCGTCGCCGACGTTGGGTACGCCGTACTTCATGCCGAAATCCGACCGCTTGAACTTGCCGGTGGCGTTGCCGCCGCAGCGCTCCTTGCTCGTGCCCTGCGCCGGGTTGCACTTGAAGCGCTCGACGGTGAGGTTGACCGGCTTGGTGACGCCGAGCAGCGTCAGGTTGCCCTCGATCGCCGACGGGTTGTCGCCGGCGAACACGAACTTCGTCGACTTGTAGGTCGCCTTCGGGAACTCGGCGACGTTGAAGAAGTCGGCCGAGCGCAGGTGCTCGTCACGCGAGCGGGCGCGCGAGCCCTTGTCGCTGTCGCCGGTGGTGAGCGATCCGGTCTCGATCGTGATGTCGAGCGAGCCCGCCTTCGCGGCGCGGTCGAGTGTCGCCTTGCCCGACGACTTGTCGAAGCGGCCGTACATCGTCGAGACGCCGAGGTGGTCGACGGAAAAATTCGGGAACGTGTGGTACGGGTCGAGCGTGTACGAATCCATCGCGACGGCGGCGACGGGCAAGGCGAGCAGCGAGACGGCGGCAAGACGCTTCAGCACGAGAGACTCCCCAGATGTAATGACGACTTCAGGATGCGGTGACGCGCGTCGCGATCCACGCGGCGGCGACCGGGATGCTCGCCGCGCCGAGCGCGTAGAGCGTAAGCACGAAGGCGCGGGCGAACGTCGAGCCCGACTCGTTGACCGGCAGGCGCACGGCGAGCGGCACCAGCAGCAGCGCGGCGAGCGCGTACCACGGCATCTGCGCCAGCATGAAGGTGCCCTCGGCGAACAGCGCGATCATCACGCCGATCGACAGCGTGCCGAGGAGGCCGGGGGCGATCGGGCGCGACGTCACGACCCAGTAGAGGAGCAGCGCGCCGGCGGAGGCGGCCACGGCGACGCCCGCGAGCAGGAAGCCGATCGACGCCGAGATGACCGCTGCGATGCCGGCGGCGAGGCCGAGGCCCAGGCCCGCCACCCCCGTGCGCAGCGGATCGTCGCGCAGCGAGACCAGCGCCCAGACCATCGCCGACGCGTAGGCGAGAATGCCGAGCGCGGCGAGCCACGCCTGCGCGCCTTCGCGCTGCGACAGCACCGACTGGAACACCCAGACCGCCGCAAGGCCGACGACGACGGCGAGGGCCATCGCGACCGGGCGCGCGCGGGAGAACAGGAGGTCCGCCGCGATGCCGATCACCGGCGTCAGCAGCGCGAGCAGCAGGATCTTGCGCGACGCGGACAGCGGCGTGAACGAGAAGCCCGTGGCCAGCGCCACCATGGTCGCGTAGCCGGCGACGATCGCGAGCCACGCGTAGCGGGTGCGGCCGAGCACGGCCGCCACGACGAGCGCGACGACGAACGGGGCGACGCCGCCCTGGACGGCAGGATGCTGGAGGAAGTCGTTCACGGCGGTGGCGGTCCTTCGGTTGCGGGCGCGGGCGTCGCGCGGATGCGGGCGTGCCGCATCGTCGGCCGGCCGCGCCCGTTCGCAAGGGAATCGCGCGCCGGATCGTGAACAGGCGCGCGCCGCCGGCTATTACGGACCGGGGCCGGGCCGCCGGCGACGGGCCGTGCATTGTATCCGATCCGGGGCCGCGCCCGGCGGCTGCCGACGGGGGCGCGGCCGCGTTTGCGCGGCCCCCGGAATCTTGCTGAAATGGCGGCCATCGTCGTTCGAGTCCGGCAGCGTCCATGGAACAGCAAGCGGGTCCGCGCGTCGAGGTCGCGGTGTGGGACTGGCCGGTGCGCGCCGTGCACTGGACGATGGCCGTGCTCGTCGTCGCGCTGGTGGTGACCGGCAGGATCGGCAACGAGGCGCTGGTCTGGCACATGCGCTGCGGGCAGACGCTGCTGGCGCTGGTGCTGTTCCGGATCGCGTGGGGGTTTGCCGGCAGCGCCAACGCGCGCTTCGCGGCGTTCGTGCGCGGCCCGGCGGCGGTGGCCGGCTACGCGCGCACGCTGGTGCGGCCGCCGCACGCGACCTACGCAACGCACAACCCGCTCGGCGGCTGGATGGTGATCCTGCTGCTGCTCGCGATGCTGGTGCAGGCGGGCGCCGGGCTCTTCACGCAGGACGACGTCGGCAACGAAGGCCCGCTGGTCAAACACGTGAGCGACGCGTTCTCGACGCAGGCGGGGTGGGTCCACCGGCGGATGTGGTGGGTCCTCGTCGGGCTCGCCGCCGTGCACGTCGTCGCGGTGATCGGCTACTACGCGGTGCTGCGCGACAACCTGGTCGCGGCGATGTTCAGCGGGCGCAAGCGACTGCCGGAAGGCGTGGCGAACGCAGCCGCCGCGGCGGCGTCGACGGCGCGCGCGGTCGTCCTGCTCGCGGCGGCCGCGGCGCTCGTGTGGTGGGTCGTGAACCGGCTGTGACGCCGGCGGCCCTTCGCGGCGCGCGCCACGGCGGGCCGTGAAGGGCGCGGCGTCCGCCGCTACTTGCTCTGGAAGTCGTCGTGGCAGTTGTTGCAGGCCTTGCCGACGGCCGCCACTGCCGTGCGCAGCTGCGCGACGTCGCCGGAATTGGCGGCGGTGACGAGCTTGGGCGTCTCCTGCTGCACTTCCTGCGCGAGCTTGTCGAACTTCGCCTTGTCCTTCCAGATCTCCGGCTTGGCCTTGGTGTTGCCGCTGTCGGAGACCGGGACGAAGCCGTCCCACGGCATCCGGACGAGCTCGTTCACGAACGTCGCGCTGCGCACGGCCTGGTCCTTGTTGTACGGGATCTCACCCTTGGCCATCCGCGAGAGCACGCCCATGTGCCAGCCCTGCGCCTGCATGATGCCCTGCCGGTACTTGATGGCACGGTCGGGCCGCATGTCCTGCGCGAGGACCGCCGCCGAGAACACGGCGACGACGGCGAAGGCAGAGGTGGCGGCGACGGCAGTTCTGTTCATGGATCCTCCTCGAGCAGGGTGGTGGGCGGCCGGTCGGGGCCTCGGTGGGAAACAAGGTGCGTCGCGCGATTATTCCTCGCCGGCTACGCCGGGACGAGGTCGCCGTCCTCCACACGGACGGCGCCGGCGCGCGTCAGCTCGTCGACGAGCATGTGCGCGAGGGCGACGGGCGCCATGTGCAGGACCTTCTCGTTGACATCGCGGTAGATGCCGATGCGCTCGACGTACGCGGGCAGGTCGGCGACCGGCATCCGCCGCCGATGCAGCAGGTTGAACGTCAGGATGACCTTGGCGGCGTGGCGCCCCATGCGCCGTTCGTCGGCCTCGAACGCCGCGGTGCGCCGGTACGCGCGGTCGAGCGCCGCGCCGACGTCGCGGAACGGCTCGCCGTGGCCGGGAATGACGACACGCACGTCGAGCCCGGCGATGACGTCGAGCGTGTCGCGCGTGGCCGGCAGCGCGTCCGGGTCGAGCGCGGGCGGCAGGACGAGGCCGTAGCCGTTCTCCCACAGCGCGTCGCCGGACACGAGGATCCGGTGCTCGGGGTTGTAGAAGACGAGTGCGCCCATGTCGTGCCCGGGCGCGGCGAAGAGTTGCCACTCGAGGTCGCCCCACACGTGCGTCGTGCCCGGATGCAGGAGCTCGTCGACGCCGAAGCGTTCGGCCGTCTGGTCGGCGTAGGCGAGCCACAGGCCCTTCTCGTCCCAGCGCTCGACCAGCGGCGCCTCCATCGCCGGGAACGCGATCGGGCAGCCGTACGTCCGGCGCACCGTCGCGTTGCCGCCGATGTGGTCGGAGTGCCCGTGCGTGTTGACGAGCTTCGCCAGCGGCGCGCCGGCGAGGCCGCGCGGCGAGGCGAGCAGCGCCATGGTGAGCGGCGCGTGGCTCACGTAGCCGGTGTCGATCAGCACGTGGCCGTCGCGGCTCTTCAACAGGATGTTGTTCGCCGACAGCCAGTCGCGGACGAACACGTGCATCTGCGGGGGGAGGGGGCTGTGCATCGAACGACACGCGCGAATGCGTCGCGGGAATCGTACCACCCGGCGGGCGGTGGGGCGGCGTGCGACTTCGCTCAGGAAAGCCGCCCGAGGAAATCCTTCACCAGCGAAATGCGCTCGGAGAGCTTCGGCGCCGCGCGGTCGATGCGCACGCGGTCGGGGCCGGCGAAGCGGATTCGGCCGTCCTTCTGCACCATCAGGATCAGCGTGCCGGCATCGAACGGCGGCCGCTTGACGAACTGGATGGTCGTGCGCTCGGGGCCGGCGTCGACCTTGGTGACGCCGAGCGGCTTCGCCGCGAGCCGCAGCCGGTGGCACGCGAGCAGCGCCTGCGCCTGGTCGGGCGTCGGCCCGAAGCGGTCGACCAGTTCTTCCTGGATGCCCTCGATCTCTTCCGCCGTCTCCGCGCTCGCGAGGCGCTTGTAGAGGACGAGTCGCTCGTGCACGTCGTTGCAGTAGCGCTCGGGCAGCAGCGCCGGCACGTGCAGGTTGATCTCGGTCGTGACGCCCAGCGGCTCGGTGAGGTCGGGCTCGCGGCCGGCCTTCAACGCCGACACCGCGGCGCGCAGCATGTCGTTGTAGAGCTGGAAGCCGATCTGCTGCATCTCGCCCGACTGCGACTCGCCCAGCACCTCGCCGGCGCCGCGGATCTCGAGGTCGTGCATCGCGAGGTAGAACCCGGAGCCCAAGTCCTCCATCATCTGGATCGCTTCCAGCCGCTTCTTCGCCTGCGCGGACAGCGCGTCGGCCGGCGGCGTCAGCAGGTACGCGTACGCCTGATGGTGCGAGCGGCCGACGCGGCCGCGCAGCTGGTGGAGCTGCGCCAGGCCGAACCGATCGGCGCGGTCGATGATGATCGTGTTGGCCGTCGGCACGTCGATGCCGGTCTCGATGATCGTCGAGCAGACGAGCAGGTTGACGCGCTGCTGGTAGAAGTCGCGCATCACGTGCTCCAGCGCGCGCTCGGCCATCTGGCCGTGCGCCACCGCGATCCGCGCCTCGGGCAGCAGCTTGGCGAGCGCCTCGGCGCGCGTGGCGATCGTGTCGACGTCGTTGTGCAGGAAGTAGATCTGCCCGCCGCGCTTCAGCTCGCGCAGCGCGGCCTCGCGCACGATGCCGGACGAGTACGCGGCGACGAACGTCTTGATGGCGAGCCGGCGCTGCGGCGCGGTCGCGATCACCGAGAAGTCGCGGATGCCTTCGAGCGACATCGCGAGCGTGCGCGGAATGGGCGTGGCTGTGAGCGTCAGCACGTCGACTTCCGCGCGCAGCCGCTTCAAGAGCTCCTTCTGCCGGACGCCGAAGCGGTGCTCCTCGTCGATGACGACGAGGCCGAGGTTGCGGAACTTCACGTCCGACTGCAGCAGCTTGTGCGTGCCGATCACGAGGTCGATCTGCCCGGCCGCGAGGCCGTCGAGCGCCGCTTTCGTCTCCTTGCCGGTGCGGAAGCGCGACAGCTCGGCGATGCGCACCGGGAAGTCGGCGAGGCGGTCGGAGAACGTCTGCACGTGCTGCTCGGCGAGCAGCGTGGTCGGAACCAGCAGCGCGACCTGCTTGCCGTCGGCGAGCGCCACGAACGCCGCGCGCAGCGCGACCTCGGTCTTGCCGAAGCCGACGTCGCCGCACACGAGGCGGTCCATCGTCCGGCCCGACGTCATGTCCTTGACCACCGCCTCGATCGCGGCGGCCTGGTCGGCCGTCTCCTCGAAGCCGAAGCCCTCGGAGAAGCGCTCGTAGTCGCGCGGCTTGAACCCGAACGCATAGCCCTGCCGCGCCGCGCGCTGCGCGTAGAGGTTGAGCAGCTCGGCCGCGGTGTCGTGCGCCTGCTGCGCCGCCTGGCGCTCCGCCTTCCCCCCCGGCCCGCCGCCGCGCTGGTCCCGCGGCGCCGCTTCCGGCGACGCGCCGCTGTAGCGGCTGATGAGGTGCAGGTTGGACACCGGCACGTACAGCTTCGCGTCGTTGGCGTACACGAGCTGCAGGAACTCGTTCGGCCCGTCGCCCACGTCGAG